>CAZYWA010000139.1:0-16032 GCA_964650975.1 uncultured bacterium
TGCGGTCCCTCGCAGCCGCGGCGTCACGTCACGGTCGAGCGCCGCGGCCGCGAGGGACCGCGTCCCTCCGACAGCGGCCGCGGTGCCCGATGCCGGTAAAGCGCGCCGCCAAGGCGAAACCCGCGGTTCTGGTCACGGGCGCCTCGGGTTATCTCGGCCGGCTCACCGTCGAGACGCTCGCCGGTCGCCGCAAAGACCTCGCGGCGCTGGTGGCGCTCGACGTCCGCGACGTGCCCACGGACGCGCGACGCGCGGGCATCGAGTACCTGAGCGCCGATATCTGCGACCCGTCGCTCGCGGAGGCCCTGCGCAAGCGGCGGATCGACACGGTCGTGCACCTGGCGTCGATCGTGCGCCCACCGGCCGGCGCCGCCGACGACCTCGCGTATCGCGTCGACGTGCTCGGCACCCAGAACGTGCTCGCGGCGTGCGTCGCCGCGGGAGTGAAGAAGCTGGTGGTGACGTCGAGCGGCGCCGCGTACGGCTATCACGAGGACAACCCCGCGTGGCTCGACGAAGCCGACGCGATCCGCGGCAACGACGAGTTTCCCTACTCGCGCCACAAGCGGCTGGTGGAGGAGCAGCTCGCCGAGCACCGCGCGAGCCACCCGGAGCTCGCGCAGCTGGTGCTGCGCCCCGGCACGATCCTCGGCGCCGGCACCTCGAGCCCGATCACCGATCTCTTCGAGAAGCCGGTGGTGCTCGGCGTCGCCGGCGCCGATTCGCCGTTCGTGTTCATCTGGGATCGCGATGTGGTGGCGTGCATCGTCGCGGGAGTGCTCGAAGCCAAGAGCGGCATCTTCAACCTGGCGGGCGACGGCGCCATGAGCACGCGCGAGATCGCGTCGCGTCTCGGCAAGCCGCTCCTGCCGATTCCCGCCAACGTCCTGGGCCCCACGCTCGCGCTGCTCAAGCGCCTGCACCTCACCCAGTACGGGCCCGAGCAAGTGCGCTTCCTGCGCTACCGACCGGTCCTCGCCAATCGGCGCCTCAAGCAGGAGTTCGGCTTCACGCCCACCTACACCTCGCGCGAAGTCTTCGACCTCTGGCTGCGCAGCAAGCACGCGGCCTGAGCCTGCGAGCCGGAGGCGCTCAGGGCGGTGGCGCGGTGGCGGGAGCGCCGGCCTCGCTCGTGGCGCCATTCACCAGCGCCTCCGCCTCGCCGATCTCGTCGAGATGGGTCGCGATGGCCTCGGCGATCAAGCCGTGCGCGATCGCGGTCGGATGCGGATCGGCCGCCGAGAACGCGAGCCGCGGGTCGCGGATGTCGTCGATCCCGTTACGGCGCATGTAGCGAGTGACCACGGGCTCGGAGGCGACGCTCGCGATGCCCAGCCCGTGGACCAGCTCGTGCACCTCGCGTGGGAGCCTGGGGTGGCCGACGACCAGGATGTGGAAGCTGTGCTTCTCGGAGAGGCGCTTCAAGTTGGCGATCGCTTCGGCGAAGGCGTCGAACCCGGCCATCGCGCGCACGTCGTCGGTCAGCACCGCGCCGCGCACACCGTCGCGGCGGCGCACCGAGGCGATCAAACCGGTGCCCGAGCCGCCCTCGGGACCGTGAAGCAGCCCCGCCAGCCGGGCGACGAGGAACGAGCGGTCGAGAGCGAGCGGCTGGGAGCGGCGGACGATGAACTTGGGCAGGCCCAGGTCGTCCGCGACGAAGTTGAGGATTACCAGGTCCGGCGCGTAACCGAGCCCCTTGGCTTCGAGCGTCGCGACCTCGTTCACCGTGTCGTAGCCCGGCACCGCCAGGTTGACCACCTCCCAGGCGACCGAGGGAAACCGCGCCGAGAGCAGCGGCCCGAGACGCGCGAGAAACGTCTCGGACTCCTCGAGCCCGAGCCCGAACATCACCGAGTCGCCGAGCCCCACGATCCGCACCGTGCTGGGTGGTTTCGTCGCCGCGAACTCATGGCCGCGAAAGCCCGCGCTGTTGGTGACGATGCGGTGGACGATCGTGACGTCGAGATCCGGCAGCAGCTCGTAGATCCGTTTCGGATCCGGGCTCGGCCGCACGACGTCCTCGAGCGAAACGACCGCGCCGCGAGACGGCCGCGCCGCCGCGGCGATGGTCTTCCAGCCCTTCTCGACGCGCAATTCGTCGAAAAACGCCTGAAGCCGTAACCCGCCCTCGAGCACCAGCAGCACGCCCGCGAGGCAGGCGGCCGCAAGCGCCGACTTCGACCGCACGCGAGCCCGTTTCTGGACGTGGCCGGCGAGGTTGCCGTATCTCAGCGCTTGCGCTTGGGCGCCGGCTTCTTGGCCGCGCGGCGCTTCGGTGCCGCGCGTTTCTTGGCGGGCTTCGCGACGGTCAGCTTCGTGACCACGTCGCCCGAGACGGGGTCGGTGACCCCGAGCCCGCCGCCCAGGTCCTCCAGCATGTCGCGGGTGTGGTCGAGCAGGCCGATCATCGTCGGGCGGGCGTTGACGATGCTCTTGAAGTTCCGCCATTCGCCGACGAGACAGTACGTCCGTTCGCCGGTCTTGATGATGCTGCCCCCGAGGAAGCCCTTGAACGCGGGCCGCACCTTGCGGTGGAAGTCGATGAAGGCCTGCTCCTGGCCGGGCTTGACGCGAAATCGCACCACGTTGAACGCCGTCATGTCGCTCCTCCTCGGGTAGGGGTCGTCGAGTAGCGCTGCTCTGGCGACGATCCTGCTTTCGCGCCGAGAACGCAAGGGCTTCCATGCCACGGCGGAGCACCAATCGCCCGGAGATGACGTAGGATCGCCGTCGGAGGCATCGATGAAGGTTCTGCGGGGGACTCGCTGGTGGTTGCTCGCGATGCTCATCGGCGGTCTGGCGCTCGCGACCAGCTGCATGGTGCACATGCCGGGCACCTCGTTCTCCAAGCCGCTGCCCGAGACGACCTCGTCGCAAAAGGACCTGGCCGCCGAGCTGCGCGGACACGTCGCGGAGCTCGCGACCAGGATCGGCGAGCGCAACACGGCGCGCCCCGACGGCCTCGCGCGCGCCAATGCCTACGTCGCGGGCCAGCTCGCGGCGACCGGCCTGACGCTCGAGCGGCAGGGCTTCGACGTGGGTGGCGTGCGCTGCGAGAACCTGATCGTCGAGATCCCCGGAAGCACGCTCTCCAAGGAGATCGTGGTGGTGGGCGCTCACTACGATTCGTTCACGGCGTGTCCGGCCGCCGACGACAACGGCAGCGGTGTCGCGGCGCTCCTGGCGCTCGCCCGCGCATTCAAGGAGCAGCCGCAGGCGCGCACGCTGCGCTTCGTGGCGTTCGTGAACGAGGAGCCACCGCACTACAAGACCGACGCGATGGGCAGCCTGGTCTACGCGCGCTCCTGCCGCGAGCGCGGCGACGACGTCGTCGCGATGCTGAGCCTCGAGACGATGGGCTACTTCGTCGACGATCCCGACAGCCAGAAGTATCCGTGGCCGTTCGGCCTCTTCTATCCGAGCACCGGCAACTTCATCGGCTTCGTGGGCAACTGGGGCTCGCGCGAGCTGGTGCGGCGCTCGGTCGCGAGCTTCCGCAAGTCGACGCCGTTTCCCTCCGAGGGCGCGGCGCTACCGAGCTGGGTTCCCGGCATCAGCTGGTCGGATCACTGGTCGTTCTGGCAGGCGGGCTATCCGGGAGTGATGGTTTCGGACACGGCGCCGTTTCGTTACCCGCATTATCACTATCCGAGCGACACCGCCGACCGCGTGGTCTACGACCGGATGGCCCGCGTGGTCGACGGCCTCCGCGACGTGATCCGTGACCTCGGAAGCTCCGGAACACAGGCGTGAGCGAGGCGCCTGGACGCGCCGGAGCTGGCGCCTCCTCGAGCTCGACGCCTCGCGCGATCTGGCTCGGCCTCGCGGCGGCGACCACGGCGCTCGCGGTGCGCCTGCTGCTGTTCGTGGACCGCTTTTCCGTCGACGTGCCGATCGACGACCAGTGGGGTCTGATCGACCGCGTCGAGTTTTCGCCGCGCGGGTTCTGGGCTGGTTTCGTCGCCCAGCACGGGCCTCACCGGGTGGGGCTCGGCGGCTTGATGCTCGGGTCGGTCTATCGCTGCTTTCACCTCGATCTTCGCGTGGATGCCTTCGCGTCCGCCGGTGCGGTGATCGGCGCCGCGGTGCTTGCTCTCGCGGTGCAGCGCAAGGCGATCGGCGCCCTGGCGTGGTCCGCCGTCGCGGTGCCGCTGGTCTATCTGACGTTGCTTCAGTACGAAGTGTTCGTCGGCGCCCACGACTCGGCGCACGGTCCGTTTCCCGAGTTCCTGGTCACCGCAGCCGCGCTGGGGCTCGCGATCGAGCGGCTGGCGCCGCGGCTGGCGCTGCTCGTGGTGCTGAACGGCCTTTGCATGTTCACGGGCTTCGCGCTCTTCGCGTGTCCGTTCCTGATCGTCCTCATGGCGCTCGACCTGGTCCGAGCGCGCGAGGGGATGCGCGCTCGCAGGCTCCGGGGGGCGGCGCTCGCGATCTCGGTCGCCACGGTCGCTGCCTTCTTCATCGATTACCACTGGCGGCCGGCGAGCCGCTGCCCGGTGCTCCACGCCCAGCAGCCGGGTGCCGTGCTCGCCTTTCCGATCTGGATGCTCGGACACGCGTTCGGCTCGGCCACCGCTGCTTTGGTGCGGGCACGATCGCCTTCGGCCTGGGTCGTCTCGATGGCCGAATATGGGGTCCTGAGCGGGGTGTTCCTGCGCGCTGCGTGGAGGACCTTTACGCGGCCGTCCGAGTACCTCGATCGGGCGGTCTTCCTCCTCGCAGGCTTCACGTTGATCTTCGGCGTCGCGACGGCGCCCGGCCGCGCTTGCCTGGGGTTGGTGAGCTCGCAGGTGTCTCGATACGTCGCGTATGCGGCGCCAGGCTTGTTCGCAATTCACCTCGCGCTCACCGGCTGGCTGCCCGGGAGCAAGAGCCGGTTGGCGGCGGCGGCGGTGATGATCGGACTGCTCGCGTTTCGCGAAGAGCGCACCAGCACCGATCTGCCCCACGTGGCGCGACTGCGCGACGCTCAGCTCGCCTGGGCGCGCTGCTATCGCGAGAGCGAGGATCTGCTGGGCTGCGAGCAAAGCACGGGGATCCGCATCCATCCGAACCCCCGCCACATCCATCTCGCCGGTTCCTTGGCTCGAATGAAGGCCGAGAACCTGAGCTTCTTCCGCGACCTGGACCGGGGTGGCTAGCTCCGCCCGGCGGGAAATAGCTGCGCCGAGGCCTGAGTTCAGGTTACGCTCGGGGGATGGGGGAGATCTTTTCCGGGGTGTCCATGCGAATCCTGATTGCCGAGGACGACGCATCACTCGCGCACATCCTCACGGACCTGGTGGGCTCGTGGGGGTTCGATCCGGTCCCCATCGCGAACGGCGCCGAGGCCGCGCGAATCCTGGTGGGCCGCGAGGCCCCGCCGCTCGCGATCCTCGACTGGCACATGCCCGGCCTCACCGGTCCCGAGGTGTGCCGCGTGGTGCGCAGCCGCCCCACGGCCACACCGCCCTTCCTGCTGATGCTCACCGCGAAAGCGGGGCACGACAACCTGATGGAGGGTTTCCGCGCCGGTGCCGACGACTACATCGTCAAGCCGTTCAACGATCGCGAGCTGCGCGCGCGCATCCACGTGGGCGTGCGCATGGTCGAGCTGCGCCAGGCGCTCGCCGAGCGCGTGAGCGATCTCGAGGACGCGCTCGCGAAGGTGAAGACGCTCCAGGGTCTGCTGCCGGTGTGCGCGTGGTGCCGCAAGGTGCGTAGCGACGAGGACTACTGGCAGTCGTTCGAGGGCTACCTCGCGGCGCACACCGAGGCCACCGTCACCCACGGCATATGCCCGGATTGCCGCGCCAAGGTCGAGCGCGATCTCGCGATGAAGGCCGAGGACGAGCTCGGCATGACGCCGCTCGACCACTCGGCGCATTGATTTTCGGGGGGCTTTTCAAGCCCCCGCCCCGAAAAGAAGTGCGATTTTTTCGGGGCCTCACCCCCAAGTCGGCTCGCTACCTGCTCGCCGGCGCGCCTCGCGGCGCGCTGGGCAAGTTGGGCGTCACCGCGCCGAGGACCCCGCGCGAGCGCAGAGACCCTCCGGCGCAAAGAAGACCTCATTCTCGGCCGCTTTTGAACGCTTCGGACGGGAGGGACCGCGGTCGATCGCGTCTCTCGACCGGAGGGGCTTGCCGAGCACGCCGGGGGGATCGGTGATCAGCCCGGAAGCGCCAGGATCACTTCGGACGGAAAGCCGAGCTGGCTCACGTATTCGCGCGTGATCACGGCGAAGCCGGCGCGTTCGAGGTGGGGTGCGAGCGCCACCGGCCGGCAGCCGCCCATCAGCTCGGGGGCCCTGCGGTAGAGCCACAAGTAGAGCGCGTGGCGACGTGCCGCGGGCACCGCCATGTTGACCAGCACCAGCCGGCCCGCGGTGCGGAGCACGCGACGCATCTGCGCGAGCACCACTTCGAAATCGGCCTCCGGCAAGAGATCGAACATGTAGTTGTTGAGCAGCAGATCGAAGCTCGCATCCGCGAACGGCAGGGCGCGCGCGTCTGCGAGCGTGAGCGGATGCGTACCGGGCAGATCGCGCACCTTGCCGGCGGCGCGAGCCATCATCGCCTCGGTGACGTCGACCCCTTCGGTGCGTCCCCTCGGATTCGCTCGCACCAGCTGTTCGAACGCGAGCCCGGTCCCGACCGCCACCTCCAGCACATCCTCGCCGTCGCGCACCGCCGCGAGCGCCAGCGCCCGAGCGCGCGCGTTCGACTCGGTGAGGTGGCCCCAGAGGTCGTAGACGGGTGCCACGCGCGAGTAGACACGAGGAATCTGCGCCGCCGCGACGCGCGCGGGCTCGATCGGCGGCGGTGCCATGGTTGGACCATAGCCCGCCGAGGCAGGCTGCTGCTCGCCGGCGATCTCCTGCGCCCCCGTTGCCCACTTCGCGGCTCAGCGCCCGACCTGGACGGCGACGGTGTCCGCGACGCGATCGACAGCTGCCCGATCGGCGTGCTCCCCGCGCTGCGCCGCCGGGAGTGAGATCGGGCCAGATCGAGATCGCGCGCGCGATTGAGGTTGCTCCGGAGGCCGCAAACGCGAAGGGCCTCCCC
This sequence comes from uncultured bacterium, assembly GCA_964650975.1. Taxonomy (GTDB): domain Bacteria; phylum JADJOY01; class JADJOY01; order JADJOY01; family JADJOY01; genus CAZYWA01. The sequence goes on from CAZYWA010000139.1 coordinate 7,047, forward strand.
TTGCGGAGAGGCCCTTGGTGCGAGCCGCGTGCGCTCGCGGATCGGTGCGACCGGCGCGGCGTCAGCCTTCGACGACGCCCAGGATGTCTTCCTCGCGGATGATGAGCAGCTCCTGGCCGTCCACCTTGATCTCGCTGCCTCCCCACTTGCTGATGATCACGGTGTCGCCCTTCTTCACGTCGACGGGCGTGACCTTGCCCTGGTCGTTCACCTTCCCCTTGCCGACGGCGACGACCTTCGCCTGCTGCGGTTTCTCCTTGGCGGTGTCGGGGATGATGATTCCGCCCTTCGACTTCGACTCCTCCTCCAGGCGCTGCACGATGATCCGGTCTTGAAGCGGTCGAACGTTCATGGAATGGCTCCTCTCGCCTTGGTCTCGCCCGTGACGGCTGTGTTGGCTGGTTCCTGGCTCGCCCTGATCGGTTTAAGAACCCGGCAAATTTGGCGCGAAATCGGTTTCCGTCAAGCGGCGCGCCGAGAATCCCGATCTAGCCGGCCGCGGCCTCTCGTCGTTTCTCGTCTTTTTTGCGCTCGTTCTCGAGCAGCAACACCTTGCGCAGCCGGATCGACTTGGGCGTGACCTCGACTTGCTCGTCGGACTCGATGTATTCGAGGCACTCTTCCAGCGAGAACTGCCGCGGTGGGGTCAAGATGATGGCGTCATCCGCGCCGGCGGCGCGGATGTTGGTCAGGTGCTTGGCCTTGGTTGGGTTGACCGGGATATCGCGGTCCTTGGGGTGCTCGCCGACGATCATGCCCTCGTAGATCGGATCGCCTGGCGACACGAACAGCTCGCCTCGCGCCTGCAGCGCGTCGAGCGCGTAGCCGGTGGCCTCGCCGGTGGCCATCGAGACCAGCACCGCGTTGGTGCGGTGCGGGATCTCGCCGGCCATCGGCTCGTAGCCGCCGTGGACCGAGTCGAGCACCGCGCGGCCGTTGGTGGCGCGCATGAGCCGCGAGTGAAGACCGATGGTGCCGCGCGCGGGAATGCGTGCGTGGATGTGGGTCTGGTTGTCGCGCGGCATGATCGAGGAAATCTTCGCGCGCCTCAACCCGAGCAGCTCGAACACGCGTCCGGCCACTTCCTCGGGCACCTCGACCACGATGTCCTCGATCGGCTCGAGGGTCTGACCGTTCTCTTCCTTGAGCACCACCTCGGGCTTCCCGACCGCGAACTCGTAGCCCTCGCGGCGCATGGTCTCGATCAGGATGCCCAGGTGCAGCACGCCGCGCCCCGAGACCAGGAATGCATCCTGGCGATCGAGGAACTCGACGCGCAACGCCACGTTGGAACGGACTTCACGCTCCAGGCGCTCGCGCAGCTTCCGCGAGGTCACGTACTCGCCCTCGCGTCCCGCGAAGGGGGAGTTGTTGACGCAGAAGAGCATCCGGAGCGTCGGCTCGTCGACGTGGATGCCGGGGAGCGGCTCGACACCCTCGGAGTCGGTGACGGTCTCGCCGATCGCGATGTCCTCGAGGCCGTGGATCTCGCAGATGTTGCCGGCGGTGACCTCGTCGACCTTGCGCTTTCCCACGCCGTCGAAGAGGTAGACGTGGGTGATGCTGCCCGTGCGGCGCGCGCCGTCGGGCTTGAGCACGATCACGTTCTGACCGGGCCGCACGCGGCCGCTGCGCACGCGGCCGATCGCGATACGGCCGGTGTAGTCGCTGTAATCGAGGGTGGTCGGCTGAAAGCGCAGCGGACCGTCCTCCTCGACCTCGGGTGGGGGCACGTGCTCGAGGATCGCGCGGAAGAGGAGCTCCATGCCGTGGTCGGGTCCGTCCGCCTCGCTGCGCGCGATGCCGAAACGCGCCGAGGTGTAGACCACCGGGAACTCGAGCTGGTCGTCGTTGGCGTCGAGCTCGCAGAAGAGGTCGAAGACCTCGTTCAACACCTCGTCGCAGCGCGCGTCCTTGCGGTCGATCTTGTTGATCACCACCAGCGGCTTGATGCCGGCGGCGAGCGCCTTGCGCAGCACGAAGCGGGTCTGGGGCTTGGGGCCCTCGGCGGCGTCGACCAGCAGCAAGGCGCCGTCGGCCATCTGCACGATGCGCTCGACCTCGCCGCCGAAGTCGGCGTGGCCCGGCGTGTCGATGATGTTGATGCGCACGTCGCCGACGGTGACGGCGGTGCACTTCGACAGGATCGTGATGCCGCGCTCGCGCTCCAGGTCGTTGCGATCCATGATCCGCTCTTCGGTGAGCTGAGCGGCCTTGAGCGCCCCGGCTTCGCGGAGCAGCTTGTCGACCAGCGTGGTCTTGCCGTGGTCGACGTGGGCGATGATCGCCACGTTGCGGATGTTGTCGACGGTCTTCATGGGGTGGGTCTCCCGCGCGCGCCTCGCGCTTGCGCGGGCACTTCGGTACGTCCGGTTTCGGTCTGAGGTCGGTGCGCCGGCCCCGGTTCCCGGGCCATGCCGCTACGACGCACCGCGGCAAGTGTAACCACAGACCGGGGCGATCGTCTCGTCCAGGGGCGGGCAAGTGTCCCGACCCCCGGGCGGGAACCGTGGACAGGATGCCCTCGGCGCGTGGCACCGGATCGAAACCGAGCGGTAACGGCGCGGATTGACGTCGATTCGATGGGCGTCCGGGTTGCAGTCGATGGACGGCAAAGGAGCCTCGCTCATGCAACCGTCCGTCGCAGCCATGCCAGTCCCAGCCCCGGCGCCAGGGCACCTCGCATTCCAGCAGCAACCCGACCTGCTCGACCTCACCACGCTGCTCCGCACGATGGTCGAGATTCGCGCGTCCGACCTCCACCTCGGAGTCGGTAGTCCGCCGCTGGTGCGCGTCGACGGCTGTCTGGCGCCGCTCGAAGGGATGCCGGTGCTCGACCAGGAGCGCATGGAGACGCTCATCTTCCCGACCCTCGACGCCGCCGCACGCAAGAAGCTCGAGGAGGAGCGCGAGCTCGATTACTCGGAGTCCGTGCCGGGGCTCTCGCGATTCCGCGGCAACCTGATGTGGCAGCGCGGCACTCTCGGTGCCGTGTTCCGCGCCATTCCGTTCCGGCCGCCCACGGTCGAGGAGCTGGGTCTGCCCGCGGTCGTGACCCAACTCGCGCGTCGTCCGCGTGGGCTGGTGCTCGTCACGGGGCCGACCGGCAGCGGCAAGTCGACCACGCTCGCGGCGATGATCGACCACGTGAACAAGAACTTCGCGCACCACATCGTGACCATCGAGGACCCGATCGAGTTCCTGCACAAGAACCAGAAGTGCCTCATTCGCCAGCGCGAGCTCGGCTCGGACACGCGCTCGTTCGCGGCGGCGCTCAAGCACGTGCTGCGTCAGGACCCGGACGTGATCCTGGTCGGTGAGATGCGCGATCTCGAGACGATCCAGCTGGCCGTGACCGCGGCGGAGACCGGACATCTGGTGTTCGGCACGCTGCACACCAACTCCGCGGCCTCCACGGTGGACCGCATCATCGACGTGTTCCCCAGCGAGCAGCAGCAGCAGATCCGCATGCAGCTCTCGACGACGCTCCAGGGCGTGCTGTCGCAGACGCTGGTGCCCAAGGCCAAGGGCGGCGGGCGCGCGTGCGCGATCGAGGTGCTGGTCGCGAACTTCGCGGTGCGGAACCTGATCCGCGAGGGCAAGACGCATCAAATGGAAAACCTGATGATGTCGGGTGCCACCACGGGAATGCAGACGCTCAACTCGGCGCTCACCCAGCTGGTGAAGAGCGGCACCGTGACGCTCGACGCGGCGGTCGAGAAGTCGAATCACCCGGAAGACCTGCGCGCGTCACTCAGCGCCGCCCTCTCGGCTCCGCCCCCGGGGACCACGCCTAGGCCGCCGATGGGCGCCGTTCCCCGCGACCCGCGCCGCATGCAGGCACCGGCCGCGCGCTGAACCGTCGCGACACATCGTGGGCGTCAACGAGTGGCACCCAGAAAGTGTGGACAAAATCGGATCATTGCCCGGAGCGCTTCCTCCGAAGCGATCACCTGCTGTTTGGAGGGACAGTCGAGGCGGTGCACAAGCACCGCGCCGCAGGCGCGCGGCGAGTGAAGCGAGCCGACTTGGGGGTGGGGCCCCACAAAAATCGCTTTTCGTGGGGCGGGGGGCGGGACAGCCCCCCGGGAGATTCAGTGCGCGATGTAGTACGCCTCTTGCTTGAACGCGTCCTTCGGGAAGTTGCGCTTCTGCGCGATTTCCTTGGCGTTCGTGATCATGCCCGAGTGTCCGCACGCGTAGATCGTGCAGTCCTCGGGGCCCCAGCCCAGCTCGTCGAGCAGCCGTTCGAGATGGATCTCGGCGCGGCCCCCGGCGCCCATCCAGTTGGGATCGAGGTGTGGGCGGCTCACCGTCGGCAGGTACGTGAACCACGAGCGATGCTCGGCCAGCCTCTCGAGCTCGGGTCGGTAGCCCAGGTCGGGGCTCAGGCTGGCGCCCTGCAGGATCGCGATCTTCTTGTCGTCGACCGGCTCGCCCGCGTCCTCCGCGGCGGCGCGGGTGCGCACGATGCTCACGTACGGCGAGACACCGGTGACGGTGGCGATCATCAGGTGGTTCTTGCGGCCGCTCTGCACGTCGAGCACGAACCGCCCGCTGGCGCGCGGCCGGTAGAGCAAGGTGTCGCCGACGTCGAGCTTCCACAGCTTGGGCGAGAGCATCCCGTGCTCGACCAGCTCCACGAAGAACTCGAGCTGGTCCTCGCGCGGCGACGAGGTGATCGAGAACGCGCGCTCCACCACCTTGCCTTCGTGGCGCCACGGCTCGCCATCGACCGGCACGGTGAGCATCGCGAACTGCCCCGCGATGAACGGCAGCGGCTCCGCGATCTCGACGCGCATCGACATCGACTCGTCCGAGTGCCGCGTGCGCGACACCACGCGCCCGGCGACGAACTGGGGCTTGGTCGGCTCATTCATGGGTGCGCGGCCTCGCGGAAGTAGGGGGGGATGGCCGGGGATCCTATCGCGAAAGCCACGGCCCGAGCAGTCCGCGCACCGCGATCAGCACCAGCAGCGCGTGCGCGGCGCGATGCAGCGTGGCGATCTTCCACCGCGAGCTGAGCAGCCCGCCGGCGCGGATCCCGAGCCACACCACGGGCGCCAGGGCGAAGCCCAGACCCACGAAGCCCAGGATCCTCGTTCCTTGCAGAAACACCATCGCGATCACCACCGGCGGCCACGCCATCAGGAACTGCGACCACAGGAACGCGCGGAAACGGCGCTCGTCCCAGTCGTGCGCCATGGCGTAGAGCACCAGCGGCGGACCGCCCATGCCGACCAGACCCGCGAGCAACCCGCCGGTGGCGCCGGCCGCGATTCCCCAGGACCGCGGCACCGAGTGGTGCGCCGCTGGGTGCACGGCCAAACGAGTGAGCAGCGCCGCCATCACGCTCGCACCCACCGCCTGGTTCACGTGCTCCGGGCCGGTGCGATCGAGCTGCAACATGCCCCACACGCCGAGCGGCACGAAGAGCCACTGGACCGCCGCGATGAAAAGCCCGGATCGCCACGGCACTTGCGCTCGCTCGCGATAGGTCGCGAGCCCGGTCTGGAGCGCGCTGGCACCGAGCTGGATCGCGACCGCCTCGGGAAGCGTGCGGCCCGCCGCGACGATCAGCGGAATCGCCACCAGCCCCATGCCGAATCCGACCGCGCTCTGCAGCGTGGTCGCGATCCACACGGCCCCCGCCGCGCACAGCACCTCGAACGCGGTCACCGGCTCATTTCTTCAGTACTTCGTAGATCGTCCTCTTCGGGTAGGCGCACACGGAGCGCAGCATCGGCTCGAAGTGGGAAAGCGGCAGCGTCTCGCGCTGCGCATCGAACGCGGGGCCGTCGTAGAGCGCGCAGAACTCGGCGGTGCGGTCGAACCACGGATGGTCGCGGAACTGGTCGCGCATGTTGCGGTCCATGCCGACGTGGTGGAAGAAGTAGTAGCCCTGGAAGATGCCGTGCTTCTCCACCATCCACAGGTTCTCGTCGGAGACGAACGGCTTCAGGATCGATGCGGCGATGTCCGGATGGTTGAAGGTGCCGAGGGTGTCGCCGATGTCGTGGATCAGCGCGCACACCACGTACTCGTCGTCGCGGCCGTCGCGCTGGGCGAGCGTCGCGGTCTGCAGCGAGTGGGTCAGGCGGTCGACGGGAAAGCCGCCGAAGTCGCCTTCGAGAAGCCGCAGGTGCGCCAGGATCCGATCGGGCAGCGCGCGGGCGAACTCGATGAAGTTGCCGGCGATGATTCCCCAGTCCTCGGCGGTGCTGGAGGCCATGTCGGGAAACGATGCGCGGGCCGTGTGAATGTCGCTCATGACGTTCTCCTCATGGCGCCGAATATGGTTCGGCCGCGGCGTCGGGCCAAATCCTGAGCAGCGGGATGCTCGCGGGATCCACGCGCCCGAAGGCGAGCACCTGGAGTGGATCCTGGTACGGAGTGGGCAGCAGGAATCGTCCGGCGGCGCGCGCCGCGAGCTCCGCCGAAACGGCGGCGGCCGGCGGCAGGATCGCCACGGTTGGGTGGTCGGGTGCCTCGGGCGAGCCGTCGAGTAGCACCGCGAGCTCGGCTTCGCTGGAAACCACCGTGGTGCGATCGCGCAGCCGGTCCAGGTAATAGAACGTGGGATCGTCGAGGTCGCGGTCGGCGTCGATCCCCACCCACGCGATCCGCCAGCTCTGGTGCGCCGGTGCTTCGAGGAATTCGAACCACGTCTTGGGCTGGATCGGCAGCGCCGGAGTGGCGCTGTGCCTCGCGGCCGCCGCCACGTCCGCCATGACGAACACCGCGATGCATCCGATCGCGACCGCGATCAGCGCGGGCGTGCGCTCGCGAACGCGGCTCCCGAATCGCGTGACCGCCGCGACCAAGAGTCCGCCGGTCGCGATCCCGAGCGCCGGGAACGTCGGATAGCCGTACCACGGTAGCTTGAGGTGCGCGCACGAGAACACCGTGAGCGGCACCACCACCCAGGCAAGCAGCAACGCGGCGCGCGGATCGCGGCGTCGAATGGTGCGCACGGCCAGCCACGCGACCGCCGTGACGGCGAGCGGCCATGCGCGCCCGAACGTGACCGGCAGCGTTTGCAGGTAGTAGCTCCACGGCTGCACGTAGTAGGGCGCGGTATCGCCGGTGAAGCGCCCCACCAGCTCGCCGCCCACGCTCTGATCGACGAAGCCCGGAATCGACCGGAACCCCACGATCTCCCAGCCCAGCGGCGCCGCGATGCCGGCGCACACCACGGCGAGGAATCGCGGGCTCTTGAGCTCGCGCCAGTTTCCCGAGAGGACGCGCTGGGCGATCAGGATCGAGAGCGGCGCCAGTCCCATGGCGGTCTTGGTGAGGGACGCTCCGGTCAGCGCAAGCGCGGTGCCGATCGCCCGCCACCTCGTGAGCGGACTGCGCGAGCCGAGCGCCAGCGCGAGCGTGATGCCGAGGATCATGGCGCTGTCCTGAACGCCGTCGCGGGCGCAGTGCTGGAACACGTAGCCGGGTGCCGCGAGCAGCAGCGCGGCGCCGATCGATCCCGCCGCCGCTCCCCACTCCAGGCGGCCGAACCAGTAGGTCGCGAGCACGGTGAGCGCCGCGAACGACGCATCCCAGATCCGCACCCACACCTCGCTCCTCCCGACCCAGCGAAGCGTCGCGGCGCTGAGCCAGAGCTTGAGCGGCGGCTTGTGCGTGTAGGGACCGCCGCGATACGCGAGCGGCCAGAAAACGCCGGAATCGGCGGCCTCCATCGCGACCCGCGTGTGGATGTCCTCGTCCTTCCGCGAGACCGGCATCGAGCCGAGCCCGCGGAGGAGCACCGCGCCGCACGCCAGCGCGAGCAGCGTGCCGTGCAGCGTCGGCGCGCGCAGCAGCCGCTGGGCGCCGCGCCACCTGCGCATGCGGTCGGCCACGGCACGCTGATCCGGCCACGCCAGCACCAGCCAAGCGAGCGCCGTGGCGAGGCCGATCGGTGTCAGCGCGCCGTCGACGCGGCGCAGCGCGATCTCGAGCGGTCGCGTCGCGCGCCGCGCTCCCGGCGGCCGGAAAACGGGTGCCAGAGCACCCACGAGCGGTTTCGATCGAGGGGCGATGTCGAGCTCGAGGCGGTAGGCGCCGCCGCGATTGGCGTATCGGATGTCGATCGCGTGCAATCCGCGGCCGAGCTCGACCACCGAGCGGCCTCGCTGCGCGAGGCCGAGCATCGCGGTGCCGAAGGCGCGCCGGCCGTCGATGTCGATCGCGAGCACGTCGTCGAAGTTGCCGTCGAGCTCGTAGGTTCCGGCGTCGAAGACCTCGAGCGCGCCGCGCCAGCGCACGCTGAACCGGTTCGCCGTCACGGGCACGGCGTTACGATCGACCCGCGCGAGCGTCGGCGCCTCGTCGATCAGCGTGAGGGCCGGCGCGCCGTGCCAGGCGTCGTCGGCGAAGTACTGCGCTTCGAGCCCCACCCGCGGCGGCGCGAACAGGTTGACGGCGTGGTGACCGACCCCCGCGACGAGCACCACGCTCGCCAGCGACGCGAGCAGCGCCAGGCCCGCGCGGAGCACGCGAGCGACCAGTGGGCGTGAATCGGCTCCGGCCATGGCTTCCCCGGCGGGAAGCCTGCAATGCCTGCCGCGTCCGGTCTAGCGGGCTACTGCTGCGGCCCCGTCTCCTCGACCATCGCGGGCGCCGGGTATCCGGTCGAGTCGTAGGCGGAGTTGGGACTCTCCGGCGCGGGGTGCGTCGGCGAGTACCACGGCGCCACCAGCTGCGCGTGCGTGATCGACGTGTCGCCGCGCAGGTAGCGGTCGAGGAACGGGCGCGCGTGCTGGCGCACGATACGGTGATGGTCGAGCATGTCGGGCTCGATCGGCAGGCCGAAGAGCGTGATGCCGTCGACCAGGTGATCGTCGCACTCGTAGGCTTCGGGGAAGCCGCGCGGATCGGCCAGGCACACGTGCACGTTGCGCGACGGGATCACGTCGTCGGCGCCGTTGTGGACGTGGAACAGGAACTTGTCGATCTCGGGCGTGCTCGAAATCGGATCGTCGACGACCGT
>CAZYWA010000140.1:0-16027 GCA_964650975.1 uncultured bacterium
GCTGAAGGTCTCGTCGGGCAGGCGGCGGTACTGGATGCCGAGCGCCGCCGCCAAGAGCCGCACGTCGGAGGCGCTCGCGCGCGCGAGCGTCCAGCGCTCGAGATCGAGGTGACGCTTCTCGGCGATCGCCGCGAGCACCGCCGGCGTGTCGTGAACGTCGTCGAAGCTCACCAGCAGCACCGGCGGGAGTGGCTTTCCCTCGGCGGCGAGCTTGCGCTCGGCCGAGAGGATCGTGTCGACGAGCGCCGGGCAGATGTTGGGACAGCTCGCGTAGAACATGCTCACCACCGCCGGCTTCCCTGCGTAGCGGTCGAGCGAAAGCGACTTCCCAGTCTGATCGGTGAGCGCGGGGTGGATCTGGTAGAGCGATTCGCCGGGGTACGCGACGGTCTCGGCCGCGCGGCCGGCCGGCGTCGTCACCGCGCACAGGAAGAACGCCAGCCCGCACAGCCATCGCTGCCAGCGGCGACGCGGAAGCGCGGCCGCGCCACTCGAGCCATCCACCGGCGAAGAGACCGCCGCCACATCTCGACGCCGCATGGCGATTCGCTCCTTCACCGCACCGGCCGCGCGCAGCGAAAGCCGAGATTGCGCGTGGTGTAGTCGGCTTGCAGCGCGCTCAGCATCGCGAGCCGCATGAGCACGGCGTAGTTCTCCCGATCCTTCATCGAGAGCGCTCCCGCGCCGCAGAATCGTGCCAGGTCGGGATCTCCCTGCACGCGGCTGTCGGAGCTCGCCATCAGCGCGCCGAAATCCTCGACCCACTCCCAGACGCCGGTGGGGAGATCGTGGATCCCGTACACGTTGGCGTCGTCGCGGCCCACCCGGGGAAGCGGCGACGAGCCGGGCTTGGCGTACCAGTCGAGGATCCGCTGCCGCCACGCGGGATCGCCGCGGGCGTCGGCGCGGGTTGCGTCGGCGGCGGCGGCGAGCTCCCACTCGTACCAGTCGGGCAGCCGCGCATTCTCCGCCTCGCAGAACGCGCGCGCCGCGTACCAGCTGACCTGGGTCGCCGGTTGATCGGGAAGCGCGCCGTCGCCCAGCACCAGTGGGCTCTGCCAGTGCCGCAGGTAGCCGGCATCGGTGAGCAACCGCGGCACCGAGCCACGTAGCCACTCGGGATGGCGAGTCACGAACGCCAGGAACTCCGCGTTGCTGACCGGGACCGCGCGCAACGAATAGGGCCGTACCGAAACCGGCGCCGCCGCGGCCGCGCCGCTCGGCCCGGCGGGCAACACGGATTGAAACGAGCCACCGGGCACCGGTGCATACGAGGCGCTGGCGACCGGCGCGGTGAACGCCGGCATCGCACCGTCGTCGGCCGCGCGAGCCACCGTGGTGACGACGGTGGCGAGCACGACGAAAATTGTGACCCGGGCGGCGTCGCGAAGCAGCGCAGCGCCATCCATTCCCAGGGCACGGCCGCACTCGAACGCTTCGGACGCGAGGGACCGCGTCCCTCCGAACGGCAGCGATGGCAGTCGGAGGGCTGCGGTCCCTCGCAGCCGGAGCGGTCGATCGCGTCCCTTGGATAGCGGACGCTTCTCGGCGAGCGTCACAGGCCTCCCGGTGGCACGGGGGACTTGCGCGATCGGCGTGATCATCGCGTGTCCATCCGCGGCGCGAAGGTCCTCAGTGCGCCGCGCCGGCGGGCCGTTTGGTGCTGGCGCGGATCTTGGTGACTTGCTCGGACGCGACCGCGCCACCGTCGTTCCCCCAGCCGTTCAGCACGTAGGTCAGGATGTTCGCGATCTCGTCGTCGTTGAGCTGGCTCATGGGCGGCATGACCGAGTTGAAGGTCTTGCCGAGGACGGTCACCGGGCCGGTCAATCCGTTCACCACGATGCCGATGGCGCGCTCCCGGTCGGCGAGCAGGAAGTCGCTGCCGGCGAGCGGCGGGAACACACCCTCGATGCCGCGCCCCGTCGGCTGGTGACAGACCGAGCAGGTGCCGTTGAAGAGCTGCTCGCCCGCCTTGACCTGCTCTTCCTTGGTGAGGCTTCCGGCGGCGTGCGACGCCGCGGCGGTACCCACGTCGGTCAGGTTCGCGACCTTGTCGCCGAGGTACGCGGCGTCCACTTCCTTCCCCGAGTAGATCGCCTTGTTCTCGGGCCCTTCGGCCTTGAGGATCGCGAGCGCGCCCTTGTTGAAGGCGCGGAAGATCGAGTGATCGACCAGGACGTAGCTCCCCGGAACCTCGAGGTGGAACTCCGCCATCATCGCGCCGCCCGACGGGATCAGCGTGGTCTGCACGTGCTCCTGGAAGCGCGTACCGCCCTCGAAGTAGACGCGGTCGAAGATCTCGCCGATCACGTGGAAGCTCGACACCAGGTTGGGCCCGCCGTTCCCGACGAAGAGCCGCACCCGCTCACCCACTTTCGCGGCGAGCGCGTGGTCGCCCACCAGCGCTCCCTCGGAGCCGTTGAAGAGCACGTAGGTCGGGTTCTCGTCGATCGCCTTCTGCATGTCGAAGGCCTGGTGGCCTTTCTCGCGGTACTTGCCGACGGTGTAGAAATCGCCCTGCATCACGTAGTACTCGCGGTCGACCGGCGTCAGGCCTAGGGGAGGCTCGATCAGGATCAGTCCGTACATGCCGTTGCCGACGTGCATGCCCACCGGCGCCGTCGCGCAGTGATAGACGTAAAGCCCCTGATTGAGCGCCTTGAACGTGAACTGCGACTCGTGCCCGGGTGCCGTGAACGACGACGCCGCACCGCCGCCCGGCCCCGTGACGCCGTGCAGATCGATGTTGTGCGGCATCTTGTTGTCCGGGTGGTTCTTGAGATGGAACTCGACCGTGTCGCCTTGCCGAACGCGTATGAACGAGCCGGGCACGGTGCCGCCGAAGGTCCAGAACGTGTAGGTGACGCCCTCCGAGATCGGCTTTTCGACCTCGCGCACTTCGAGCTCCACGATCACCTTCGCCGGATAGTTGCGCTTGACCGGCGGCGGCACTTGCGGCGGGCTGGTGAGCACCGCGTGGATCGGCTCGCCCTGCGGCGGACCGAAATCCCCCTGGGCCGAGCCGCCGGTGTCGGCGACCTCGGCACCGGGATCGGACGCGGGGCCTGCGCCCGGTAGCGGTTGGCAACCGGCGCTCACGAGCATCAGCAACGCGATCGCCGCAAGAATTCGCTCCTGCCGCATGGCGCCTCCTTCGGGATCTGGGGAAGATGGGCTCCCATCCGTTGCGGGTGTGCCAGAGTCGCCGGACCGGCGCCATCGGCACCTGCCTCGGCGATCGAACGCTCAGGCTCGCCCGGCTCCGGAGCGTCACAACAGGCTTACGAAATTCGGAAATATATACTTGACAGACCAAGCGGCCTCCGGTAGTCTGTGCTCATCGAACGGGGGACGCCATGAAGCTGGTCGAGATCGCAAGCCTGAGTGAGACCGAGTGCCGCGAGCACTTCGAGGGCGTTCGCTGGCCGGGCGCCATCACCTGCCCGCACTGTGGCGACCCCAACGGCTACCGGCTCGGCGGCGCCGCTGGCGCCAAGGGGTACATGAAGTGCGACGCCAAGGAGTGCCGGAAGAAGTTCACGGCCAAGGTCGGCACCGTCATGGAGGACTCGCCGATCTCGTACAAGAAGTGGCTCCTCGCGTTCTGCCTCATGGCTGGTAGCAAGAAGGGTTTCAGCGCGCACCAGCTTCACCGGTCGCTCGGGATCACCTACAAGTCGGCGTGGTTCATGTTCCATCGCATCCGGTTCGCGATGGTCGAGAACCCCGACGCGCCGCTCCTCGGCGGCCCTGGCGGCATCGTCGAAGTGGACGAGACGTTCATCGGTGGCAAGCCGACCACCAACTACTGGAAGGACGTGGAGCGCCCCTGGTCGACTAAGACGCCGGTCATGGTGCTGGTCGACCGGAACGGCCGGGCTCGCTCGATGCCCAAGGCTCGCGTCACCGCGGAGAACCTCAAGGGCGCGATTCGTGAGAACGTCGACACCAACACCCGCATCATGACGGACGAGCATCGCGGTTACGTCGGGCTCGACAAGGAATTTGCCTCGCACGAGACCGTGAATCACGGAATCAAGGAGTACGCTCGCGGTGACGTTCATAGCAACACGGCCGAGAGCTACTTCGCGCTGCTCAAGCGCGGCGTTCACGGGACGTTTCACCACGTCTCGAAGGGCCACCTCCACCGCTACTGCAACGAATTCGCGTGGCGCTGGACGTTCCGCAAGGTCGACGACTTCTCGCGAATGAACATCACGATTGCCAACATCGCTGGTAAGCGGCTGATGTACCGGGACTCATCACCGGCGGCCGTGTAAGGAGGCTGCTTATGGCAAAAGAGCAGGCCGAGATAAAACGGTCGCCGAAGAAAAAGAAAACGTGGTCGAGGAAGAAGAAGGGGGACGGGCAACCCGACTTGAGCGGGATTGATCCGAACCTAGAGATCAAAGACGAGTTGCTTAGGTCCCTGATTCGCGCTGGTGTTCAACCTGCCCCTCATAAGTCCAAGGCAGCCTTGCCGAGCAAACGGTGACGTGATCGCAGTCACTCGCCAACGGGCCGGTTGAAATCCCCTTAGTTGTCGCGATCAGACCAACAGCGCAACCCTCATTCCGAGCAAATGTCATCGCCGGAACCAGGTCGGTATCTCCTGTTAGAATCATAACGTTCTTTACGGTTTGCTTGATCGCGAGCGCCACAATGTCCATTCCGATGAGCATGTCCACAGCTTTCTGCTGCGTCGCAGGCTGAATATCGTCTGGAGCTAGCGGGAGAGTGGCCTGCCCACGAATTATGCGGTCCTGAACCTTTTCCTTGATGAACCAACGCTTGTAATAAGCGAGACGCCCCAGGCGAAGCAATGACTTCTGACTGCCGGCGATCGCGTCGTGATACTTGCGCCGAGACTCTGCGTCCATCACCGTGGTCTTTGCGCCGCTTATTGGATTCGTGATCTCCTTGTCGAGAGGGCTGCCGTCGTAGAAGTAGATGCGAAATAGATTGGTGTCATGGAGGATTCCGTCGAGCGCCCAACGCGGAAACCTCAGCGTTTCCTCTGGAGTAGGAGGGCGCTGGTTCTCGCGACGGAATTCGTTTTCAAAGAAGCCAAGGTCTACGAGGACAGCCGTCTTCTCTAGGAGAACTTGCAAGACATAACCCCCTGGCGGCGAATCCTAAGTACGCCTACCAGGGGGTTATGAACCAAAGACCGGCCGAGGTCTAGTTTACATAACTTCGAGATCGGGGCAACGCACGACTGGCAGCCGCCTCAGGTTGACATAACTCGGAAGGTCTGCCAAGTATATAAGTCCGACGAAATTCGTCAGCTCGAGATTACCGAAAACGTCACAAACAGCTGACGAAAACGCGGAATCCGCGCAGAAGACGCAGCTAGCGCCTTGGGGCGGGGGCTGGAAAGCCCCCGGGAAAATCAGATGTCGCCGAGCTGCTTGTAGTAGTTCCAGATTGGACCGAAGAGCACCGAGAGCAGTCCGCGGATGATCACGCCGAACGCGGCCACCGTGAGCAGCACCACGCCGGCGAGTGCCAGCGCCCGGCAGCGGCGCACCGCGGTCTCCGAGGCTTCGTCGGCGAGCTGGATGAGCGTCTCTTCGAGCGTGCCGGTTTTCTCGGCGATGGCGATCGCGCCGAGCGCGATCGGGTCGAGCACCGCGATCGGCTCGAGCGCTTCGGCGAGACCCGAGCCGCGCCGGATCCGCGCCAGGAGCGCCGGCGCCGCGCCGGCCAGCTCGTTGCTGCCCGTGGCGCGCAGCGAGAGCGTCAGGGTGCGCGCGATCTCGACTCCCGCACCGAGCCCCAGCGCCAGCGAGGTGAAGAACCTGGCACCGTGGATTGCGCGAAACGCGGGGCCGAAGAGCGGCAGCCGGAGCTTGACCCGGTCCCACGAGCGGTCGAGCCCGAGCGCCACCAGGAAGAGCGGGGTGCCGAGGAACACGCCGAAGCCGAGCGCCAGCACCAGCAGGTTGGAGACGAGGCCGCTCACGTAGAGCCGGGGAAGCTGATGGAGGGCGGCACCTTCCTGGATCCCGACGCTCAAGCCGAGGAGCGGTCCCACGAACGTGAACGCGAGCACCAGATAGGCGGGATAGATGAGCGACATCACCACCGACCAGCGCAGCTTCTGCATCCGCTCCATGTAGTCGATGATCTGCGCCAGCACCTTGTCGAGGCTGCCCGACTGCTCGGCGAAGACCAGCAGCTCGACGTTGGTGTCGTCGAAGGTGGCCGCGTTTCGGCGCAGCGCCTCGCCGAGGTTGCCGCCGCGCGCAACGTCGCGGGCCACGTCCTCGATGGCGCGCTTGAATCCGGCCGAGGGCGCCCAGCGCGCGAGCTGCGCCAGCGCCACCGGCATGCCCGCGCCCGATCGCACCAGACTCAAGAATTGCCTGTAGAACGCGACTCGTTTTCGATGTTGCAGCAGCGCCACCAGCGGGTGCTTGGCCCAGGTGCGGTGCAGCTTCTCGCCGAGGGTCGGCACAGGAGCCGGGCGGTGAGCGAACCGTTCCCGCGCGGGTGCGATCTCGGCGGCCTCGGAGGCGGTGGCTGGGGCCGCGGCCGCCGAGGCGGACATCGCGGCGGTGGGCTCTTGGGTGCTCCCCCTGGTGCCCGGCGCGGCTGCTTCCGCCGGCGAGTCGTGCCGCGGACGCCGCACGGGCCGCGCCACCCTGGGTGGTGTCGACTCGCTCACGATTCGAGATCTCCCGCGCCGCGCCACACGCCATCCACCGCTGCCCCGGCCATCGGGAGGATGCGGGAAGCGCCGCGCGACGCCGCCTCGCTCGCGCGTAACGTCTGCGCCAGCACGGCGAGCGCGCAACCGCAGGCCACCGCCGCGATCTCGAGCACCCGCGCCGCGGCCAAGCCCGGTTCGGTGGCGGGTAGCCACAGCGCCGTCGCGAGCGCGGACAGAACCAGCAATAACCCGTAACACAGGCTCACCGCGGCGGCACGCCCTGGGCGGATCGCGACCCCCGCCGCGAGCAGCGCCGGAATTCCGTAGAGCAGCGGCAGCCACACCAGCCGCCCGCCGGGCGCGGCCGCGACACCGACCGTCTGGAGCCAGAGCGTGCCGATCACCGGTGGAACGCCATGAGCTGCGACCAGCGCCGCATGCGCTCGCCGGTTCATGACGGCTGGCTGGCCTGGTCGCTGGCGGGCCCGCCGGGACGGCGCGCGTGCCCGAAGAATCCGAGCGGCGTCACCGGACGCAGCGACTCCACCACGAGGCCAGCGGCGCGCAGTCCCTCGCCGAACGAGTCCGCGTGGATCGCGAGCCCGCGTGGATGATCGAGCACCAGCGACGCGAGCCGGCTCTCGCTGAAGGTGCTGGTCAGGTCCTCGAACCAGAACGATCCGCCGGGACGCAGCACGCGCGCGATCTCGCGCAGCGCGCCGCGCCAGCCCGGCACGTGGTGCAGGATCGCGAACTCGACCACCGCGTCGAAGGCGCCGTCCTCGAACGGCAGGCGCTCCGCGTCCGCCACCGAGACGCCGGCGGTGAGGCCGGCGCCGTCCACGCGCTCACGCGCGAGCTTCACCATGGCAGGATCGAGATCGAATCCCACCTTGAATCCGCCGGGGAAACGCGCGTCGAGGATCTCGAGCCCGACACCGCGTCCGCAGCCCACTTCCAGTACGCGCGCGCCGGGGCGCAGCTCCGCGGCGCGCAGCAACACCGATGCCTCGATCCAGCGCTGCGACGCCGCGCGCACCGCGTTGTTCATGAGCCCGAACTCGATCCGGTTGAGTCGCATCGCTGTGCTTTCGGCGGCGGTCGATCGTCACTCGAGATAACCGAGCGCCTTCAAGCGCTCGCGGACGTCGTCCGGCAGCTCACTGTGGCTGGTCGCGACGGCTTGGGCGAGCACCCGGTGGTCGGTGCGCAAAGCCTCGACCCGCTCGCGCAGCCGAGCCGCGTCCGCGGGCCGCGCCTCCGCCAGATTCGAGCGCTCGCCGGGATCCTCGGCGAGATCGTAGAGCTCGACGGGGCCCAGGTTCTTCCAGCCGGGAATCTTCGCCGCGCGGCCTTCGCCGTTCACGATCAGCTTGAGACGCCCGTCGATCAGCGCCTGCGAGCCGGTGCCGTCGGCCCAGATGGGTCGCGCGGGGATCGGCTTGCCGTCGAGGAGCGGGCGCAGCGAGCGGCCCATGAGCGACGGTGCGAGGGGAATACCCGCCAGATCGAGGAACGTCGGCAGCAGGTCGACGTGCCCCACCGGCTCCGTCACTCGCTTGCCGCCGTCCCGGCCGCCGGGCAGGCGCACCAGAAGCGGCACGTGCAGCAGCTCCTCGTAGAGCGAGTTGCCGTGGTTGTAGAGACCGTGCTCGCCGAAGCCTTCGCCGTGATCGGAGGTCACGAACACGGCGGTCCGATCGAGCACGCCCAGGTGCTTCAGGCCGTCGAGCAGACGTCCCGCCGAGTCGTCGCCGTATCGAACCCCGCCGTCGTAGAGATCGATCATCGCGCGGCGTTCGGCGTCGCTGAACGAGACCGGCGGGTGGTAGGGGCCGATGCCGGTTCGCGCCACGTCCTCGGGCCGGAAATCCTTGACGAACGGCGCCCGGAATTCCGTGGGCGGATCGTACGGGTTGTGCACCACGTAGTAGTGGACGAACAGGAAGAACGGCCGGTCCTTCACCGTCGCGAGCCAGTCGAGGGCCTTCCGGTTCACCACGGCGGCGCCGGTCTGGCGATCGACGTACTGGTAAACGTCGAAGCCGCGGGTGAAGCCGAAGCGGCGGTCGAGCGCCGTCGCGTTCACGAACGCGCCGGTCGCGTAACCGGCCTTCGCGAGCTGCTCGGGGCCGGTGCTGTGGGTCTCGGAGAGCGCCGTGTGAGTCACCTTGTGCACGTCGGGCTCGAGCGACGTGAGCATCGTCATGTGGGACGCCGTGGTCCACGGCACCGAGGTGCGCGCTTGCTCGAAGAGCACCGCCTCGCGCGCCAACGCGTCGATGCGCGGGCTGGTGGGGCGCGCGTAGCCGTAGCAGCCCAGATGGTCGGGCCTGAGCGTGTCGATCGAGAGCAGCACGATCGACACCGGCCCCGTCCACGGCGGCGCGGGCTGCTTGCAGCCCGCCGATAGCAGAAATGCCGCGACCAGGGCCACGAGCCCGAACCGCAGGTAGTGGCTCCGTTCCCGGCCGGCTGCGGACGCGACGGAGCGCGTCGCTCCGACTTGCTGCGAATCGAGCCCGCTGGCCCGCCGCACCTTCAATGGACCGTGCGCGGCGACGGCTTGGGGACGCGCTCGCGGGCGAGCGGCGAGCCGTGGTGGTGGATCAAGAGCCACCGCTCGCCGCGCCGCTCGAACAGGTTGGTCGCCGCCACCGAGGCACTGACCTCGTTGCCACCGGCGATCGCCGCGAAGCTCTCGACGCACGTCACGATCGCGACGTCGCCGTGAAGGTGCACGTCGACCTCGTCGATCTCGACCTTGATGTTGGTCGAGCCGCTGAAGATGCCTTGCCAGCTCTGGCGGATCGATTCCCAGCCGTTCAGGATCGGCCAGCCGGGATGGATGCAGCGATCGCGCTCGGTCCCCGACCAGACGCGCTCCATGACCTCGATCTGGCCGCTCTCGAACGCCTCGTAGAACCCGGCGTTGGCTTCGAGCACGGCGCTTCGATCACGCTCGGACACGGCGAATTCCTGCAAGAATGGGCTCGTTTCGAGCGGGGCACCATAGCACAGCGGTGGGCCGCCGCCCGGGAGGGAGCGCGATCGAGCGGCTGCGGCTGCGAGGGACCGCAGCCCTCCGGTCTGGCGCGACCGATTGATCCGCTTCGAGGCCACCGTCGGCGGCGCAGAAGCAGGGGCCGAAAGCCCCGTGCCCTCCACGGCGCGATCGAGCGCTGTTTGGCGGGCCGCGCTTCCGCGCGGCCGCAACGTTCGATCGCGCCCGCGCTTCCGGCCGAGCGGCGCATCGCGTGGAGCTACGCTGGCGTGGCATGGAAGAGCGGCTCGCGGCGGCGCTGGCGCTCTTCGACGACGCCCGTTACTTCGAGTTTCACGAGGTCCTCGAGGACCTGTGGCGCGAGGACCGGACCGCCGAGCGCGAGTTCTACCAGGGACTGCTGCAAGCGGGTGTTGCGCTCCACAAGCTGCGGCTCGCGCAGCCGGCGAGCGCGCGCAAGCTCTTTCACAAGGGCCGCGAAAGGTTACGGCGCTTCGGCTCGCGCCATCGGGGCGTCGACCTCGACCGCTTCCTCGGCGATATCGGCGCCTGGCTCGACGAAGGCGAATCCCGTGCGCGCCGGGGCCTGCACCCGTGGCCGGAAGGCCAAGCACCCCGCATCGTCACGACGAGCGTGTAACCTTGGGGCTTCTCCGGCCCACCCCCCGCCCGCCATGAGCCCATCGATCCCGGTTCTCGAAGCGCGCGAGCGCATCCTGGAGCGGATTCGCCCGCTGGGAGTCGAGCGGGTGGCGCTCGGCGATGCGCTGGGCCGCGTGCTCGCCGAGCCGCTGGTCGCGCCGCGCGATCAGCCGCCCTGGGACAACAGCGCCATGGACGGGTTCGCGATGCGCGCCGCGGATCTGGCGGGCGCCACCCCGGCCGCTCCGGTGCGGCTCGACGTGATCGAGGAGATTCCCGCCGGCAAGATGCCCAGGCACGAGGTCGGACCCGGTCAGGCGGCGCGCATCATGACCGGTGCGCCACTGCCGCGCGGCGCCGACACCATCGTCCGCATCGAGGACACCGAGCCGGCGGTGACGGGCGGACGAGTGGGCATCCGCGTGGCGGCCGAGGTCGGGCGCGACGTGCGTCGGGCCGGCGAGGACCTGCGCGCGGGGGCCACGGTGCTCGAGCCGGGGCAGCTCATCGGCGCAGCGGAGATCGGCGTCATCGCGACCATCGGGCGCAGCCTGGTCGACGTGCCGCTCCAGCCCGTGGTGGCGATCCTCGCCACCGGCGACGAGCTGGTCGAGCCGAGCGAGCGGCTCGAGCCGCAGCACATCGTGAACTCGAACGGCCACGCGCTCGCCGCAATGGTGCGCGAGGCGGGCGCGATTCCGCGGAACCTGGGGATCGCGCGCGACGATCGCGACGATCTGCGCGACAAGCTGCGCCGCGCGCTGGGCGCCGACGCGATCGTGACCAGCGCCGGCGTCTCGGTGGGCGACCACGATTACGTGAAGGACGTGCTCGAGGAGCTGGGTACCTCGATGACCTTCTGGAAGGTGTCGATGAAGCCCGGTCACCCGCTCGCGTTCGGCGAGCTCGACGGTCATCCGGTCTTCGGGCTGCCCGGGAACCCGGTGTCGTCGATGGTGTCGTTCGAGCTCTTCGTGCGGCCCGCGCTGCTCAAGATGGCGTGGCACCGGCGGATCTTCCGGCGGGTGTTCGGTGCGGTGCTCGACGAGGACGTGAAGACCGTGGCGGGCCGCACCAACTTCGTGCGCGGCATCGTCGAGGAGCGCGACGGGCGAGCGCACGCGCGCACCACCGGCCCGCAAGGCTCGGGAATCCTGCGCTCGATGTCGCTCGCCAACGCGCTGCTCGTGGTCCCCGCCGAGCGCGCGGGGATGAAGGCCGGCGAGACCATCGACGCGATGTACCTCGGAGGCGCCGGCCTCTCGAGCGAATCGAGGCCGTTCTAGATGATCACTCCGGGTGAGCTGGCGGAGCGGCTCGCGGCGCTGCCGGTTTCGGTCGAGCGGGTGTTCTGCGAGGTCGTGGAGATCGAGATCGAGGCCTATCCGGGCGGCAAGCGCCCGATGGCGGTGGTGCACCTCGCGGGCGGCGGCGAGACCGGGCGCGGCGAGAGCGTGTCGTGGACGCTCGGCGTGCAGGACCGCTTCGCCGCGCACGTGAAGGAGCTGTTGCGCGCGAAACGCGGCCACGTCGGCGAGCTGGTGGCCGAGGAAGCCGACCACTACGCGCGCGCCGCGCTCGAAGCCGCGCTCATCGATCTGGCGCTCCGCCAGGCCGGAAAGGGCATGGCGCAGCTCGCGGAGGCGGGCGAGTCGGCGGTGCGGCCGGTGCGTTACCTGATCTCGTTCGACGCCTCGCAAGACCCGGCGGCGCGTCTCGAGGAAATCCGCGCCGCCAACCCGAGCGCGCGGTTCAAGGTGGACGTCGAACCCGATTGGTCCGACTCGGCGGTGTCCGAGCTGGTCGCGACCGGAGCCGTCGAGATGCTCGATCTGAAGGAGCGTGGCGACGAGAGACTCGTGGGCCGGCTCGCGGAGGCGTTTCCCGAAGCGTGGCTCGAGGATCCGCCCCACGACGTCGAGCTGTGGGCGGGCCGAGTGGCGCGCGACATCGCGATCCGTAGCGCGGAGGACGCGGCGCGCTGGGCCGAGAAGGGCGACATGATCAGCATCAAGGCGCCGCGCATGGGCGGCGTGCTGGAAGCACTGCGCGGCCTGGAGGCGGCGCGCGCCGCGGGAGTGCCCGCGCATGTGGGCGGCATGTGGGAGATGGGCCCGGGCCGCGAGCAGGCACGCATCCTGGCGGCGCTCTACACGCCCGACGCACCCAACGATCTGGCGCCGATCCCGCGCCACGAGGATTCGCCGCGCGACCCGTCCCCGCTCGCGGTGCGCGTCGATCAGCCCGGCTTCGGCGCCCACTCGCACCCCCACGGGCCGAGCAGCGACTGAGTTTCTGAGCTTCCTCAGGGGGCTTTTCAAGCCCCCCGCCCCGTCCGGAGTGAATCCGGCCGGGGCCCCACCCTCGAGTCGGCTCACTGCGTTCGCCGCGCGCCTGCAGCGCGGTGCTTCTGCATCGACCCACCGCCGCGAAGGCTCCGCGATGGCGGCGCTTCCGAGCCGTCGGAGGGCTGCGGTCCCTCGCAGCCGCAGGCGTCCATCTTGATCCAGACGCTGCGGACGCGAGGGACCGCGTCCCTCCACTTTCTGACTTCGACCGGCGGCCGCCGATGGCGGTCGCGGCAGGCGGTCGTTACCTTGCGCTGCGGAGGGCGTCGCGCCTCCCCGAACCCCCCGTCGACGTGCATTACCGGCTCTGCGGGGCTCTCGGCCGAGGGCGTCACCGTACGGTCCGTCGAGCAGCGTGGTGCGCGCTGGCGCTCCACCAGCCGCGCCGCAAGCCGCAGGCGTCAGCGCTTCCCAAAACGTCGCGTGCGCCTGCCAGGAGAGTGGGCCATGGAGACCGAGCTCAATCTGCAACGAGTGACGATGCGCGAGCACCTCGTCGACGCGCACTTCGCCGGCGCCAATGCGCGGGATCTCGCCGCGATCATGCACACCTTCGGCGATGCGCCGCGCTTCGAGGACGAGCCCTGGGGGGAGCGGCTCTTGGGCCGCCGCGAGGTCGAGCGCCACATCCGCGAGCTGTTGCACGCGATCCCCGACCTCGAGCTCGAGATGAAGGCGCGCCACGTCGCGTCCGACGCGATCATCGTCGAGGCGGTGATGCGCGGCACCCATCAGGACACGTGGCACTCGATACCGGCCACGGGTCTGCCGATCGCCGTGCAGGCGTGCACGATCTTCACGTTCGACGACCGCGACAAGCTGGGCGCCGAGCGCATGTACTACGACCGAGCGACGCTGCTCCGTCAGCTGGGCCTCTTCCACGACTTCACGAGCATCACCGGCCGGGTGATGACGCCGCTCACCCACCCGATCACCGCGGCGCGCGCGATGGGCCATCGGTTGTTTCACCACTGATTTTTCGGGGGCTTTTCAAGCCCCCCGCCCCGCAAAGAGCGCGGTCTTTGCGGGGACCCACCCTCGAGGCGCTCGCTGCGCTCGCGGGCGCCTCTCGGCGCCAAGCCCGAGGGTCCCCGAACCGACTGACCAGGGCATTCCTCACACGCTCTGACAAAAGAAACTCAGCCGCTTGGCTCAGTGGCATGCGTGGCGGGAAACCGCTCGAGCGTCTGCGCCTGGCGTTCGGAGGGCTGCGGTCCCTCGCAGCCGCAGGCGTCCATCTTGGTTCAGACGCTGCGCACGCGAGGGACCGCGTCCCTCCAAACAGCACGAGATCGGTTCGAAGGAAGCGCCCCGGGCAATGATCCGATTTTGTCCACACCTTCTGAGGTCTCCGCCACTCGGCGCGCGTCGCCGACCTCGGGTGCGAGCCGGTCAGTCGGCGGCGGCGGTGCGGCGCTCGAGGACGTCGCGGATGGCGTGGCGCAGGGGCTCGCGGAGCTCGTCGCCGGGGCCGACCACCACTTGGCCGTCGGCCAGGAGGTCGGTGCGCTCGCGTTCGGTCAGCTGCTTCGAGGTGAGCACCACCACCGGGATGCCGGCGTAGCGCGGATCGCGCCGCACGAAGGTCAGGAACGACGTGCCGTCCATGACCGGCATCATGAGGTCGAGGAGGATCAGGTCGGGGCGGAAGTCGGGGAGCGACTGGAGCGCTTCGACGCCATTCGCGGCCTCGCGGATCTCGGCGCCCTCGGCGGCGAGCTGCAGCGCCACCAGGCGGCGCGCGTCGGCGTCGTCGTCCACCACCAGCACCCGCCGTCTGGGTGCCGAGAGCGCCCGCGCGAGCGCTTTCTGGAGCATCGTCGGAACCACCGGTTTCTCGATGACCGCGAGCACGCCCAGCGACGCCGACTGGTGCTCGCGCCCGACCACGCTCACCACCACCACCGGGATCGAGGAGAGGTTGCGGTCGGCGCGCAGCGCACCCAGCACGTCGAAGCCGGTCATCCCCGGCATCAAGAGATCGAGCGTCACCAGGTCGGGGCGGTGCTGCCGCGCCAGCGCCAGCGCTTGCGCTCCCGAGGTCGCGGTCAGCACCCGGCAACCGAGCGCTTCGAGCTCCGCGATGAGCAGGTCGCGAGAGTCGCGCTCGTCGTCGACCACCAGCGCCACCGGGCCCATGCCGTCGGCGATCCGCTGCGGCGCGGCCGCCGCCCTAGCCCCGTCCGAGACATCGCCGTCGGCACCGGCGTCGAGCACGATCGCGAAGGTGGAGCCCTCTCCGGGAGTGCTCTCTACGCTGATGCGGTGGCCGAGCGCCCGGCAGGTGGAGCGCGCGATCGAGAGCCCGAGCCCGGTGCCGCCACGGCGACGCGCCAGACCGCCGTCGACTTGCCGGAACGGCTCGAAGATCGCTTCGAGCTGATCCGGCGGGATGCCGATGCCGGTGTCGATGATGTCGATTCGCACCGGCTGCGTGGTCTTTGGCGCGCACACGACCCGCGCCGTGATCGTGCCCTTTTCCGTGAACTTGAGCGCGTTGCCGATCAGGTTGACCAGCACCTGCCGCAGCCGCTCGGGGTCCGACTCGATGATCTCGAGGCTCTCGGGAAGGTCGACCTCGAGCGTCACCGGTCGGTCGCCGATCTTGCCCTCGAGCTGCGAGACCGTTTCCCACAAGAGCTCGCCCAGCGCCACGGGGCCGCGCACCACGTCGAGCCGGCCCGCCTCGATCCGCGACAGGTCGAGGATCTCGTTGATGAGCTCGAGCAGGTGCTCGCCGTTGGCGCGGATGCGGTCGAGGAAATCGAGGTCGCGCTCGGGGAGCACATCGACGCGATCGCGGCGCACCAGCTTGGCGAAGCCGATCACCGAGTTGAGCGGGGTCCTGAGCTCGTGGCTCATGCGCGCCAGGAACTCGCTCTTGGCTCGGCTCGCGCTCTCGAGCTCGACCTTCGCCATGCGCAGCTCGCGCTCGACGCTCTCGCGCCGCGCGAGCTCTGCCTCGAGCGCATCCACCGCGCGCTGCCGCTCGAGCGCGTAGCGAATGGTGCGGCCGAGCAGCACCTGATCGGTGGTTCCCTTGACGAGATAGGCGGCCGCGCCCATGCGCGCGGCGCGCTCGTCGGTGGCGGGATCGTCGTGACCGGTGAGCAGCACGATCGGTACGCGGCAGCCGGCCCGCCGGGCGGTCTCGAGCAGCTCCATGCCGTCGCGGTTGCCGAGCCGCCAGTCGAGGAGGCACACGTCGGGCGGCTGGAGGATGAGCGCCGCGAGCCCCTCGTCCCAGGTGGTGGCCGCGGTCAGCTCGTAGCACTCGCCGAGTCGCTCGAGGTCGCGCCGCACCAGCTGGACGTCGTCCGGCGAGTCGTCGACCACCAGCACCCGGATGGCACCGCTCGCGCGAGATCGGGCGTC
>CAZYWA010000141.1:0-16026 GCA_964650975.1 uncultured bacterium
GCATTTCGAGCGCGTGCGTGGCGATCGGGTACACCTCGTCCCGGCTCTGGCAGGCCTGCAGAAGCTCGCTCATCTCGCTCAGCATGCGCAGCTCGCGCCGCTGTACCTCGAGACGCTGGTTGGCCTGGCGGAGGCTCTCCTCGGCGAGACGCCGCTCGGTGATGTCGTCGGCGGTGCCCACGAAGCCGGCGATCTCGCCGGTGGGCGCCACGATCGGCGCGCCGCGGAGCCGCACCCAGCGCACGTCGCCGCCGATGCGCACGAAGCGCAGCTCGGTGGCGGCTTCGCTCTCCTCGGGCGACTCGCGCAGCAGCCACGCGCGCGCCAGATCCCGGTCGTCGGGATGAACGGCCGCGAGCCAGCCATCGCCGGATGCCTGCTCGGCGCTCAGCCCCGACATCTTCTCCCACTGCGGGTTGACGTAGTTGCAGCGCCCGCGCGCGTCGGAGCGCCAGATGCCGACCGGCGACGCGTGGTTGAGCGCCCGCAACCGTTGCTCGCTGTCGCGCAGCTCGGACTCGGCGCGGATGCGATCGGTGATGTCGCGCGCCAGACCGATGATGCCGATCGGCGTGCCGTCGGCGCGGCGCTGCAGGGTCTTGGTGGAGAGAAACGTGCGGGTGTAGCCGTCGATGATCCGCGTTTCCTCGAACGACACCAGCCGCCCGCTCTGGATCACCTCGGTGTCGCTCTGGTGCAGGGGCACGAGCGCGTCTTCGGGCAGCACGTCGCGATCGAGACGGCCCACCACCTCGTCGGGAGTCGATCCGATCGCCCGCGCGAACGCGGCGTTCACCATGCGATAGCGTCCGGTCAGATCCTTGAGCGAGAGCAGGTCGGCGGTGCCGTCGGTGACCGCGTGCATCAGCGCCACGTGCTCGCTCGACGCGTGCTGGTCGCGGCGCAGCTCGGTCAGCTCGGCCTGGAGTTGCTGCACGGCGAGCGCGACCAGCGCCAGCAGCCCGGCGCCGCCCAGCACCACGAGAACGATCTCCAGCTGTGCCCGCGCGGCGCGGGCCGGGGCCTCGCGCGCGGCCTCCTGGCGGGCGGTCTGGCTGGCGCGCGGATCGGCGATCAGCGCTCCGCTGGCGGACATCAGCCCGCGAGTGAGGTCGAACGACGCGAGCAGCAAGAGCCCCAGCAGCAAGGCCGCGAACGCGAGCGCGATCGAGGCGCGGCGCGACCGGTTCGACTGGAGCATGGAGGGGATGGCGTGGACGGCTCGGGATCGGCCCGCGAAGGGTAAGCAGCGTACGGACCTACGCGCAAACCGGTTCGCGCGCGCCTCCGTAACACTCGCGGGGCGCGCCGCGGCGGCGCGGCAGCGTCGCCCCCCGAAGCTCGCGATCGCGGTGGCGCGCGATCGATCGCGACGCCTAGAATTCAGCTCCCGATCCCAGGGGCGTTCATACGCCGGAGGACTCTCGATGCGCGGCACGATGATGGATTTCCCGCTGACTCTCACCCCGATCCTGGTTCGCGCCGGGAAGCTCTTCGGCGCTCGCGAGATCGTGTCGCGGATGCCCGACAAATCGCTGCACCGGACCGATTACGCGTCGTTTCACCGCCGCTCGCTGGCGCTCGCCGAGGCGCTCACTGCGGCCGGTCTGAAGCGTGGCGATCGCATTGCGACGCTGATGTGGAACCACGCCTGGCACCTCGAGGCCTACTTCGGGATCCCGGTGGCGGGTGGCGTGCTGCACACGCTCAATCTCAGGCTCCATCCCGACGACATCGCCTACATCGCGGGCCATGCCGAGGATCGTTTCCTGATCGTCGACGACGTGCTGTTGCCGCTCTACGAGCAGTTCCGCGCCAAGCACCGCTTCGAGCGCGTGATCGTGGTGCCGCTCACCGGCAAGCCGGTGCCGGCGGGGACCGAGAGCTACGAGGACTTCCTGAAGAGCGCGACCGGCAGCTACACGCCGCCGGTGCTCGACGAAAACGACGCGGCGGGCATGTGCTACACGTCGGGCACCACCGGGAAGCCGAAGGGCGTCGTCTATTCGCACCGCGCCACGGTACTCCACACGTTCGCCGCGGCGCTCGCCGACACGCTCGCGGTGTGCCAGCGCGACACGGTCGTTCCGGTGGTGCCGATGTTCCACGCCAACGCGTGGGGTTTGCCGTTCACCGCGGTGATGGTGGGCGCCAAGATCGTGTTTCCCGGCCCGCACCTGGCGCCCGAGCCGATCCTCGATCTCTTCCAGGACGAGAAGGTCACGATGTCGGCGGGCGTCCCCACGATCTGGATGGGGATGCTCGGCGCCATGCAGAAGAACCCGGGCAAGTGGAAGACGCAGCCCGGCCTGCGAATGGTGGTGGGCGGCTCGGCGCCGCCGGTGAGCATGATTCGCGACTTCGACGCTCTCGGCTGGCGGCTCATCCAGGCGTGGGGCATGACCGAGACCGCGCCCCTCGGCACGGTCTGCAATCTCAAGGCGAATCTGGCGGACCTGTCGATCGACGAGCAGTACGCGTATCGCGCGAAGCAGGGCATTCCGGCGCCGTTCGTCGAGTGCCGCGTGTTCTCGGAGGAAGGTGAGGCCGCGTGGGACGGGAAGACCATGGGCGAGCTGCAGGTGCGCGGACCGTGGGTCGCGGGCAGCTACTACCGTCTCGACGATCCCGATCAGAAGTGGACCGACGACGGCTGGTTCCGCACCGGCGACGTCGCGACCATCGACGGCGACGGCTACGTGAAGCTCACCGACCGCACCAAGGATCTGATCAAGTCGGGCGGCGAGTGGATCAGTTCGGTGGATCTCGAGAACATGCTCATGGGACACCCCGGCGTGCGCGAGGCCGCGGTGATCGCGGTGCCGCACCCCAAGTGGGACGAGCGGCCGCTCGCGGTGATCGTGCGCGAGGAGGGATCGAGCGTGTCGGCCGACGACCTGCGCAAGTATCTCGAGCCCAAGATCGCCAAGTTCTGGATCCCCGACGCCTTCGAGTTCATCGATGCCATCCCGCGCACCTCGACCGGCAAGTTCCTCAAGGCGGAGCTGCGCGACCGGTACAAGGGATGGAAGTGGGCGTGAGGCAGGTGGGCCCGTGCGTTGGAGCCCGCCGGTCTCCGGCGGGCCGGGTGCTATAAAAACGCCATGCGCGCACTGGTGCTCGACGACGGGTTGCGGTTTCGCGACGATCGCGAGGAAGCGACGCGCCATCGCCACGAGGCCCGCGTTCAGGTGCTGATGGCCGGTGTGTGCAACACCGATCTCGAGCTGGCGCGCGGTTACATGGGCTTTCGTGGCGTGCCCGGTCACGAGTTCGTCGGGCGGGTGGTGGAAGGGCCATCGAAGCTCGTCGGAAAGCGCGTGGTGGGCGAGATCAACGCCGGCTGTGGGCGCTGTGCCGACTGCCACTCGGGCGACCCGCGACACTGCGCGAAGCGCACCGTGCTCGGAATCCTGGGCCGCGACGGCGCATTCGCGGACACGCTCACGTTGCCCGCGGTGAACCTGAAACCGGTCCCCGACGAGGTGCCCGACGAGGTCGCGGTCTTCACCGAGCCGGTGGCCGCGGCGTTCGAGATCCTGGCACAGATGCCCGAGGACGCGGGACGCGAGGCCGTGGTGCTGGGCGACGGCAAGCTCGGCCTCCTGGTGGCGCAGGTGCTCGCGCAGGGCGGCTTCTCGGTCACCGCGGTCGGCAAGCACCGCGACAAGCTGCGGGTGTTGCGCCGTAGCGGAGTCCGGGTGCGCATCGCCGGCGAAGAGGAGCGGCTGAAAGCGGACGTGGTGGCGGAGTGCACCGGCACGGCGAGCGGTCTTGCGACGGCGCTCGCGATCGTTCGTCCGCGCGGCACCGTGTTCCTGAAGAGCACCGTCGCCGGCAAGGCGGAGATCGACCTGGCGCCCGCGGTGATCAACGAGGTGCGCATCCAGGGCTCCCGCTGTGGCCGCTTCGAGCCGGCGCTCGCGGCGCTGGCCGAGGATCGCGTCGACGTGACGCGCATGGTGAGCGCCGTGCTGCCGCTCGAAAAGGGAGTCGAGGCATTCGAGCGCGCCGCCGCGCCCGGCGTCCTCAAAGTGTTGCTGCGCGTGGCGCACTGAAACGGCGCGAGTCATGACCGCCAGGCGCGCGTCGAGCGTGGTGGGCGTCGACACGGGCGGCACGTTCACCGACCTGGTGCTGCTCGACCGGGGCAGGTTGCGCGTTCACAAGGTCCCGTCGACGCCGGCCGATCCGGCGCGCGCGATCGCGGCCGGTCTCGCGGAAATCGCGGCCGGCGCGGGCGTGGATCAAGTAGTGCACGGCACCACCGTCGCGACCAATGCGGTGCTCGAAGGGAAGCTCGCGCGCACGGTGCTCGTCACCAACGAGGGCCTCGAGGACGTGATCGAGATCGGTCGACAGGATCGCGCCGACCTCTACGACCCGTTCGTCACCAAGCCGCGGCCGCCGGTGCCGTCCCCGCTCCGGTTCGGGGTGCGCGGCCGGATCGGTGCTCGCGGCGAGCGGGTCGAGGCGCTCGACGAGTGGGCCCTCGAGCGGTTGGTGCCACGTATCGTTCGCAGCGGCGCGCGCTCGATCGCCGTGTGCTTTCTCCACGGCTACGCGAACGACCGGCACGAGCGCCGCGCCGCGCGGATTCTCGCGCGCACCGGACTGCCGATCACCCTCGCCAGCGCGCTGCGCCCCGAGATCCGCGAGTACGAGCGCACGATGACCGCCGCGCTCAACGCGGCGCTGGTTCCGGTGATGAGCGGTTATCTGGCGAACCTCGCCGCTGCCGTCGCCGCTTTGTGCCTCGATGGAGGGCCGCGGTCCCTCGCGGCCGCGCCGTCACACCACGATCGAGCGCTGCGGACGCGCGGAAGCGCGGCCCTCCAGCACGTCGATCGCGCCACCTCGCTCGCGATCATGCATTCGAGTGGCGGGCGCATGACGGCGGAACGTGCGGCCGAGCGTCCCATCGAGACGGTGCTCTCCGGACCGGCGGGTGGAGTGGCGGCGTCGCGTGCGCTGGGAGCGGCGCTCGGAGTCGAGCGGCTCATCACGTTCGACATGGGTGGAACGTCGACCGACGTGTCGCTCCTCGACGGCGCGCCGCGCATCGCGTCGTCCACGACGGTCGCCGGCTTGCCGGTGCGCATGCCGGTGCTCGACATCCACACCGTGGGCGCTGGTGGTGGGTCGATCGCGCGCCTCGACGCCGCGCAGGCGTTGCTCGTGGGTCCGACGAGCGCGGGGGCGATGCCCGGCCCCGCGTGCTACGGGCGCGGCGGACGGGAGCCCACGGTCACCGACGCCGATCTGGTGCTCGGCCGCGTTCACGCGAGCTGGGTCCTCGGTGGGCGGATGAAGCTCGACGAGCGCGCGGCGGCGGGCGCGGTCGATCGCCTTGCGAAGCGGGCCGGGCTCTCTCGCGCGGCGGCCGCAGCCGGAATCGCGTGGGTGGTCGAGACCAGCATGGCGCGCGCGGTGCGGCGGGTGAGTGTGGAGCGCGGCCACGATCCGGCCGATTTCGTGCTGCTGGCGTTCGGCGGCGCCGGGCCGGTTCACGCGGTGCCGCTGGCCCGAGAGCTGGGCATTCGCACGGTGCTGGTTCCGCCCACACCGGGGATCTTCTCCGCGCTGGGCATGGCGTTCGCGGACGTGGCGATCGACGTGAGCCGCAGTGTGTTGCAGCACGATCTCGCGCCCACCAGCGCCCAGCTGCGAGCGTGCGTCGACGAGCTCGAGGCGCAGGTGAGGCGCGAGCTGGCGGCGCTCGGATTCGCCTCGCGCGCCGTGCGCGTCGAGGCCGCGGTGGACGTGCGCTACGCGGGCCAGTCACACGAGATCTCGGTGGGCTTCGCTCGTGATTTTCCGCGGCGCTTTCACATCGAGCACCAGCGCCTGCACGGGCACGCGCACGCCGAGCGCGCGATCGAGATCGTGACCGTCCGGGTGCGCGGAGTGGGCGCGGTCGAGCGCCCGGCATGGCCGCGAGCCCCGAGCGCGACCGCGCCGGTGTCGACCGCGCGCATCGACGGCTCGCGAAAACGAGGAGCCGCTCCCGTGTACGAGCGCGCGCGGCTCGCTGCGGGGCATCGCTTCGCCGGCCCGGCGATCGTGGTCGAGGAGACGGCCACGACCTATCTGCCGCGCGGCGCGCGCGCCCGGGTCGGCAAGCTCGGTGAGCTGTGGATCGAGGTGGGCCGATGAGCGCGCGCCGCCCCGACCCGGTCCGGCTGCAGATCATGAAGGATCTCTTCGGCTCGATTGCCGAGGAGATGGGGACGACCCTCGAGCGCACCGGCCTCTCTCCCAACGTGAAGGAGCGGCGCGATTTCTCGTGCGCCGTTTTCGACGGCGGGGCGCGCCTGATCGCGCAAGCGGCGCACATTCCGGTGCACCTCGGCTCGATGGCGTCGGCGGTCGAATCGGCGGTCGCGAACGTCGACCTCGGCCCCGGCGACGAGGTGCTGGTCAACGATCCTTTCGCGGGTGGCACGCATCTCCCCGATCTCACGCTGGTGACACCGGTCTTCCTGCGCGGCCGGCGCGCGCCGTCCTTCTTCGTGGCGAGCCGTGCGCACCACGCGGACGTGGGCGGAATGTCGGCCGGCTCGATGCCGCTCGCGCGCGAGATCTACCAGGAAGGCCTCCGGATACCGCCGGTCCGGATCGCGCGCGGCGGCCGGCTCGACGGCGAGGTGCTGCGGCTGGTGCTCGCCAACATGCGCTCTCCGGACGAGCGCGAGGGCGACCTGGCGGCTCAGCGCGGCGCCAGCGCGGTGGGTGCCGCGCGGCTCTTGGCGCTGGTGGCGCGTTTCGGCGAGCCCGATCTTTCACGCGCCGTCGACGAGCTTCTCGACTATGCCGAGCGCCTGGTGCGCGCGCTGATCCGCGAGATCCCGCCTGGCCGCCACCGCTTCGCCGATGCGCTCGACGACGATGGCCTCGGCCACGGACCGATCCCGATCCGCGTCGAGATCCGCCGCGAGCGCGGCGATGTCGCGGTGTTCGACTTCACCGGATCGAGCCCGCAGGTGGAGGGTCCGGTGAACGCGGTGCGCGCGGTGACGCTCTCGGCGGTCTTCTACGTGCTGCGGACACTCTTGCCGCTCGACGTGCCCACCAATGCCGGCATCCTGCGCCGGGTGCGCCTCGTGACGCCGGCCGCGTCGGTGGTGGATGCGGCGTTGCCGGCCGCGGTGAGCGCCGGCAACGTCGAGACCAGCCAGCGGATCGTCGACGTGCTGTACGGTGCGCTGGCGCGGGCGCTTCCCGCGCGAGTTCCGGCGGCGAGCGCCGGCACCATGAACAACCTGACGCTGGGTGGCACGGGCCGCGATGCCTTCGCGTACTACGAGACGATCGCGGGAGGCATGGGCGCCCGGCCGGGTCTCGATGGATTGAGCGCCGTGCAGACCCACATGACCAACACCCGCAACACCCCGATCGAATCGCTGGAGCACGCCTATCCGCTGCGCGTCACCTGCTACCGGGTGCGGCGCCGCTCCGGCGGACGAGGGCGCTGGCGCGGTGGCGACGGCGTGATCCGCGAGATCGAGGCGCTGGCGCCGCTCTCCGCGACGATCGTTTCCGAGCGCCGCACCCGTGCTCCTTACGGCCTGGCGGGCGGCGAGCCGGGCGCGCGGGGCACCAACGTGCTGATCCGCGCGGGACGAGCCGCGCGGCCGCTGCCCGCGAAGGTCACGCTCGATCTCGAGCCAGGCGATCGCGTGCGCATCGAGACACCGGGCGGCGGTGGCTGGGGGCGCGCGCGAAAGGGCCGACGCTCGTGACCATCGCGCTCGCGGTCTTCGACGTGGACCACACGCTGGTGCGCGGCTCGTCCGGTGGCGTTTTCATCGCGTATCTGTGGCGGAAGAACGTGCTGAGCCGCGCGCAGAAGCGGCGCGTGGTGCGGGAGATGTTGCGCTACCGGGTCGAGCGCCGCTCGGGCCGCGACCTGGTCGAGCTGGGCGTGCGGATCTTCGACGGCCTGGCGGCGGCGGAGCTCGCGGCGCACGCCAAGCGCTGCGTCGAGGGCGAGGTGCGAAAGCTCGTGTACCAGGAGGCGCTCGACGAGATCGCACGCTGCCGCATGCGCGGTCTCACCGTGGTGCTCGCGTCCGGGTCGACGGAGCTGGTGATCGAGCCGCTGGCGGCGTGGGTCGGCGCCACGCTCGGCATCGGCTCGCGTGGCGTGGTGCGCGGCGGCCTCCTCACCGACGAGGTGATACAGCCGGTGCCGTACCAAGGCGGGAAGGTGGAACGCGTCGAGGCGGCGTTCGCGGAGCAGGGGATCGACTGGGCCGCGAGCACCGCGTACACGGACCGCGCCATCGACGTGCCGCTGCTCGAGCGCGTCGGCCGTCCGGTGGTGGTGAACCCGCGCGGCTCGCTCGGTCCGCTCGCCCTCGAGCGCGGCTGGCGCGTCGAACGCTGGCGCCGAGTGCTCGGCTAAACCATCGGTCGGCATCAGAGCGATCTCGTGGGGAGGGCGTGGCTCCTGCCGCGCCGGGCTCGAAGCGGACCGGCGGGAGCCGGTCCCTCCCGCAGGCCGCTCACATTCATGGTCGGTGATTTAGCGACTGCAACGTCCGATCCCGATCGATCGGCGCGGACGCGAGGGACCGCGTCCCTCCGACTTCTCGAATCGCGCTTCCGGAGTCGGTCCCTTGCCGCCGTCGCGGGCCTGCGCTCGGCATTCGTGCCGGCTCGTCGCGCCGGGCGGGCGGTGGCCGTGCGAGGGGCTCGAGTCCGCGCTGATCTCGATCGATCGCGATGTGTGACCCGATTCGCGCGGGCGAATGCGGTCGAGGCCAGCGATCGGTTGCGCACAAGCGCTCGCCGAGACGTCCCGAGCACGGCCGCCGCCCCGCCCAGCGCGCGAGCCGGCTCGCCGCCGGTCGAGCCGGCAGCGCCGCGCGATTCTTGCGAGTGCTGGAGCCCGTGACATACCATCCGGCCCTGCGCGCGAGGCGAGAACCCCCATGACCGATCCATCGTCACGAGAATCGACCGGCGTTTACCGGATGGAGCGCGGGGCCGAGTCGGGTCCCGGCACCTCCCGGGCCGAGCAGCGCACCTCCGCGCGCTACGAGGTCTCGATCCCGATGCGCTTCACGGTGGATGGCGAGACCTTCCACGACGGCGTCGTGACCTCGATCTCGAGCGGGGGCCTGTTCGTGCAGGCGGAGCTCCTGCCCTCGATGAAGGCGAGCGTGTGGGTCGACGTCGGCCTGGCACCCGGCGACGACCGCCTGCGCTGCGCCGGCTCGGTGGTGAACCTGAACCGCCGCTACGGCTCCGAGGTCATCTACGGCTTCGGCGTGCGGCTCGCCGACACGCCGCCCGATCTCGGCATGCGCATCGAGCGGCTGCGCGCGGCGAGCCCCGGTCCGGTGCGCCTCGACGGTCTCGGCTTCCTGGTATGGCCGCTCTACGGCGGATCCGACCGGTCGATGGAGAGCGGCGGCGGGATCGGTCTGCAGGTGTGGAACGGCGCCCGCTGGCTCGACGGAGGTCCCGCGACCCACGTGGTGCAGCCCGGGACCAAGGGCGTCGTGGTGGGGCGCCCGCTCGAACAGTACCTGCGCGCGTTGCGTGCGATGTCGCCGCAGGTCTCGTCGGTCCGCGAGCCGCTGGTGCCGTTCGGCTACTACGCGAAGTGCATGACGCCGCAGGAAGGCGTGCCGGCCGAGGCGCTCGGCACCAAGATGGAGGCGCCCACTGCGGAGGTCTCGCCGTGGCTGCGCGCGCTCGCGGTGCAGATGCGGCTGATCGACGATCTCGCGAGCGCCGCGTGGCGGCTCGAGAACGTGTGGTCGGCGCAGATCGAGTCGCTGAGCGCGGTGCGCACGCTGCTGGGCGAGGCGCGCGCTGGCATGGCTTCGCTGGTGGAGGGCGCCGCCAGCGAGGAGCTCGCGTCGTCGGCGTCCCAGGCCACCCGGGGGCTCGAGGCGCTCGAGCGCTACGTCGAGCGGATTTCGTGGACCGCGCGCACGGTGGTGCCGCCCGACGAGACGCCCCGCGCATTCGCCGAGTGGAAGGTGACGCGGCGCACGGCGGCGCTCCGGACTCGCGCTCGGTGGGGTGCCGAGACCTCGCTCGCGGCCATGCCGGGGGGCGATCTGGTGCCGGTGCCGCGGCGGCAGCTGGTGGTGGCGGCGTGCCTGATGGCGGTGGTGCTCGGAGCCGCGGGCGTGCTCTTCGTGCGGCTGCAGTCGCTGTCGTCGGTGAATCCGCGCGAGGCGCCGCGGGCGCTGGCGCGCGAGGAGCTGCGCCGCTTCATTCCACTCGCCAAGGTCGTAGTGCTCGGGAAGAAAGTCGTGGGAATCGTCGACAGCGAGTGGGCCGCCGAGTCGGCCGCCGAGCGCAACCGCCAGTTCACCGAGCTCTGCCAGGTGCTCGCCGATCGGGGCTTCGTGGAAGCGGAGCTCAAGACCGCGGCGGACAAGAGCGTCGCGACCTGGCGGAGCGGCAGGATCGAATTCGCGCAATGACGCGTCGGAAGACGGCGAGGAGAGTGATCCGTGGTGTGGGTGACGGTGGTCGGTGCGCTGGTATTCGTTTACTCGATTTACGCGGTCGTGCTCGGTGAGCCGGCGGCGAGCCCGTACGAGGACGGCCGCGCCAGACTGCCCGCGCACCAGTACGCGTACGCCAGCAAGGTCTCCGCGAACTACACCCGGCTGCGCTGGCGGGTGTGGGCCGGCGTGAGCCTGGTGCTCGCCGCGTTCCTGCTCGGCCGCATCGGGCACATCCAAGGCTTCCGCGCCTACCTGGTGCTGATCCTCGCCGCGACGGTGGTCGCGCGAGTCGCGTGGATCGAGATCCGCAAGCCCTATCAACCTGACAAAGTCGTCGTTTGACGGAGCGATAGCTCGGCCGGAGGGCTGCGGTCCCTCGCAGCCGCAGCTTCGGCTCAGCTAGGTCGGCCAACCGGAAGCGCGCTGCGGCGCATGCGCCGGCGCACTATCGCCACCAGCTCGAGCGCTTCGGGCACGCGCAGCACGAACACCAGCGCCACGTAGGCGGCGAACGACGTCAGCGCGAACACCGCGCCGCGTAGCAGCGCGGGCTGGCCGGCCAGCAGGCTCTCGCCCCGGACGCGGCACTGCCAGCCGATGGCGATGGCGCCCGCCACCGCGGGAACCATCCGCGCCGCGAAGTGTCCGTAGTGATCCTCCACGCCAGGAAACCGGCGCCTGAGCGCCACGATCAAGCCCGCGACGTAGATGCTGATCGCGATGGTGCTCGCCATCGCGAGACCCACCGCGCCGAACCGATCGCGGAAGAAGGCGTAGAGCGGGAACGCGAGCGGTACCAGCGCGGTGCCCAGCAACGTGGGAAACCACGTGTTGCCGATCGCGTAGAAGCCACGCGCCACCACGGTGTGCGCGGCCCACGCCCAGAGCGAGATCGAGAACACCGCGAGCGCCAGCCCGATCTCGTGGTGCTGTCCCGGCGAGATCCGCGAGCCGTAGAGCACCCGCGCGATCTCCGGTCCCGCGCACGTGAACACCACTTCCGCCGCCAGCGCCAAGACCAGCATGCGGCGTACCGCGGCGGCGAGCGTCGTGTAGGCCTCGTCGCGCCGGCCCTCGCTCACGAGGCGCGTGAGCGTCGGGTACGCGGCCACTCCGGTCGCGAGACCGAAGACGCCCATGGGCACCTTGGTGAGCTCTTTCGCGTACTGGAGCGTCGACACGACGCCGGCGCTGATGAGCGCGCCTTGCACCTTGAGGATCCAGTCGTCGACCACCACGATCGACCAGCCGAGCATGATGGGAAGCGAGCGCACCAGATAGGTGCGCAGATCGCGGTTTTTCAGGCTGAGGATCGGATACCAGCGCAACCCGGTTCGCAGGCAACCGACGAGTGGCAACCCGAACGGCCCGAGCACGCTTCCCGCCAGCACGCCCCATGCGAAGCCGTAGGGACCGGCGGCGCGTCCGCCCAGGAGGCCCCCCGCCACGATGCACGCGTTGTAGATGAGCGGAGCGATGGCCGGCAGCGCGTGCCGGTCGCGCGCTTGCAGCACCGCCGAGAGCAGTCCGCCGACCAGGTGAAACACCTGCGCGGGAAGCATGATCCGCGTGAGCGAGACCAGCAGCGCTTGCTGCGCGGGATCGAACTTCCGCGCCACCATCGGCGCGATCGCGGGCGCGGCCCACCACAGGATGGGCAGGACCACCGCCAGCACCAGCACCAGGAAATTCGCGATGGCGCTCATCGCTTCCCAGCCGGCGCGTTCGTCGCCGCGCGCCAGGTGCTCGCCGAAGATCGGGATGAACACCAGCGACAGCGCGCCACCCGCGAGCAAGTAGTTCAGGAAGTCGGGGAGCACGAACGACACGAAGTAGACGTCGGCGTCGCCGCTGGCGCCCAGCACGCGCCCGATCGCGGCGACGCGCACCAGCGCGATCACCCGCGAGAGCAGGATGGACGCGCTCCAGATGAGCGACGCGATTCCGATTCTCCGCGACATGAGCGCGGCGATTGTAAGACGTCGGCTTGGCGGAGAGGCCGCTTTTCGGCAGCCTGCTGACTTTCCCGCGCCTCACCTTCCGCCGCCGAGAGACGAATGGCCGACCCAGAGAAGCCCTCCGGAACCAAGCCCGCGGCCAAGCGAGCGCCCGCCAAGCCGCGAGCGCGCATGGCCGAGGCCAGCGCCACGGCCGAGCGCTACCGCGTGTTGCAGGTCGCCTCCGAGTGCGGCGCTTACGCACGCACCGGAGGCCTCGGCGACGTGGTGGCGGCGCTCTCGAAGGAGCTGGCGCGGCTGGGCCACGAGGTGCGCGTGGTGATGCCGCTCTACGCGTCGATCGACCGGGCTCGCCACGCGATCACCTTCGAGCGGTCGTCGTGCGTGCACATGCCGAACGGCGAGGAAGCGTGGGTGGGCGTTCACCGGGCGGAGCTCGACGAGCGCGTCACCGTGTGGCTCGTCGACTACCAGCGCTTCTTCGGCCGGGCCGGCATCTACGACGAAGTCGGCGCCGAGTACGGCGACAACGCGTTCCGCTTCGCGCTGCTCAGCCGCGCCGCGCTGCAGGTGGCGCAGGACGGCGGCTTCGTGCCCGACGTGGTGCACGTGCACGATTGGCCGTCGGCGCTCGCGACCCTCTATCCGCGCGTCTGGGGCGCCGAACCGTCGCCCTTCGCGCGGACCGCGAGTGTGTTGACGATCCACAACGTGGGCTATCAGGGCAACTTCCACGCCAGCGTGAGGGCGTACGCGGGAATCGGCGCCGCCGAGTGGACGCCGGATCGCTTCGAGGACCACGGCCGGATCAACCTGCTCAAGGGCGGCATCGCGTACGCGGACGCGATCACCACGGTGTCGCCAACCCACGCTCGCGAGCTGCTGACGCCCGACGGCGGTCGCGGTCTCGCGCCTCAACTCACCGCGCGCCACGGCGATCTCACGGGAATCCTGAACGGCATCGACGAGGACGAGTGGGACCCGGCGCGCGACCGCTCGATCCCGGCGCACTTCGACGCCGACCATCTGGAAGGCAAGGCCATCTCGAAGCTCATGCTGCAACGCTTCTTCCAGCTCGAGCAGGATGCGGCGCTGCCGGTGTTCGGCATCGTCACCCGCCTGGCGCAGCAGAAGGGGATCGACCTCATGATGCAGGTGCTGCCCGTGGCGCTCGACCGCATGCACATGCAGGTCGTGGCGCTGGGC
Source organism: uncultured bacterium (assembly GCA_964650975.1). Classification (GTDB taxonomy): domain Bacteria; phylum JADJOY01; class JADJOY01; order JADJOY01; family JADJOY01; genus CAZYWA01. The sequence goes on from CAZYWA010000141.1 coordinate 13,640, forward strand.
AGCGGCGACCTGGCGGCCGAGGATTTCCTGCGCTGGCTGCAGCGCGCGTATCCGGGGCGCGCCGGCACCGAGACCCGGTTCCTGAACGAGCTCAGCCACCTGATCGAGGCGGGCTCGGATTTCTTCTTGATGCCGTCGATCTACGAGCCGTGCGGGCTGAGCCAGATGTACTCGATGCGCTACGGCACGCTGCCGGTGGTGCGCGCCACCGGCGGTCTCGACGACACCGTCGAGAACTACGATCCCGCCACCGGCCACGGCACCGGCTTCAAGTTCTGGGACGCGACCCCGCAGGCCTTCTTCGACACCATCGGCTGGGCGGTCGCCACCTGGTTCGATCGCCGCGAGCACATCGCGCAGCTGCGCCGCCAGGCGATGGCCAAGCGCTTCTCGTGGCGCGACTCGGCGGAGCAGTACGAGAAGGTGTACGCGCGCGCACTCGCCAAACGCCGCGGCTAGACGATCGCCCTCCGGAGGGCTGCGGTCCCTCGCAGCCGCAGCGCTACATCGGGAGTCGATCGCTGCGGACGCGAGGGACCGCGTCCCTCCGACCCATCGATCGCGAACCGGCTACGAGAGACCCAGCGCCGCGAGCACGCGGTCGGCGTCGGAGAGGTCGGCGAAGAGCGCATCGGGCCGGTGGCGTGCCAGCTCGTCGACCGGCGTCGAGCCGGTGGCGACCGCGAGCGCCGCGGCGCCGCCGGCCCGCGCGCACTGGATGTCGCGCAGCGAATCGCCGATCACCACCGCCTCGCGCGGCTCGAAGCGGATGCCCGCGAGCTCCACCGCGCGCTCGAGCGCGATCGGTACCAGCTCGTCGCGGGTCTCGGCGTCGTCGCCGAAGGCGCCGAACCGGAACTCCTGCCACAGGCCGAAGCGCTCGAGCTTGATGCGCGCGCCCTCGCGGATGTTGCCGGTGAGCAGCGCCACCGTGACGGAATCGAGCAGGCGGAGTCGCGCCAGCAGCTCGTGGACTCCCGGATGCACGTGTCCGGTGGTGGCGTTCGATCGCTCGTCGTGAAGCACCTGCAGGTAACGGCGGAAGAACCGCGTCCGCTCGGCCGACGTGTTGCGGGCGCCCAGGCCATGGCGCTCGAGCAGCTCGCGGAAGATCAGCGGATCGGTCTTGCCGTCGAAGAAAAAACCGGCGGTCGCGTCGGCGACGCCGAACTGATCCAGGAACGCCCGGGCCACGGCCCTGGAGCCGATCCGGCCGCTCATCACCAGCGTGCCGTCGATGTCGAAGAGCACCAGCCGCCGGGAGGTCACGATGGCGTCATCTCGGGCAGGGAGGGCGCGGTCGCGGCGGAGGCGGAGGCGGGCGGCGCCGCACGGGCCGCGAGCCTCGACTCGCGCGGCTCGACGGTCTCCGGCAAGGGCATGCCGTCGGCGGGCAGCTCGATCGTGAAGCGGGTGCCGTGTCCCGGCTCGCTGGCGACCCGGATGGTGCCGCCGTGCCGCTCGACGATGCTGTGGGTGATCGAGAGCCCGAGCCCGGTCCCCTTGCCGACATCCTTGGTGGTGAAGAACGGGTCGAAGATGCGCTCCAGGTTCTCGGGCGGGATGCCGACGCCCGAGTCTTCGACCTCGAGGGTCACGTGCGGGCGCCCTCCGTTCGCCTCGAACGCGGTGCGGATGTGGATCGAGCCGCGCTCGCCGATCGCGTCGCAGGCGTTCACCACGAGGTTCATCAGCACCTGGTTGATCGGTCCCGGGTAGCACGGCACCAGCGGCAGCTCGCCCAGCTCTTTCACGATCTCGATCCCACAGCCCACGCGGTGCGCCAGCAGCCGGAGCGTGGTCTCGATCGCCGCGTTGAGATCGGTGGGCTTCCGCTCGTGCTCGTCGAGCCGCGAGAACGTGCGCAGATCCTGCACGATCGCCTTGGTGCGGCGCGCGCCTTCGCGGCACGACTCGATCATCTCGCCCAGGAGCGCGTGAAGCTTCTCGGGGTCGCCTTCGCCGGCGCGGAGCTTGGCCAGGTAGCGGTCGATGTGCTCGAGATTCGCGTACAGGAACCCGATCGGGTTGTTGAGCTCGTGCGCCACGCCCGCCACCAGCTCGCCCAGCGACGCGAGCTTCTTCGATTGCACCAGCTGCCCCTGGGTCTCGCGCAGCTCGACCAAGGCACCGGTCAGGTCCTGATTCGCCTCGGTGAGCTCGCTGGTGCGCCGCGCGACCTCGCCCTCGAGCCCCTGCATCACCGACGCGAGGTCGCGGTACGAGCGCGCGTTGTGGATGGCGATCGCCGCTTGATCGGCGAGCGTGCGCACCAGCGCCAGGTCCTCCGAGTTGAAGAGCGCGCCGGAGCGCTTGGCGCCGAGCGACAGGATCGCGACCATCTCGCCCTTGAAGATCGCGGGCACCAGCAGGTTGGCGCCGAGCAG
>CAZYWA010000142.1:0-16006 GCA_964650975.1 uncultured bacterium
GAGACCACCTCGGACTACGATCGCGAGAAGCTCCAGGAGCGCCTCGCGAAGCTGGTCGGCGGCGTGGCGGTGATCAACGTCGGTGCCGCGACCGAAGCCGAGATGAAGGAGAAGAAGGCACGCGTCGAGGACGCTCTTCACGCGACCCGCGCGGCCGTGGAAGAGGGCATCGTCCCCGGCGGCGGCGTGGCGCTGATCCGCTCGATCGCCGTGCTCGAGAAGCTCAAGGTGCAGGGTCCCGAGCAGAAGCACGGTGTGGACATCGTGCGTCGCGCGCTCGAGGAGCCGCTCCGCAAGATCTCGGAGAACGCCGGCACCGACGGCTCGATCACGGTGCAGAAGGTGAAGGAAGGCGAGGGCGGCTTCGGCTTCAACGCCGCGACCGAGAAGTACGAAGACCTCGTGAAGGCCGGCGTCATCGACCCGACCAAGGTCGTGCGCACCGCGCTGCAGAATGCGGCGAGCGTGGCGAGCCTGCTGCTCACCACGGAAGTGATGATCGCCGAGAAGCCGAAGGACGAGAAGGCAGCCAGCATCCCCGGCGGCGGCGACTACGGCGGCATGTAAGCCGCTTCAACAAGGCCAGTAACGCGTCGCGCGAGCACGGCTCGCGATGAAGCGTCGAGGGGGGCGGCCCGAAAGGGTCGCCCCTTTCGTTTGAGGTCCGAAGGAGAGGCGTGCCGCTCACGGTGGGTTGTGTGGAGATCCCGAGAAGTCCTACCGTAGCGGGATGAGTCGTTCGGTCTCGCGCCGACTCGCTCCGGTTGGGCTCGGCATCGCGGCGAGCTTGCTGGCCGTGGCAGTCGTCGCCGGTCCCTCGCGGGCGGCGCACGTGATGTTCGTCACGTCGATCACCGGAACGGGCGATCTCTCTTCGTGGGACGACGCCGGCGGCTTCGCGGGATTGGCCGCCGGGGACGCGATCTGCCAGGCGATCGCGGGCCGGGCGAACCTCGGGAACAGCGGCGCCTATCGCGCGTGGCTCTCCGATTCCTCGAACGACGCGTACTGCCGCCTGAGTGGTTTGAGCGGCAAGGTCTCCGCGAAGTGTGGGCAAGCGGTGCTACCGGCAGACGCGGGACCGTGGCAGCGCACCGACGGACAGCCGTTCGCGGGCACCATCGGCGAGCTCGCCGCGGGCGTCGTCTACACCGTCGCGAACCTCGATCAATCCGGTGCTTTCGTACCGGGTGGAACCCTGGCGGCCGGCACCGATCCGAGCGGTGTCTGGACTCCGGGCTACGACTGCGCTGGCTTCACGTCGGCGTCCTCGGCGCAGCAAATGAGCGGCGGCGCGGTGACGAGCACTACGGGTGGCTGGAGCCAGGGCTCCTATCCGGCTTGCAGCACGCTCGTGAGGCTCTCGTGCTTCGAGAGCGGGGCAGGGCCCGATCTCGCGCCATCCACCGCGAAGGGTGTGCCGGCATTCGTCACCGACGCCACCGGCAGCGGCGACCTCTCGAGCTGGCCGGATGCCGGAGAGAATACCGGGCTCGCCGCCGCCGACGAGATCTGCCGGACCGCCGCGGCGAACGCGGGACTCTATGCGCCGGCCTTCTATCGTGCGTGGCTCTCGGCGACCGGTGCGAACGTCGCGAGCCGGATCACCGGCGGAGGCCCGTGGGTGCGGCTCGACGGCATCGAGATCGCGAGCTCGCACGCCGCGCTCACGGGCGGCCTCCTCGAGGAGCCGTTCAACGTGACCGAGAGCCGTCAGTACGTGGGTGCGCTCGCGTGGACCGGCTCGAGTCTCTCCGGCGTCGTGACCGCGAATACGTGTGTCGGCTGGAAGTCGTCCGGCAGCGGCGACAAAGGGATGAGCGGGGTCCCGGACAACCGCGCCTTTCAGTGGACCCAGGGCGGAGACATCTCCTGCGATGCCAGCCAGCACCTCTACTGCGTGTGCGACCAGACCCTGATCGCGAGCGACGGCTTCGAGAGCGGCGACCTCACCGGCTGGTCGTCGAGTCAGCCCTGACCGGCGACCGCCACGATCGGGCCCGATCGGTCCGCTGGGACGCCGCCGCTACGCCCGGTGCTGGACGCGCGCCCGAGAACCATCCACGTTTGGTCTCGACGTGGCACCCGCCGTCCACCGCGCCGCGCCAGGAGACTCACCATGACGATCTCGCTCTATGACATCACCGTCGAAGCCTTCACGCCGATGCTTCGCACGCTCTCGACCCTGCTCGACAAAGGGGCCGAGCACGCCAAGGCCAAGGGGTTCGACCCCGCCGTGCTCGTCAACGCGCGACTCGCGCCCGACATGTTCCCGCTCTCGCGGCAGGTCCAGATCGCGTGCGATCAGGCCAAGAACGCCGCCGCGCGCCTCCGCGGCCAGGAGCCGCCGGTTTTCCCCGACGACGAGACGACCATCGATCAGCTCAGGGCGCGGATCGAGCGGACCCTCGAGTACATGGCGACGGCCAAGGCGGCGGAGTTCGAGGGCGGCGAGGACCGCGACATCGTGATGCCGCTGCGCGGCGACATGGTGCTCGAGGTCAAGGGCCTCGGGTTCGCTCGCGACTGGACGATCCCGCACTTCTATTTTCACGTCGTGACCGCGTACGACATTCTCCGCCACAACGGCGTCGAGCTCGGGAAGCGCGACTATCTGGGCCACGTGGCGAGCGCCATCCGCTCGCGCGGCTGACGCCCGGACGCATCCGGGCCAGCCGCAGGCGGATCGACTCACGGCCCGCCGGTGCCCTTCAGGCGCAGCTCACGCGTCTGCCGAGGTCAGCCAGCGTTCGTTCTGCTCAGTACCGTCGAATTCCTGGGTGGTTTTGAACTTCTCCCACTTCCCGTCCTTCGCTGCCGCGGCGGTGCGCGCGAGCAACCCTCGCCGCTCGTCGTCGGTGATCGGCTGAAACCTCGTTGCGATCGAGAGCGCCTGCTCGAGCACACCCTCGCTGTCGCAGCCGGTGATCGTGACGCTGACTCCCGGCACGCTCATCGCGTAGCGCAGGCATTCGAGCGCGCTCGCGACGCCACTCTCGAGGATCAGTCCGGCGCCGAGCGGTTTCATGCCGAGCACCGCCACGCCCTCGCGCCGCGCGATCGGCATCACTTCGTGCTCGAAGCTCCGGTAGTGCGCGTCCAGCACGTTGATGGGCATCTGCACGGTGTCGAAGCGGAAGCCGTTCTGCCTCGCGACTTCCAGCATGTGCAGATGGATGCTTGGGTTCTTGTGGCCGGTGAATCCGAGGAAACGCACTTTCCCCGCCTGCCGTGCCGCGACGAGGGCTTCGATGGTGCCGCCGGGCGCGAAGCACCGCTCCGGGTCCTCCGGTCGGATCACTTCGTGGATCTGGACCAGATCGATGACGTCGGTTCCGAGGCGCTTCAGGGACTGATCGAGCTGGAGGGTCGCCGAGGCCGCCGTCCGGCCGTCCAGCTTGGTCATCACGAACGACTTGCCGCGGTAGCCGTCTCGAAGCGCATTACCCATGCGGCGCTCGCTCACCCCTTGGTGATAGTCCCAGCAATTGTCGAGGAAGTTGATGCCGTGGTCGATGGCGCGGCGCACGATCCGGATGCTCTCGGCCTCCCCCGGAATGCCCAGGTGGAATCCGCCGAGACCGACGATCGAGACGAGCTCGCCGGTGCGTCCCATCTCGCGCTTCGGAACCTGGCTGCCGTCAGGGACCACGTACGTTCCCTTCGCGATCTTGCCAGTGGGCGCGCCACCAGGCTGTTTCGACCGCGTTTTCACCTTCGAGTGGATCTTCGTCGCCATGTGCGCACTCGCCGCCGCCAGGAACGCTCGCCTGAAGGTCACTCCTTCACCACCTTCTCCGTATCGCGCGCCATGCGGAGGTGCTTGTCGAGGATCGGCAGCGTTTTGGCCGCGAAGGCCTTCACGTCCGCGTCCTGGGCGTTCCTGGACGCATCCTCGAATTCCTTCACGACCTTCTCATGATCGCTCACCATCATCTTCACGTACTCGCGATCGAACGCCGCGCCGGAGAGCTCGGTGAGTTTCTTGACGGCACGCTGACCATCCGAGTCGAGCCTCGGCGCCTCGGCCGTTCCGGCGGCGTTTGCCGGATCCACGAGCGTGATGCCCTTCTGCGCAACGAGGCGCGCGATCTCCTGGTTGGCCTCGGTGTGGTCGGCGACCATGTGCTCGCCGAGCTCCCTCACTTCCGGCGCCATCGCTCTCTCCGCCGCGACCTGGCCGAGCGCCACCTCGTCGGCGCCGCCGTTGGCTGCGTCCTGAATGAACTTCAGGTCACCCTTCGAAAAATCCAGAACCGTCGCAGGTTGTGGGGTGGACGGCATCGGAAGCCCGCCGCCGGTCGGAGTGCGGTCCGGCGCCGGTGGTGGAGAAGAGGAAACCGGGCCGTGCGTCGTTCCGAGTCCCCCGTGGGTCTGCGCGAGCTGGGTGCCATCGGGAACCGGACCAGCCCTGCTTGGCTGATCGATGGGCAACAAAATCGAGAGCAGAAGACCGGGCAGCAAAGCGAGCCATCGTCGATTGTCCATATGGGTACCCTTTTTGGGTTTGCTGGGTGCGCCCGCGACACCGACACGACGCCTGGGGCGTTGGATCCGCACGGAACAGTGCAGGTCCCTGCCTCCTTCGGTGCAAGCACCGCGCCTGGCACGCCTCCGCGGCCCGTCAGGCATGGTCATCCGGCCGCACGGGGGCTGCGGCGCCCGGCCGACGAAAATCCTGTGGGATCTTCCAGACGGGCGATCGGAGGTCGGATCCGGGTATTCGATCGCAGCGCTCGCCTTTTGCGTCGCCCTCCGGCGCCTTCAAAGACCTGAGTCCACTGAGCCGGTAAAGCCGGTAATCGGCTGACCAGAATGTGCGCCGAAGAACGATCCGCGCGTCGAAGCGATCGAGCGCCTTCCCGCAGAGCGCGACCTGGGCGTCATCCGATGTGTTGCACCAGAAGTTCCAGTGGAGGAAGACCCCGCCCGCGTACCGCTTGAAGAATTCGCGGATCGCCTCGTCCGGCTCGTCGGCCGCGATCGACATCTGCGCGGCGTTCCGTCCGTCTAGCAGGAACGTGCCGGTCGTCTGCGTAAAGACCAGAGAGTTCTCGGGAAGATAGCGAGCGATCTCCTTCGAGAAGCCATGGTCCACTCGTGCAGCCCAAGCTTCCTCGCCGGTCGAGCGAATCAAGGGAAGGAACCCGATGGTACTGACCAGCAGTGCGGCTCCAATCACCTTCTGCGCGGCGTTCCGCGAGGAGGCGGATTGGAAGAAGCCGAGCGTGCGATCGATTCCCAATCCAGCAAGGACACACAGAGGCGCGTACGAAACCAGCGAGTAGCGGATGTCGGCGCCGTACGAATAGCTTCCCGCGTAAAAGCTCAAAAACACGCCCCAGAAGAGCAGGAACCATATCGTCACCACGGCCTGGTTTCGCCAATCGCGTCGGGGAACGGCACCTAGGATCGCGAAGACCGTAACCAAGGCGGGGAATCGTCGGTTCTGCAGGTAGAGCAGCGTATTCGGGGCAAGATTGGACAGCAGATACTTGGTCGAGAAGCGAGCCTCCTCGCCCGCACCCCACCGCTCGCCGCTCACCGCGAGGAAGTGACCGACCAACGGCGTCGACAGCAGAACTCCGACAAGAATCACCTTCCAGAAGCCCGCTCGCCCGAGCATGGCGGGACGGTTGAGCAGGACCGTGACCAAAGCCACCGGTGCCACGAGCACGGACTCGATGCGGAACTGCATCGCGAGGACGGTCACGGCGGTCGCGAGCATCAACGATCCGTCGGACTCCTGCCGGATCGCGAAGAACCAGGCGAGCACGGTTGCGGCGCTCGCGGTCGCCGCCGTGGGCTCCACGGCGGCCGAATTGCCCCAGGACGCGTTCATCGGGATTGCGATGAATGCAGCGGTCGCGAAGAGATTGGCGACCGAGCCCGGGAACGCGATCGAGCACGTCAGGTAAAGGATCATGGCCGTCGAGAGGACGGCGAGATTGTTCAGGACAAAAGCCCAAAGCTCCTTGACGCCGAAGAGGCGGTACAAAATGCTGAGTAGATACGGATAACCGCTCGGCCACTTGTTGTACTCCCAGCGGAGGCACTCGAGGTTGCCGAACTCGGTGCGTCCCTCGTCGCACAGCTGCGCGCGGCCGAGCGCGGCGATGTTTTGTGCCTGGTCCTGGTAAATGTCCTCGTCGTAAAAGATCCGGTTCGTGCGTGGGGCGACCACCACGGTTAGAAGGACGCTGGAAAGTGCGAGACAGACGAGCGCGGTACGGTGTCCACGGGTGATCGAGGCGAGCAGAGCGACGATGCGATGGCGAAGGCCATGAAGCGAGCCCACGATGAGAAGCACCGTCGCGCCCAGAAACCATGTGGTGACCACTGCAAGCTGTGCGCGGAGCGCGCCGTTCCCCGTCCTGAGGGCCCAGAGAACCTGCGCCGAGAGAAGCGACACACACGCGATGACGAGGAGCGGCACCCGCCGGTTCGACCGGGGGGCGTGGCCGGGCACTCGTGGATCCGCCACGGTGATGAAGCCCGCTAACTCTAGCGATGAGTCGTTCGAACCAGAAGCCAGTCGTTGAGCACGAGCGCGTCCGCATCGACATCCACCAGCATCCGAATCGCGTCGCTGGGATCCAGGACGACTGGCTCACCATGTACGTTGAAGCTCGTGTTGAGGACGCAGCCAACGCCGGTCCGTCGCTTCATGTTGGCTAGGAGCTCGGCGAAGCGGGTCTTCTCACCGTTCACGATCTGCGGTCGGCAAGACCCGTCGACGTTCGTGACGCCGGCGAGGCGGTCTCGCCACTGCCGCTTGACCGTGTACCCCATCGTCATGAACGCATTCGGTGTGCCCTTCAGATCCTCGAACATCTCGCGAGCGTCGCCCAGGAGAATCGATGGGCAGAACGGCTGGTACCAGACGCGTTTTTTCAGAGCGACGTTCAGCCGATTCTTGACGAGCGGACTGTCCGGGCGTGCCAGGATGCTCCGACCACCGAGCGACCGCGGGCCGTACTCCATCCGACCCTGGAACCAGAGGACGATGCCGTCGGCGAGCAAGATTTCGGCGACGGCGTCGGAAAGACTCGCGGGTTTCGAGGCTTCGATGCCCGAGGCCGATCGGACTGCGTGATCGATCTCGGCGGCGGAGAAGCCGGGCCCGATCTGTGCGGTGGGGAGCGAATAACGGGAGCAGCGGGTCAGTTGGTGATCCTCCCAGATGGCGGCACCCAGCGCCAAGCCTCCGTCGCCCATGTGAGGAAACACGTACACATCCTCGACTTCCTCGAGGTTTCGAACTAGCTGATTTACTTTGATGTTCGACGTGACGCCGCCAGCGAGCGCAATCTTGCGCAGGCCGGTCGATTCGACGAGGTTCCGGATCCAGGCGCCGATCCAGACTTCGAGGGCGCGTTGCGCCAAGTACGCAAATTGCTCGTTGGGGTAGAACCAAAGCACCTCGGCGAGCTGGTGATAGAGGGCGGAGCTCGAGAGGCTCGAGCTGATGTTGCAACCGTCGATGCGAAACAAAGAAAGGAGCGGGTTCTGCTCGTCGGGAATGGGAAACGAGAAATCGGCGAGAGCCATCACCTTTCCCTCGTCCTCGAGCTCTCGCATGTTCATGAGGTTCGTGACGTGCTCGAAGAAGATTCCGAACGAAGTGGTCGATGGGATCGAATGGAGAAGAGTCAGCTCACCGCCGTCGATCCGCCAGACGGAGGCGGAGCGTCCGTCTCCGAGGGCGTCGATGGTGATGGCGAGGCCAGCGTCGAAACCGGAGCAGTACGCCGCGCCTGCGGCATGGCAAAGATGGTGATCCACGAACCGGATCGGAAGTTGGTCCAGACCGAAGGCTCGCAAGGATCTCGAGATCGACCACAAGCTCAGACGCCGGCTTACCGGATTCGGGCCGAGCTCCGTCAGGCGGTACTTGAGGGCCTTTTTGGCGCGGGTCGAGGAATTGGTGGCGACCTTTCGGCGGCGGATCAGGTAGTACTGCTCCTTCAGGTGCGGAAAGATCCGGTTGAGGGTCTTCGCGACATCGGAGGTAGATACCGCCACGCATGACAATCCGGCCGCCCCGGCGGGGAGGTATTCCAAACAGGCGCGGATGGACTGCTCGGGGAAGCGAACCTCGAGTTTCCGCCGTGTGAGCCGCTCCTCGTTCACGGCGAAGAGAACTTCGCCATTCCGGACGAGGGCCGCGCCGGAGTCGTGCCCGTCCCATATGCCGAGAACTGGAAGCGACGGGTCGGCAGGATCGTCGAGCCGTACCGCGAGCGGGGTAGGTATGGCACCGAGCGAGGGCAGTGAACGAGACCGCACCACCGACGGGGAGCGATGGAGCCGGAAGGCGTCGAGCCACGTCTTCGGGCCCTGCTCTTCGAGGCGAGGAGCGTCGAGCGCGGCGGGTGCGAGGTGCGTCATGCCGGTGCTCGGGTGATCTCGGGACCTTCGGATCGTCGCGTTGACCGCGCGACCGCGGGCGGCCGTTTCACGTCATTGGCCTTCGCGGCTCGGAATCACGGTCGGCAAGGATCGAGTAAAGGACCCAGAGCCATCGAGAAGCTGGCTCTCCGGGCCCGAATCGCCGCAGGTCAGGTTGAAGCCCGACCACCACGAGCCGTCACACGGGACCGTGCAGGTGGTGCAATCTTGGTTGTGGTCCAAGCTCACACCCCAATGCACCTCAGCGTGGTTCTCGAGCCCAGCCCCGTACACGAGCGAGTTGCCCGGTAGGCAACTCAACTCGAAGGGCCCCTGTTGGGTACCGTCGCTCGAGAGGTTCCAGTACGTGTTTGCGCCGGTGCCGGGTGGAGCCCAGTAGCAACCGGTGTAATTTCCTTGGGGATCGATCTCGAAGAATCGCAGCAACGTATCGTCTCGATCGCCGCATCCGGTGCTCCACGGGCCCCAGATCACATCGCCGGACGCGCAGCCGGGATCGCAGCTGCTGGCGCAGTTGCCGGTGGCTGCTTTTGCGGGTCCCAGTGCGCCGATCGTCGTCGGGGTCGTGGTCGGCATGGTCGTGGGAGAGGTCGTGGTGCTCGTCGGGATCGTCGTCGGCGCGGTAGTCGCGATCGTCGAGGTGGTGGTCCGTGCCGTTGTCGTCGTCGTGGTGCTCGTGGTCGGACCGGTCGTGGTCGTCGTCGGACCGGTGGTTGTCGTGGTCGTCGGGCCAGTTGTGGGTGACGTCGTCGTCGTGGGTGAAGTCGTCGGTGTCGTCGTGGGAGAGATCGTCGTCGTGGGCCCCGTCGTGGGTCTCGTCGTTGGCGTCGTGGTTCGGGCGGTGGTGGTTCCGGTCGTCGGAATCGTGCTCGGCTCTATGGACGTCGTGCCGCCGACCGTGGTGGGCGTGGAGGTGGGATTGGGGTGATTGACGTTGCCGCAACCTGCCGTTTGATTCAGGGTCAAGGTGGCGAAAATCACCAGGAACCGTACGGAGACCCGATTGCCGTGACCGTCACGAGACCGGGGCGCTAGGGGGGTACGATCATGAGTAGGCGCTTCCATTTTCCACCCTCGCTCGTGGGTTTTGAGTGAGCGCACGCAAGTGCAAGAGGCTAGCCAGCTACGGTTCGCAGGCATGAATGGTGCAAATCCACCATCGGCGGTGGACTGACAAGACCGGTTCAGGATCGAACCGCAGAGCTCACGGCGCGAGCGGATGGCGCTGATTCTGGCGGCGCCGAGGACTTCGACGGCTCGGATTGGCCTCCGGACCGCGACCTCCCGCGGGACGTATTCAGTGGTACACGAATCGCAGGACCGCGCTGGGTGCAGGGTCATCCGGCTCGATTTCTTCAATCGCTGCGCACTTCGATTCCACGTGCCGATCCGGGCCGAGCAAACGGCGGTGCTCCATTTTGTACGAACTTCAACGCGCATCCGTGCAGCGCGGAGCGAACCACGGGGGATCCGCCATGGGCGACTTCTGGTTCGACCGGCTGCTCGTCGCTGCGGTGAAGAAGAGCGCCAGCGACATCCATTTGCGGGTCGCCTCGCCGCCGGCGCTGCGGATCGACGGGCAGCTCTTCGCGGTTCGGCTCCCGGCGCTCGAGGCCGAGGACCTCGACGAGATCGTCGCGCAGCTCATTCCCGACGGTGAGGTGCGCAATCAGATCGGTCACCCGCGTGACGTCGACCTTTCGTATCGCGTGGAGGGCCTGGGCCGATTCCGCGTCAACGTGTTTCGATCCGGCCATCATTTCGCGCTCGTGTTGCGCGTCATCCCCGCCGTGATCCCGACGCTGGAAAGCCTCGGGCTCCCTTCGGTGATGGCGACGGTCTGTGCCGAGCCCCACGGCTTGGTGCTGGTCACGGGCGCGACCGGATCCGGAAAGACCACGACGCTCGCGGCGATGGTCGATCACGTCAACGCCGGCCGGCGCGGGCACATCATCACCATCGAGGATCCGATCGAGTACGTGCACGAGGACAAGATGGCGACCGTCACGCAGCGCGAGATCGGCACCGACGCCGACGACTTCGCCAACGCGCTGCGCGGCGCGCTCAGGCAGGATCCGGACGTCATCCTGGTGGGGGAGATGCGCGATCTCGAGACCATGGAGGTCGCGCTCAAGGCCGCGGAAACCGGGCATCTGGTGCTCTCGACGCTTCACACCGCCGACGCGGCCTCGACGATCGCGCGGGTCATCGGTGTCTATCCACCTGACACCCACCACGCGTTGCGCGCGCGGCTCGCGGCCACCTTGCGAGCCGTCGTCTGTCAGCGGTTGCTGATCCGCAAGGACGGCAAAGGGCGCATCCTCGCGACCGAGATCCTGGTGGTCACCGATGCGATCCGGGATTTCGTCCGCGACGACCGGCTCGACGAGATCCCGGACTATCTCGCCAAGCAGCGCGACGCGTACGGCACGCAGAGCTTCGACCAGCACCTGGCGGAGATGGTCGAGCAGGATCTGGTGACACTGGACGTCGCACGCGCGGCGTCGACCCGCCCCAACGACTTCATGCGCTCCATGCTTCTCGAATGACGGGACCTGCCATGACGCGTCGAGATCCGCTCGGGCCGGCCGTGATGCTGGCGATCCTGGCCGCGGTCTTCTACGTGATCGCGTGGGATCCCGAACGTTTCGTGCGGAACTATGCGCGGCTCGAGTCGTTCGGGGCCGGCTTCGGCATCGCTTACGCGGTGTTGCTGCTGCTCTCCATCGCCACGGGTCTCGCCGTGGTGCTCGCTCTGGCGAAGCAGATCTGGGTCGGCGCGGGATCCGATGGCAGCGTGCATCGAACCGTGGATCGGGGCGACACCGCGTCGGCGGACCTCGCGCCCACATGGCCGAAGTTCGAAGCGGCTCCGCCGCACGGCGAGCCGCTCCGGCGCGACGACCCGCGCCGCGAGCCAGGTCTCGCACCGCGCTCCACTTCTTCGACCGCTCTCAGCGCGAGGCGGCGGAACGGCGAAGAAGCGCCCGCCCTACAGGAGTCGACGCGGCTGTTGTCGCAACAAGACCTCGAAGCGTCGATCCAAGCTTCGCTCGAGCAGCTGGGGCCGAAGCCGCGCAAGGATCGCTGAGCGCTCCACAGCGATGGCAACGCCGCCCGCTGGCGCGCGGCCGAGGTCGGTGTAGGCTTCGTGCCTTCCCGTGCTCCTCGATCTCTCGCCGCTCCGCCGGCATCGCGACTTCCGGTTTCTCTTCGCCGGCCAGATGGTGAGCGCCGTCGGCAGCCTTCTCACGTTCGTGGCGTTGCCGGTGCAGATCTACGATCTCACCAAGTCGTCGGCGATGGTGGGCTTGCTCGGCACGGTGCAGCTCGTGCCGCTGGCGCTCACCGTGCTGTGGGGTGGTGCGCTGGCGGACGCGATCGACCGGCGGCGGCTACTGCTCGGCGCGGAAGCGCTGCTGCTGCTCGGCTCGGCGGCGCTCGCCGTGAACGCGATGTTGCCGAGCCCGAGCGTCGGACTGCTCTTTGCGGCGGCGGCGTTCATGTCGGCGGTGACCGGCGTTCACACACCGGCGCTGCAGGCGCTGACGCCCAGGCTCGTGACCGTGGAGGAGCTGCCCGCGGTCTCCGCGCTGAGCTCGCTGCGCGGCACGACGGCGGCCATCGCGGGACCGGCGCTCGCCGGTGTGTGCATCGCGGCGCTCGGGCTGCCGCGCACGTTCGCGATCGACGCGGCGACCTTCGGTCTTTCGCTCTTGGCGCTCTCCGCGATCCGCTCGATGCCGCCAGCCGAGGACGCACCGCCGCCCGGACTCTCGAGCATTCGCGAAGGGCTCGCCTACGCGGTGAGCCGGCCCGAGCTGATCGGCACCTACGTCGTCGACATCGTGGCGATGACCTTCGCGATGCCCATGGCGGTCTTCCCCGAGCTGGCGTCGCAGTGGGGCGGCTCTCACCAAGCCGGCTATCTCTACGCCGCCGTCAGCGCGGGAGCGTTCGCGGTCACGGTGGTGAGCGGCTGGACCAAGCAGGTGAAGCGCCACGGCGCCGCGGTGATGATCGCGGCCACGCTCTGGGGTGTGGCGATCGCGTTGCTCGGCCACGCGACCACGATGCCGGCCGCCATCGCCTGCCTGGTGCTCGCCGGCGCCGCCGACATGGTGAGCGGGCTCTTCCGGCTCACCATCTGGAACGAGACGATCCCCTCGCGGATCCGCGGGCGCATGGCGGGGATCGAGCAGCTCTCGTACATGACCGGCCCGCTGCTCGGAAACGCGCGCGCGGGCTTCATGGCGGAGCGCTTCGGCCTCGCGCGCTCGATCACCTGGGGCGGGCTCGCGTGCGTGGTGGGCGTCGCGGCGTGCCTGCCGATCCTGCCGGCTTTCTGGCGCTATCGAGAGCCGGTGGCCGAGGGTGTCGTCTGAGCCGGGCGGCGCGGGATCGCGTGGGTTTCGCGGCTGCTTTCGTCGAAGCGACGTCGTCCGGAGGGATCGCAGCCCTCCCGACCAGCGGAGTGTACGATCGTGCGCGACCGGAGCGCGTAGTCACGTCATGAAGACCACGATTCTCGCGGACTGCGTGTTCGATGGAGAGAGTTTTCTCGATGGCACGCACGTGCTCGTCTTCGGTGTGGCCGGGATCGAGCGTCTCGAACGAGTGAGCGCGGGCGAGGCCGCTCGCCACCTGACGGGCGGCGCCGCGGGAGGCACGCGGATCGACGTCCGTGGCCGCGTGCTCATGCCGGGCCTGATCAACACCCACGCACACACCGTGCGCGGCGGCGCCTTCGAGGCCGACGAGCCGCCCGCGCCGGTGCAGGCGATCCGGAATTTCCACGAGAGCTTGCGAGCCGGCGTCACGACCATGGCCGACATGGGCGCGACGGCGCCGGTCATGGCTGCGGTTCGCGCGCACATCGCGCGCCATCCGACCGCGGGCCCGTCGATCCTCGCGGCGGGCCCGATCGTGACGGCGCCCGGCGGTTATCCGCTCGACTGGCTGCCGCCGCTGCTCGCGCGAGCGGGTGTGGCGCTGGCCTGCGACACAAAGCGCGATGCGGCGCGCGCCGTCGAGCGGGTCGCTCGCGGGGGCATGGATCACGTGAAGATCGCCGTGATGCACCAGACCTACGCCGAGCAGCCGCTGCCCGCGGTGAAGCCCGAGGTGGTGCGCGCCGTGGTCGCGGAAGCGCATCGCCACGGACTCAGGGTGCTCGCGCACGCGCATTCGGCGGTCGACTACCGCGTGGCGGTCGACGGCGGCGTCGACGCGCTCATGCACTCGTGCTTCGACCCGCCCCCGAGCTGGTGCGGCGCATCGCCGACGCGGGTATCCACGTGTGCCCCACGCTCTGGGTGTTCGACTCGGCGTGCCACGACCACGAGCGCCATCACCATCGCGATCCCGCGCTGCTCGCCGCCGTCGAGGAGCCGATCCGCAGATCGTGGCGCGCCTTCGCCGAAGCCTTCGCGGCATCGGGCGACGTGGTGCCGCCGGGAATCGCGGGCGGGCTCTCGAAGCAGCGCGGCCTCGAGGCGGTGCGGAACGCCGTGGCCAACCTCAAGCTGCTCGCGGCAGCGGGCGTGCCGATCGCGTTCGGCAACGACGCGAACTACGGCTTCAGCGTGCTGTCGCGCCCGATGGACGAGCTGCGCACGATGCACCGCGCCGGTCTCGATGCACTCGCGTGCATGCGCGCCGCGACCGGCTCGGCGGCGACGCTGCTCGGCCGCACCGACCGCGGCGTTCTCGCGCCAGGGCGCCGTGCAGATTTGCTGGTGCTCGACGGCGATCCGCGCACCGACTTCGAAGCGCTGGGCCGTCCCCAAGCCATCTGGGCGAACGGCCGAGCGGTGCTGACTCCACCGTCGCGCTGGCGCCTCGGCGCCGCCCTCGCTCGCGGCTACGCCGCGACCATCGCCGACAGCCTCACGCGCATCGCGGCCACGTAGTGGCCTTCCGGTCCAGTACGGATCTTCGTTCGTCCCGCTCGTGTCGTAAACGCCTCGTGGCGCCGCGCATCCGCCCGCCGTGACACACTCCGCGTACGGTCCACCGTGCCGGCACGTACACCATCTCGGGGTCGCATGTCACAACCGGCCCCCTCGTCGTCCACGCGCAGGTATCCGCCCGATTCGAGTCGGGTGACACGTCGGCGTGGTCCAAGATCGCTCAGCGGTCGTCAACGAAGGGAGGCACCTGTGGTCAACCTGCGTTCGGTGTTCATGGTCAGCGCGTCCCTTCTCGTTCCCGCCGTCGTCCACGCCGACTGCCAGATGGTCATGCCGGGCCAGCCCGGCGGAAAGCCGAACACGATCATCTTCCAGGGGTGCAACATCGAGATCAATAACGGCGCGGGATCGACGTCGACGATCAACGGGCTCGGGAATTTGGTCATCGGCTACAACGAGCCGCGGCCGGACACGACACCGACCGATCGAGCGGGATCACATAACCTGATCGTCGGTGTCCGGCATCACTATCCGTCCTATGCGGGCGTGGCGTTCGGGCGGCAGAACACGGTGAGTGGACCCTATGCGACCGTCACCGGAGGTGGCCAAAATGTGGCGAGCGGAAACCGAGCAGCGGTAGGTGGCGGACAGAAAAATGAATCGAGCAACGACTACGCATCAGTGTGTGGAGGCAGCGGCAACAAGGCCAGTGGTACCTATGCTGCCGTAAGTGGCGGCAATCTTGGAACGGCAAGTGGGGAAAGTTCGGCGGTTGTGGGGGGCATTCAAAATACTGCAAGCGGTGTGGGCGCGTCGGTCACGGGGGGCAATCTGAATAGCGCGCGTGGCAGCGCCGCGTCGGTGAGTGGTGGTCTCGCAAATACCGCGCGTACACTCGTTGATTCCGTGAGCGGTGGATATGTCAATGTTGCAAGTGGTGGCAATGCGTGGGTGGGTGGGGGCACCTTCAACTTCGCCGATGGTGAGGGCTCAACGGTGAGCGGCGGATCGCATAATCATGCATCCGGAGGGGGCGCGACAGTTTCCGGTGGCGGGTTTAATCAGGCATTCACCGATATTTCCTCTATTTCTGGCGGATGAGGAAATGTCACGGGCGACTTCCCGCCGTTAGTCGTCGGAACGCAGGCCTGTTGCGGCAATGGAGCATCTGTAAGCGGCGGATACCAGAACACAGCTGATGGGTTCGCTTCGTCTGTAAGCGGTGGAGATCAGAATGAATCTAGTGGAGACAGATCTTCGGTGAGCGGCGGTGGAGCTGTTGCGGCGACGCAGTTGGAATCCTGGGCCGCCGGGACGGTGCATTCTCCGTAGAACCGGGGAGCCAGCCGGCTTCTGCGGGGTGCCGTTCGATCAAGGTCGGACGGTCGGACGGTTGGTTCCGCACGGTCGTGCGCCGTTCATGCTCTCGATAGCGCCTGACCCTCAGAGGTTCATCGCCCCGAATGGCATGAGGCGCGCACGGGACAGACGCCCGTGAAGGCGCGCGTCCGAGCGGGATCCACCCGCGCACTGCGAGAACCCACCACACCGGATGCCGGACTAGCGCTCGATTCGTCGGAAGGACCGGAACTGTAGTAGCCCGTGCTGTGGTTCGTTCCTGGTCGGTTGAACCTCCCCCGTTTCCGTGGACACCCCAACAAGCGCGAGAATGCGCTGGGAGG
>CAZYWA010000143.1:0-16006 GCA_964650975.1 uncultured bacterium
GCGCGCCGCTTCAGCGCCACCGGGCGGTCCTACCACCCGGATCCTACGTCATCCGCTTGCACCTGGACGGCGAGACGGCATCGATCGCGTACCTGGAGAAGCCTGACGAGCCGATCTGGGTCGGGCCGTGGACGCCTGCCGCAGTACTCCTCCAGGATCTCGCCAACCGCACCGATCGTCCGGAACCGTTGACCTGGGAGGTTCGCGTTTTGTGATCAGCAAGCTCGCTCATTTGGAATTGGAAAGAGCGTGATCCCCCGTTCGCTTCCAATGCACCGGGTGCTGCGCAATGGACGACCGCCACGAGGTGCAACCTGCTCGGGCCGATTCCCGAGGGCCGCGCACCGTGCGCGACGGCTCGGAGAAGGTGCGGCGCGAGTGCGCCGGGCGTGCAGTGTTGGTCGATGGAAAGGCCGAGCGAACCGCACGACCTCCGCCTCATACACCGCGCGGAGGATGACGCGATTCGCCAATTCCTCGATTCACAGGATCACCGGTACGACGAGGGTCACTCGCTCGATGCGAGGAACTATTCGCCAGCGCTCATCGGACATCCGAGCCGTCGCGGCCGCTTGTTTCTCGCCGCTGCCGCGGTGCTTGCGCTGGAGCTGGTCGCCTTTGACCTCGGCGAGCCGGTCGGGTGGCTCGAACTCGCCTTCTGCCTCGCCATGCTGGTGTTGCTTGTCGCCTCCGGCCGCAAACTCATGCGACGAGGTCCGAACCAATGGAAGCCATGAGACTGGGCGGTTCGGGGTCGAACATCCCGGCCGACGCGTCGAAGTGCCGGTTCTGCGGCGAGTGGGTGAAGCCCCAGCCGACACCTGGAACAGAGCTTGCGCCGGGTGCCTGAGGCCGTGCAGGGCCGAGGCGTACCGGCGTACCCTACAGCGCTCTCCACGAGACCACGACGACTGCGTCATGGCGCTCACCCTGGCAGTGCAGCACTACATGGCGAACAAGAGCCGGTGGTCAGCACTGCGTGCCGCCGACGGGCGCGAAGCTCGAGCGGCTCATCCAGGAGGTACTCGCGCGGCGGGACAAGGCGCTCCGCGAGGACCTGGCTCGGCGCGGGATGACGATGGCGGATTTGGAGGAGGATCGGGGGTGGGATCCGCTCGAGACGACGCGGGGACGGTTGAGGGATGGTGAGGGAGCGGCCAGTACCAATCGGTTGCGCGCCAGCCCAGGTCGGCGCACGATCACCAGGGACCCTACGTGTCGTCCCGATGGTCAGCGCCGAAAATGATCCGACCCACCCCACGTAGCTCTCTCATGATCGCGGCCACGGCAGCCGGAGTAGATGGTTGCGGACAAGCCCGCTCGGCAACAGGTGGTCTGGGAAATCCCGATGCGTGGGGGCGCACGTTTGGCGTTTCGCCTCCCGATCCCGCGGGGGCGAACCACTCGAAGCTGACCGGCATGCGTCGCATTGTGAGACTCTGTCGCAAACTGCAACGCCGCGTTCTGTCACCACGCGCACCGACCTGCATTGCAGCCCGCCATGTTACCCGCAATGAAGTCGGCTGTAAGCTACGGATATCAGCACAGAATCTAATCGGATTTCGAGTGCTAAACGAAATCACTTAGATTCAGTATTTGCGGAGCGTGAATTGCTAGGGTGCTCAGTCCCCGCTTCGCTGATTCCGTCCAGACGAAGGGCAGTCGCTAGGTCGAAACAGTTGCCGGAAGCGCCTACGGCGCTCCGACTCGTCGAATTGTGTCTTGGCTGCACGTCCGGCCAGAACCTCCCGAGCTTCGCGCCACCGTAGGTCGCTGGCGGCGACAGCCCAGGTCTCTCTTCGATTTCCGACTTAGTTTTGCCTTTGACTGTGTAACTCGGACCGCGAGGGATACTCATGCATATTCGGCGAATCGCACTCACCATTCTTTTGGCCTCGGCCGCGCTCGGCGCCACCTGCCAACCTGTCACGTTCCAAAAGGTTTACGCCACGGGAGCGGGAGCGAGCGCCTTCAACTCCATGCAGCAGACCACTGATGGTGGGTACATCCTCGCCGGGCAAACCCCCGGTTCCGATCCCGCGGACGCCTGGCTCGTGAAAGTCGATGACCTCGGAACGGTCGTCTGGCAGAAGAACTTCGGCGGATCGGACGGCGACCTCTTTACGTCCGTCGCGCAGGCTGCCGATGGTGGCTATGTGGCCGCGGGCAGCACCAACGAGAGTCAAAGCGACGGTACTACCGCGGTCTATCTCGTGAAGGTGGACGCGACCGGAGCGCTGCAATGGCAAAAATCACTGGGTAGCCCGCAGCTCGACCAGTGGGGGACAGCGGTCGACACCGCGCTCGACGGCGGCTATGTCGTCGCCGGCTACAACCGGCTCAACGCGGGTTTCATCGCGAAGGTCGGCGCGCTCGGGGCATTGCAGTGGCTGAAGACGGACCTGTACGACACGCCCATCTACTCGGTTCGCCACACGTCCGACGGCGGATACGTCCTAACCGGGGCCGACCAGTACGCGCGCGTCTTCTTGGAGAAGTGGGATGCGTCCGGAAACAGGCTCTGGTCGCAGGTGTACGGAGGTTCGGAAAGCCAGGTCGGCTACGCAGTGCGCCAAACGAATGACGGCGGGTACGTGATCGCGGGTAAGACGTCGTCATACGGAGCTGGTGGGGACGACTTCTATCTGCTGAAGACGGACTCCTCCGGAAACCTCTCCTGGGAAGCCACGTTCGGTGGGCCAGGCGGCGACCGCGCTGAATCGGTCGACCAGACCTCCGACGGCGGCTACATCATCGCGGGCTACTCGGATTCCTTCGGCGCGGGATCGGACGATGTCTATCTGGTCAAGACCGACGCCACGGGCAATCTGGTCTGGCAGAAAACCTTCGGCGGCGCAGCTTCCGACCGCGGTATGTCCGTCGACCGGGCCCTCGACGGTGGGTATGCCGTCGCCGGCACGACCCAATCGTTCCTGCCGGCCGGCGGAACTTACTCCGCCGGCTATCTGATCAAGACCGACTCGTTGGGAAACGCGCCGCCAAGCCCGGATTGACAGAAGGCGGGCGGGTTACCGCCGGGCCACCGAGGTTCGGTTCAGCGTCGAGTTACGGGAACGTGCTTCCGGTGTCCTGAGCTGCCACGTACCGTGCTGGCGTGGTAAGGCGCGGAAGTCCCCCGCATTGAATAGAGTCGCAACCAAATCCAGGAGGTGCACATGCCCATCAACCGATCGGTGAGCTACTCGAAATTGTTCCTGGTCGTCTTCGCTTCGCTGTGGTCATCGGCGCTCCAAGCGGGAGCGACCTGCACGATGCAGATTGTCGGCGACACGCTCAAGATCGACGGTTGCAACGTGCAGATCACAAACGGCACCGGCTCGACCGCCACGACCAACGGTCTCGGCAACCTCATCATCGGCTACAACGAGCCCCGCTCGGACACGACCCCCGCGGATCGCGCCGGCTCGCACAATGTGATCGTGGGCGTGCGCCACCACTATCCGTCGTACGCAGGGATGGCTCTAGGACGGCAGAACACCATCAGCGGCCCCTATTCGTCCGTGACCGGTGGCGGCCAGAATGCGGCGAGCGGGAATCGCTCCTCGGTGAGCGGCGGCCAGAACAACATCGCGAGCGGTGATTTTTCGTCGGTGAGCGGCGGGAACCAGAACGTCGCGAGCGGCTCATCCGCATCTGTGGCGGGCGGTGATCTGAACCAAGCGACGAATATCGAAACCTCCGTCACGGGAGGAGAGCACAACCTCGCAAGCGGCCTTTTCGCGTCGGTGACTGGTGGGAATGCAAATACTGCTAGCGGACAGTGGTCTGCGTTATCCGGTGGATCCATCAACGTAGCCGGCGGTATTGGTTCATCGGTGATTGGAGGCATCTACAACAAGGCGACCGGCGAGCAAGCTTCGGTGAGCGGAGGTGCATACAACACCGCGAGCGGCAGCGGCTCCTCGGTAAGTGGCGGAAGCGAGAGCACGGCGAGCGGCGATAACGCGTCGGTGAGTGGGGGAAGCGGCGTCGCGAGCGGGACGAACTCGGCAGTGAGCGGTGGAAATGGGGGAGCAAGCGGAGATTACTCTTCGGTGAGTGGGGGGAGTGGCGAGGCGAGCGGGGACTATTCGTCCGTCGCTGGTGGAATTTACGCGACCGCGAGCGGCTCCTATTCCACGGTGAGTGGAGGCTCCTTCAACAAGGCCATCGGCGACAGTTCTTCCGTCAGCGGCGGCAGTTACAACACCGCGGGCGGCGAGTCCGATACCTCGGTTACAGGCGGGGCCTACAATACCGCCACCGGTGAGTCCGCCTCGATCAGCGGCGGAATCTACGGTGTTGCGAGTGGCTCGACAGCTTCGGTGAGCGGAGGGAGCGGCAATGTTGCGAGCGGCGATGACGCCACGGTGAGCGGCGGCCTAGGGCGCTCAGCGCCTAGCGATCAAGATTGGGCTGCGGGCGGCTTGTTCCAGAACAACTAAACCGTTCAGTTGCCGGCCCGACGTAATGCGGGATCTCTCAGGTCGTAGCGACCGGACCCCTGCTCGGCACGACCACGGAGTTCTGCCCGGGGCGCGCGCTGCGAGCGTGGCTCGAGGCGGCGCGGGTGGTGAAGAGGGCTGCCGAGGCCGCGGGGCTCGATGCCGAGCGGTTCTCGGGGCATTCGCTCCGGCTCGGGTTCGTCACCACGGCAGCGCGGCGCGGTTGCACTGAGCGCCTCATCCCGAACCAGACGGGCCACAGGTCGATGGTCGTGCTGCGCGGCTACATCCGGCGGGCGAACGTCTTCGAGGACAATGCGGCGGTGGTAGTGGCCTGGCGCAACCCCAGAGGTCGACTTCTCAGGCCCCTGACCGCACTACGTCCGGATTGCCAGACGTCGGGATCCGATTGCCACACGAAGCCGCGACCTGTGGATGGTGCCGAGGATGGACGCGAATCTCCGGCCGAAGATCGTGTGGGGTTGTGGGACTACTAATCGCAGGTCTCCTGAGCCATGACGGGGCGACGGCGCGCTTCGTACCGCCGTGACGAAAGACGTTCCCATTGCGCTCGCCGGCCAGCCGGCCGGACAATCCCGCAGCGGGGGCACGCGGCGTGACCCCGAACGTTCCCACATCGAAGGGAGTCGCGATGCTACTTCGAACCGCTGGCGTTGCTTTGGCTGTGGTGCTGCTCCTGAGTACGCCCTCTCACGCCACCTGCACGGCGCAGGTGGTGGGCAATCAGTTCGTGATCTCTGGCTGTACCGGCGGGGTGGTCGTTCAGAACGACCTGACGGTGACCGGCGCGAATGTCTTCGTCCAGAACGGCATGGGATCGACGGCCACCACAAACGGGAAAGGCAACCTCATCGTCGGATACAACGAGCCCCGGTCAGACACGACACCGGCGGATCGCGCGGGCTCGCACAACCTGATCGTCGGAGTCCGGCACCACTACCCGTCCTACGCGGGAATGGCGCTCGGGCGGCAAAACACGGTCAGTGGGCCGTATTCTTCGGTGACTGGCGTCGGGCAGAACACGGCCAGCGGCAACCGCTCCTCGGTGAGCGGAGGTCAGAACAATGTCGCAAGCGGGGACTACTCATCGGTAACGGGTGGCGCCTACAACGTCGCCAATGCGCTTGGCGCTTCGGTCAGCGGTGGCGGAGGTCTGATATCCGGCGTCCCGAATGGGAATCAAGCAACCGGCGCATACGCGTCCGTGAGTGGGGGCGGGGCCAATGTCGCAAGCGGCGGTCAGTCTTCGGTGACTGGCGGGTTTTCGAACATCGCGAGTGGTCAGGTTTCGTCTGTGAGCGGCGGCGGTGCCAATGTCGCAGGACCGGGTGACGGCGCAGCGGTCGGCGGCGGTGGTGGGTTCCCAGCCGGTGTCGCGAGCGGGAACAAAGCAACCGGTGCATACGCTTGGGTTGCTGGAGGTATTTCAAACCAGGCGACTAATCAGAGTACCGCGGTGAACGGCGGCAGCAGCAACGTCGCAAGCGGTCTTTACGCAGTCGTAGGTGGGGGCGAAGCCAACGAGGCCACCGGGGAGCGTTCAGTCGTGAGCGGTGGCGGTTCGAATCAAGCAACCGGGCGATATTCAGCCGTGAGCGGAGGGCAGGGGAACACCGCGGGCCCGAGCGACGCGGCTTCAGTGTCGGGCGGGCTTACGAACACGGCGAGCGCGAACTATTCGTCCGTGAGCGGTGGGCAGTCAAACTCCGTGACCGCTGACGTCGGATCGGTCACCGGCGGACGATCGAACCAGGCAACGGCCGGCTACGCGTCGGTGAGCGGTGGCAACACTGTGAGTGCATCGGCCGTGGATAGCTGGGCCGGGGGCACCGTGCACTCGCCCTGACGCTGTCGCGGTCCTGCACCGATGCGGTCGACACCTCATTTCGATACGTCCGACCTGTGCTTCTCTCCGGAGCCCATGCCGAACTCGACTTCTCCGCCGGGCAGGACCGCGCGAAGATGGCCGAGATGTTCGAGCGGCTCAAGCCGGGGCTCAAGCCGATTGAAAATTCGGCCCGGTGGGCGTGCTTCGCGAAACGAACGAGGAGTTGCGGCGCCGAACCCGCGGCGTGCTGAGCTTGGGACGGTCGTAGCGCAGGCGCGCTGATTCGGTTACGCCGTTGGGGTGGAACCGTTGGCGCTGCCGGGTGTGTCGAGGGCGAAGCGGTGACCGTGGGCGATTCGCCGCCCCCGCCCGGTCCCGAACGGGATGCCGCGATCGCGATCGCCTTGGGCTGGCGACAGGAGGATCCAGGTACCACAACCGCTGAGCCCGAAATTGGTCAGGCCGACGGTGATCCGGTCTGGCAAACGCCCAGCGGCGAGCGGCAGAGCGCGCCGCCTCCTTGGTCCAGGACGTGGGGATGGTGTACGGGGAGGTGTCCGCCGAGAGGAAGTGGCACAACCACTCCTTGAGTTAGAGGCGGTTGTTGGTCCGGGTGAAGGTGAGAAAGCTGCGATCTAATCGCGTAATCATCGCGAACGACCGAGAGTCCCTATGAGAGCCGATACTCGTCAAGCCATCAAGCACGTTGTCGTTCTGATGATGGAAAATCGATCCTTTGATCACATGCTCGGCTACCTGTCTAAAGAGGGTAAGCGCACTGACGTCGCGGGGCTATCTGGAGACGGCACGGACTGGAGCTGGCTCGGGAACGAGAAGGTACCGGCACGTCGCCTCGGCACAACCGAGTTCAAACACAAGGTCGGCCACGGCATCGACGACGTCAAGCGGCAAATTGAGTACAGGACCGAGCAAGGTGATCCGCCGATGCATGGCTTTATCGCCGATTACGCCATTCAAAACGATAACAACCTATCTCCGGACGAATGCAAAGCTGATATGGGCTACTACACCGGCGATCAGGTCGGTGCACTCGACTTCCTGGCACGCGAATATATGGTCCTTGATCGTTGGCACAGTTCGATCCCTGGACCCACGGTTCCGAACCGTCTCTATGCAATGACTGGTGACACATTCGGAGAAACTGAAACTACTGCTGGAAAGGCCATGCTGGGCTACGATGCCCCGGACGGGACATTTGCCGACCTTCTCGGTGACTCTGGCGATGATTGGATTACGCCGTTCCATGATGCACCATCTATGTTCTATTTCCGGAAATATCGATCCATAAGGTACGGTCGAAACATTGTGCCCATGGAGCAGTTCTATGAGCGTGCAGCATTAGGCAGGCTGCCAAAGTTGACCTGGATCGATCCTAATTTCGAGACAGTTCCTGGCTTCTTGAACTCAGTGCTGAGCAACGATGACCATGCACCCGGAAACGTGTCGCACGGCGAGCAGTTGATTGGTAGCGTGTACAACGCCCTGGTCGGCGGTCGCGAAGACGCGTGGGCTAAGACGATCCTCGTTGTCACTTACGACGAGCACGGCGGCTTCTACGACCATGTTTTGCCACCAGATGCCCCGGTAGACGCGAAGCGTCCCTATCTTCCGGCTACCTACGGCCTTCGTGTACCGGCGATTCTGGCTTCGCCTTGGATCGCTCGGGGCTCCTGTGGAAGACCGACCGACAGTAACCGTGTGTTTGACCACGCGTCGATCGCACGCCTGGTCCTTGATCGCTTCGTCGATCCTGCGGTTGCTACGAAGTGGATGCCACCGCGGGTAGCCGACGCCGAGGATCTTTGGCCGCTCATGAGCGACAGCGCCCGCGCGGAACGCCCCCACTGTCCAGTAGAGATGCCAGCATGGCGGCGCTGGTTGACCGGGGATTACTTTCGACGAAGACGGCTACGTCGGATGGCTCAGGCACTCAACCCGACCGCGGTTGCAGTTAGCGACGGAGACGCAGTTGCGCACCTGCTTGAGCCAATGGCACACCAGGTTCTCAAGGGAGGCTTCAGGTGATCTATAAACTACGTCGGGTGCTTTTGGAAGTCGAAGGGATTCCATCTGGTTTGGTTCACCGGCATCGATTCAAGGCTATTTAGCGCTTTACGCGACTGCCTCATCGTGGCGACCAAATGGCCGATCTCCGACCGCGATCCGACGATCTATGACAAGAGACAGTACTTCGCGAAGGATGTCGGATGGTGTACGAGAAGATCTTCGCCGAGGGGAAGTCGCAGCCGCTCCTGAAGCTGGGAGATTATCCACGAACGACAGCGCGCCGATGTTCTTCGGTTCGCCGAACTCGACGGACACTCCGAGCGATCGGTTTGATCAGGTTTGTCTGGATTTCGTGCATCGCGTGGAGTAGTCCCGGAGGTATCAGGCTGGTTGATGATATGGTGGAGTTTCACGTCACCCGGTGCGCCTACCCTGCACCACCTACCACAGCCCTAATCTATGAATTCGTTGAACACTTCCTCGCACTTGGCCTGCAGGTCGGTTCGGTCGGCCTTGAGCCAAGGAAAGCGACGCTTCGCTGCTCTCTTCTCGCTCTCCAGGAATTCCGAAACCCGGCCTCGCAAGTCCGCGATTCGCTCGGGAGCGACCTTGTCACTCAGGCCGTAGCAATGGTGAGACAGCGCCCACACGGTTGCGAGAGCCTCGCACACAAGTCCATTTAAGTTGTCTTCGGAAATATGTCCCTTCACGGTTGAGCCCCACGAACCCCACCCCCCCGCGATGCCTCCCAACCCAGCGCCAACTGCACCACCGACCTTTCCCCCTTCCGCCGCTGCCAGACCCACTGCCAGGGCCACGGCGGCAGTCGAGATCGTCGCGGGCGCTACAATGATTGCTGTAATGCCGAGGGCTAATCCTCCTAGTGTGGCACCGATAATACCCATACCTGTCGCGCCCTTCGCGGCGCCTTCGATGGCATCACGGACAACACGTGTATCTTTCCAGTCAATTCGAGGCATGGCCTTGACGCCGGGAGTTTCCGCTGTTGTTGCGTACAAATGGCAGACGTTGTCAATAAACTCACCCACCGACCCTACGACGCGCTCTTGAACGAGTCGCTCGACGCTTGCCTGCTCTTCCTCCTTGGCGGTGGTGGACTTTCGCAGGGTGAGTACGCACTCTATTAGTAGATCGAGCGACTTCTCGCGAATTTTTTTTTGCTCTTCAAGATACACTTCCAGAGATTGCCTGAATCGCACCACCAGCGTTTCGGGTAGCACCCTCATAACGAGATTGTATAACGCAATAGCATCGCTGGGCTTAGCTTCGTGAGCATCGAACTCAACAAATGGCGTATCACGCGCCTCAAAAAATCCTCTCCAGTTCTTTCGTCGCTTGCTAAATTGATCGCCCGTGAGTCCCCGCCGTTCCCTTGCGGACTGCGTTAATACTCCAACTATTCTCGATTGATATCTCTTGATAAGGTCAAATTCGGCTGCATGATTGTCGTCGTAGAAGCTCTGCAGACTCGCTACATAGAAAACGACATCCGCATTTTGGAGTTGCTCCGTAGCGGCCTGATCGTATTTCAAGTGATTCGTTTTAAGAACCTGTGCGGCGGCATCTGGATGACTGCCGAGCAGATCAAGATACACGGACAAGACGGCTGCCTTTTCGAAGCCGGGCACATCGACAAAGATCGCTTGTGTGGGTTGATGGTATACTTCCACTGTTTTTGACGTCGCGTCCTTTTCACCCGTCACCTGACCGACGTGCTTGCGCGCCAGGGTCCGGATCAGTGTTGTCTTGCCAGCGCCGGTGTGGCCAGCACAGACGATCCGAATTCTTGAATCTGCGAACTCTTTCGTATCGTCGCTCATAATTCCTCAACGGGGTGGACGGGTCGGCTTTTGGCGTCTGAACGAGAAACTACCAACCAGGTCGTGCGATGTTAGACATATCGCGTCCCTATGGCAACACGTGAGTTGCTTGGTTCGTAAGCGGATGGGGCGGCAGCCCTGCTCAAGACACGGCGCGTCGCCGGACTCAAGACCGGAGCACCAGAGCGAATCGCTGATCTCGAAGCGAGGCGCTTCTGGTTCTGTACCAAGAGGTCGCCTTTCCCATTCTCGAAGGCCGCTGTCTTGAGGGCCGGACCGATATCATGGCCCTCTTGGGACATCTTATCGCCTCGACCGCCGCCACCATTTAGGCCCGGTCGAGCTTCACCGCTGGTAGCTGGCGACTGACCAGAGCCGTCGTTCAACATATTTCACCGACATGAGATCGCGCCCGACCCGATCAAGAGGCCCAGACGCGTCCAGTCCGACGTCGTCCACGTCGTCGTTTTGCGTCACGTGAGCTTCCAGCTCCTTAGCGTCCCACGGAGATCACCTTGAACGAATTTCGAGAGACGCCTCCGTGCCATCAACCGAGCAGGCGCCAAGTAGGCGCCGATCAGCACCCCGCCAAAGCCATTCGCGTCAAGGAGTCCATCCAGCACTTTGTCGACTCGTGACACGAGTTGGCGTTCGAGGCTGTCGAAGTCGATTCCACCAGCGCGCCATGCCGGCAACGGCTCGGGATCTTCGATCGGATTGTGAAATGGCCCGAAGGACTTCACAATTGGAATCACAGGAAGGTACTCGGTACCGTTCTCGATGAAAGCGTAGTTCTGTCGCACTGTAGGATCGCCGTATCCCGCGGCTAGGACCTTGTTCGACGATGGGATGGCGAGATGTCGCTGGAGGAAACGCTGCGCGTTACGGCGACCAAGCATGAAGTCATGCAGGCGCATATCGCGGGATAGGAAGCCACCGAAGCCGCCCAGCAGCCCGCAGGCGAGATGATGCCCGGCGCTCGCCCCGGTATCGCCCTCGCGACTCGGGGTGATGAGATATCGACTGTAGACGTCCTCTTGGTTCGCGAGAGCCAGATCCTCTGGCTTGAAGCGGCACTGCTGAATCCATGCGGTGACCAGACCACCCAGAATGCGCAGCATTGGCGTTCCAGTCGTACTTGGCCCCGGATCGGGCGGCTCGGGGAAGGGATCGACGAGGATCGTCGCCCGATTTGCCTCAACGGGGTCTCGTGGGTTCCTCCCGTTCGCCCCAGCAAGCACCTTCCTCGCCAAGTCCAAGGGCTCGTTGTTCATGCAGCCGCCGTCTACGCCGAGGAACTCATAGAAGCGGCCTTGGTCGGTCCAGTCTGGTGGGCGGGGCGTTGGGCGCAGAGGATCAGTCCAGGTCACCACCCGGCTGTCGTAGTCACTGGTGAAGCGCGTCAACGCCTGGGCCGGCAGCGCCGCAGGAAACGCGCCGCACGCCAGGGCGGATCGAAGGATGTAATCCCAGGGCTGGGCCGCGGTATCCGCAACGGGGGGCAGCTCCATCTCATCTGCGTAGACGTGGCTGGCTCCGGTGCCGGTGTTCAGCGCGAATCGAACATGATCCGCGTAGCTACGCATCCCGTGGGCTATCGCCTGGTTGCCGGTCATCGGGAGTCCGTAGGGGACGCCCGTGAGGTTCGTGACTGTGAGGAAGGTGCGGAGGGGGTTCGCGAAGTACGATCGGCTGGACGGTCCCCTCGCCCCAACCGCGTCGATCACTTTTCGAGCCATCGGCTCAAGCGCTGCCCCGTTCAGGAGGGACGGCGGCCCTCCGCTGCTCCCCGCGAGGTCGTCTTGAGTTAGCAGGAGGGCCAGGTCGACGCGGTTCACCCAGGCTTCGAACAATGGGTTCCCGGTGTCCATCGTAGACGCCGTTCCTCCGCGAACGTGGGGGAAGCTGAGGTTGGAAGGACGTTCCTCTACTACGCACTCAAGGCGGTAACGAGTCACGTCGAGTCGCGCGCGCACGGCGCTGTGCTCGGGGACGGGCACCTGGCATATCCGTTGAAGATCAAGAACTACGACGACCTCCGGCCAACCAATCTCGCGGTCCCACGGATTCTTATCGTCGTGTTGATCCCTGCCGAGATTGAGGACTGGACGTCCCAGTCCGAAGCGGCGCTTGAGCTGCGGCGGTGCGCGTATTGGATGTCACTTCGCGGCGAACCGGGGGTAACCAACGAGACGACAAAGACCGTGCATGTGCCTCGCACGCAGGTTTTCGGTAGCGACGCTCTAACGGCCATTCTTGATCGGATTGCCGATGGAGGCGTTCCATGAGAGTGGAAATTCGCGACGCCAAGGCCATGCGATCCATCGGCCTTTTCAATTTGGTCGCCTACTTGCGAGCCAAGGGCTGGCGCGAGGAAGTGGGCTTTCCGACCGCCGTGTCCTGGGGAAAGCAGACGGAGAGCGGCACGAAGTACGAAGTGCTCCTCCCGGTTTCGGATGAGGTGCGCGATTATTCGCTGAGACTCGCCGAAATCGTCGCGACGCTAGAAGTGGTCGAGAGTCGGAGTCAGGTGGAGATCGTGCGCGATCTTACGCTCGCCTCGGCCGATGTTCTTAGATTCACGCTGCCAGTGCCAGATGATGCGGAGTCAGTTCCACTCACGGATGGCGTTGCGCTCGTTGAAAACGCGCGGTCCCTACTGTTCAGTGCGGCGACAACAACTGTGATGCCACGACGAGTACTGCCGCCACGGAGACCGGCTGAGGCGATCGAGTACATACACCGCGTACGCCTGGGACACACAGAACGTGGAAGCTACGTCGTTACCATCGTCTCGCCCGTAGCGCCGCTTCTCACTCCGGGTGCACCTGGTTTGCTCGAAATGATGGGCGAACCTTTCCCCAGGCGCGTCACGACGACGTTGGCTCTCGCACTGGTCGCGACGAAGCGAGCCGCAGCCGACGCTGCGTCCTCGGGGAGCTTCGATGCATTCGAGGCAGCCGTCGCTAGCGGAGTTAGCGCGAACCTCTTTGATGCGATCGTAGGCATGGCTCAGTCCGAGGAATCGATACATTCGGTGAGTGTGCGATTTTCATGGGCGTCAGCGCGGCCGCAGCTCAGCACCGACGTCGATTCGGTTCTGTTCCGTGAGGATTCGATCCCGGTTATCCAGGAGGCTGCGAGGGTGTTCAGAGAGGAAGAGCCATTCGAGGAGGTGTTCGTAGTCGGGTCGGTCGTGAACCTACATCGGGACCGAGATGATCAGCCCGGCACCGCCACGGTGTGCGACGCGGTCTCGTGCACCAACGTGCGTCGACTCGGAGCGGACGTGGTTCGAGTGCGACTGGTGGCGAATGCGAGGCGCGAAGCCGAGGCCAGCGGTACCGATGCCGAACCGCAGGTCTCCGCCGTCGATTTTGCTTCCGGATTTGCTTCCGTCCTTGAGGAGCGAGCGCGCTTCGTCCGCAAGTCGTGGACAAAACACGGGAAATCGAAACTGAAACTGGTGGAGGCGCCGGGAATCGAACGCCAACCCCCACCCTTCCAGATCCTACTAGACCCCACATTCTCTAACGATTCCGCATCCGGCTCAGACGGTCGGACGGGCTCAGATTCGGTTTCGTCGACCGATTTTGCCCCCGCGGGTGCAAACCTCCGGGCTCTCGCCAGACGCGCCCGCCAGACCTACGCGAGGGGCGAGCGCGACGCCGCCTTGGCTCTGCTGCTCGAGCTAGCGGCCGAGCTCGATCCGAGCCCTTCCGTCGGCTGCTCCCGACCGGACGACGACACGGAGACACCCTCCGCGCCCGCGGTGGCGGACGCGCCGCCCTTATCCCCCCGTGGCAAGGAGGGCACATGAACCCGGGTTGCCTAAAAATAGAGCAGGTCACTCCGGCTTCGCTGATCCCGTACGTGCGCAACGCGCGCACGCACAGCGAGGAGCAGATCGCGCAGGTCGCCGCGTCGATCCGGGAATTTGGGTTCGTGAACCCGATCCTCATCGACGAGGAGAGCACCGTGATCGCGGGCCACTGCCGGCTCGCGGCGGCGCGGAAGCTCGGCCTGGCGGAGGTGCCGACGATCCGCCTGACCGGTCTCACAGCGACGCAGCGGAAGGCGCTCGCGCTCGCCGACAACAAGCTCGCGATGAACGCGGGCTGGGACGAAGAGCTTCTTCGGCTCGAGCTGGAGGAGCTGCAGGGCCTCGGGTTCGACCTCGACCTCACCGGCTTCAGCGCGCTCGACCTGGGGAAGCTGGGTGTGGAGGCCGGTGACGTTGTGGAGGACGAGATCCCGGAGCCGCCCGAGAACCCGACGACCCAGCGCGGCGACGTCTGGCTGCTCGGCGACCAGCGGCTGGTCTGCGGCGACTCGACCGACCCGGCAACGATCGCGCTCGCGTGCGAGGGGCGGACGGCGAAGCTGCTCCACAGTGATCCGCCCTTCGGAGTGAATTACGTCGCCACGAAGAACGGCATTCCTCGAAGTGGGTTCCGCAAGGCCAGCGAGCAGTGGGGCGACATCGTCAACGACGACCTGCAGGGCGAGAAGCTCCAGGCGTTCCTGGAGTCGGTGTTCCGCGCCTGCCTCCCGAATCTCGATCGCGCCGCTTGGTACATGTGGCACGCGCAGATCGGCGGCCAGCAAGATCCGACCGCGGCGGCGATGGCGACGCTCGGCGTGCTCATCCACCGGGTCGTCATCTGGAAGAAGCCCGGCTTCGTTTTGACGCGCTCGGGCATGTACCACTGGAGCCACGAGCCCTGTTTCTTCGGCTGGGTGAAGGGCCAGCAGCCCGCGTGGCTCGGCGACAAGTCGCAGCGCAGCGTGTGGGAGGTGGGCCGCGACGGAACGAAGAACCACCCGACACAGAAGCCGGTCGAGCTCTTCGCGATCCCGATCCGCAACCACCTGCACCGCGGCGAGCTCACGCTCGAACCGTTCGCCGGCTCCGGTTCGCAGGTGATCGCGGCCGAGCAACTGGAGCGTCGCTGCGCCGCCGTCGAGTACGAGCCGCGCTACTGCGACGTCGTCGTTCAGCGCTGGGAGGCCCTGACCGGCCGCTCAGCCGAGAGGAGATCCTGATGGCCTACCCGAAGCACGAACCGACGCCCGAGATGCGGAAGACGATCGAGATGCTCGCGGCCGTGGGCGTCCCACACAAGGAGATCGCGCGTCTCCACCGCATGGGGAACGACACGCTGCGCCGCTGCTACAAGGACGAGTTGGCCACCGGCGCGACGAAGGCGAACGCGAAGGTCGCCGAGTCGCTCTTTCGGATGGCGACCGGCGCCAAGCCGAACGTCGCGGCCGCGATCTGGTGGTCGAAGACGCGGATGGGCTGGCGCGAGCCGAAGATCGAGAACGAGCACCATCACGACGGGAAGCTCGTGGTCGAGCACGTCGAGAAGCCCATCCCGGTGTGGGCGAAGGAGTAGCGGCGATGGCGACGATCCAGATCCCGAAGCTCCACGCCGCCCAGCAGCGCGTCGTCCAGGAGGCCCGCCGATTCAACGTGCTCATGTGCGGCAGGCGGGTCGGGAAAACCTGGCTCGGCATCGACCGCGTGGCCGACGCCGCCGTGCGTGGTCTCCCGGTGGGCTGGTTCGCGCCGACCTACAAGCTGCTGCTCGAGGTGTGGCGGGAGCTGGAGATCATCTTCGCCCCCGTCACCGTGTCGGCGAGCGCGCAGGAGCGACAGCTCAGGCTGGTGGGCGGCGGCGTCGTGGACTTCTGGTCGCTGGAGCACGTCGACGCCGGCCGCGGGCGAAAGTACGGCAGAGTGGTGATCGACGAGGCCGGGATCGTCCGCGATCTCGAAACCGCCTGGCAGCAGGCGATCCGGCCCACGCTCACGGACCTGAAGGGCGACGCCTGGTTCC
>CAZYWA010000144.1:0-10101 GCA_964650975.1 uncultured bacterium
ACATCCGACCACTATCCCTTGGGGTCAGTGGAGTCAACCGGATAATCAGGAAGTGAATTTTTTTTCGGGGCCCCACCCCCGAGTCGGCTCGCCTTGCTCGCCGCGCGGCTCAGGTGACACTGGCTTTACAAACTCTGGGAAGGTGTAGACGAAAGAAATTCAGCCGCTTGGATCAGCGGCATGCGTGGCGGGAAACCGCTCGAGCGTCTGCGCCTGGCTAGTCGGGGGGCTGCGGTCCCTCGCAGCCGCAGGCGTTCATCTTGGTTCAGACGCTGCGGACGCGAGGGACCGCGTCCCTCCAAACGGCACGAGATCGGTTCGAAGGAAGCGCTCCGGGGCAATGATCCGATTTTGTCCACACCTTCTGAGTTGCCCAGAGAGCTTTCAGGCCAAGCCGCAGCCGGGTCCGAAACGACGAACCCCGCGGCCCGGTCGGGCCGCGGGGTTCGCGTTCTCGGATCGTCGGGGAGCGACTACTCGAAGCTCACCGTGTCGCCGAGGTGGAGGTTGCGCTTGCTCTGGAAGACCCAGGCGGACGAGGTGGAATCGTCGACGTGGAAGACGATCGCCTTACCGATCACTTCGGGAGCGAGCTTGAGCTCGTGTCCGGTCACGGGATCGGCGGTCACGCCGCCCGGGCGCAGGATCGAGAGCACGTTGCCCTGCTTGACGCCATCGTGCTTACCGCGATCCACGAAGATGCTGCGCCGCTCGACCAGATCGAGCGGCTCGGCCGGCGTACCCACGATCGTGCCGTTCAAGGCGCGCTCGCTGTCCACCGGCGACACCGCAGTGGACACGTCGACGTAAGGCTGCAGCCGGTCGCCCGGGTTCACCGTCTCGTAGGCATCCACGATCCGGCCGATCGAGCTCTCCTCGCTCACCTCCTCGATCACCAGATCGCCGAGGATGCGCGTCATGTAGCCGAGCTTGGCGCCCGAGATGGGATGGATCACCACGTCGGTGTCGCGATAGATCGAGAAGCGGTCGCCAACCTGGAACTCGGTGTTCTTCCCGGCATTCAGGTAGACGCGCTGGTTCTGGCCGTAATGGTGCAGCCCGTCGATGTTGCCCGCGAGATACGCAACCGGCAGCTCGCGATTCTCCGCGATGAACGCGTACTGCGACTCCGTGACGCGGAAGGCGGTCGCCGAGGAGCCGCCGGCCGCCGGCTTGGAGGCCGACGGGGCCGCAGCTTCGGCAGAGGCCGCCGGCGCCGGCTCGGCAGTCGCAGTCGTGGTGGTGGTGGTGGTAGAGCTCTCGGATGTCACGGAGGTCGCCGACGCAACCGCCTTGCCGCCTCCGGTGCCCCCGCAATCGAGCGCCAGCTCGTCTCCCGGATAGATCTTGTTGGGGTCCTTGACCTGCGGATTCGTGTGGTGGATTTCCTTCCAGCGCCGCGCGTCCCCGAGGCAGCGCTTGGCCAGCCCGGAGAGCGTGTCGCCCTTCTGGACGACGTACGTTCCGGACTTGACGGCGGGGGCCGCCGGCGCTGTCTCTTCAGCCGCCGCAGGGGGCGCCGCTTCACCGGTCGCCTCGGCACGAACCGCGAGAGGTGCCAGGGACGACACGCACCCCGCCAACAACATGGAAAGCGCGCTGCGCACGCCGTTCCTCATCGGTCCCCCTATCTGATCTGGTGCTCTGGACGAGCGGGTGCTCTGGATAAACCTCTGGATTTCCAAGGATTCGGCGGCATCCTAGGGCGCCCCTCGAGGCTTGTCAAGCAAAAACGCGGCGTTCGGCGGGCTGGATAGAACGAGGTTGTGCTACGGTGCGCTCGCGGTTGGGCAGGACCCCGGGCCCTGGAACAGCATCCTCGTGAGCGACACCCCGACGCGCGCGCATACGGCCTTTGGCTTGGCGCTGTTCGTGGCCTTGCTCGGCCTCGTGGGATGGCTCGACCGGGGCGCGACAGGCGCCAAGCCGGCGGGTGGCGCCATCTCCGGCTCGGTCCTCGGGGTGTCACGCTACAGCGTGATCCTGAGCCCGAGCCGCGGCATGGTGCTCGGTGCTGGCGAACGAGTGGCCGCACGGATCGAAGGTCGCGACCGGTTCTTCTACGGCGACCACGTCCCGGGCGGCGTCTACCGGCTGGCGCTCATCGTGGATCCGGACACCACCCATCCCAGCATGGTCATTCCCGTCCCCCTCCCAGAGGGGGTTGTGGACGACAAGCCGAGCGAAGCCTTGCTCGCCCAGATCCAGCAGGCACTCGACGATTTCTCTCGCGCGTCGGTGCGGGGCGACCCCGACGAGGTCATCCCTTTCTTCAGCGACGACTATCGGGGAGCGAGCGGCCAGGACCGGGCGCGCAAGTATCAGGAGATCCGCACCGCCAACCAGCAAGCGGCCTTCAAGTCGTTCGAGGTGAAGCTGCTCGACGGGCGCGGCGCCGGAGACCGAGTGCTGGTGCTGATGGCGGTCTCGTCGACCTACCAGCCGCGGGGCGGCGGCGCCGAAGGCCAGGGCCACACGACCATGGTGAGCACCATGCGGCGCACCGCCGGCCGCTGGCAGTTCGCTCGCACCGACGCCGTCCCGCTGCCACGCCTCGACGACCTGAGCGGACTTCCGCTGCGCCTGGCGCCGGCCAGCGACGCCACCGAGGTGGCCGTGGTCGCCGGCCGCACCACCTCGCTGGCCAAGCCGATCGTGGTTCCGCCGCCCAGCTGAGCAGAGCGTTTCGCGCGCCGAGCCGTTTCGATGAAGCGCCATCGGGTGCTCATGCTGGTGTTGCTCCTGGCCCTGGGCGTGGTGGTCGGGATCGGCGTGCGAGGAGGAAGCGATTGCGCGCCGCTGCCTTCGCCCGATCCAGGCCGTCCCCGTCCCAGCGTGATCCTGCTCACCGTCGACACGTTGCGGCCCGACCATCTGGGCCTCTACGGATACCCGAAACCGACCAGCCCCAGCCTCGACCGCTTCGCCTCCCAGGCCGCGGTTTTCGATCAGGCGGTAGCGTCGAGCGCGTGGACCAGCCCGGGGCTGGTGAGTCTCCTCACGGGGCTCTTCGCGGCGCGCCACGGGGTCACGGGACCGGCCGAGAGCGTGGCGGCCGGAACGCCGACCTTCGCCACGCTCCTCGCCCGCGCCGGCTATCGAGTTCCGAACCTGGTCTACCTCACGTCGATTCCCAACTACGCGAACCTCGGGTTCGGCGCGCCCGACAAGCAGTATTTCGGAGACGAAACGGGAGCCGGTGAGCTGGGACGGTGGATCCAGCAAGCGCCCGAGGAGCCGTTCTTCCTCTGGTACCACTATCGCTACGTCCACCTTCCCTATCAGCCGTCGGCCGAAGCGATGCGGCTCTTCTGGCCCGAGGGGGTCGATCGCAGCAAGCCCGAGTCGCCAGGGTTACGCGCGGTGCGCGACGACGCGATCGTGCCGCGCGACAGCCTCGCCTTCGATCTGCCCGGCGATCGCGAGCGCGTCACGGCGCTCTACGACGGTGAGGTGCGCACCATGGACACCTGGCTGGGCACGGTGCTCGGGCAGCTCGCGTCGTCGGGCCTGCTCGATCGCTCGGTGGTGGCGGTGAGCGCCGATCACGGCGAGGAGCTCTTCGACCACGGCTGGGTCGGACACGCGTCGACCTCGCTCCACGCCTCGCTCCACGAGGAGCTGGTGCGGGTGCCGCTCATGATCCGGTTTCCTGGCGGCGCCGGAGGCGGCTGCCACATCCACGATCCGGTCCGGCAGGTGGACGTGCTCCCCACCGTGCTGTCGTATCTCGGCATCGACGGCCCGACCGAGATCGATGGCCGCGATCTCTTGCCCGCCGTGCGCGGTCGCAAGTTGGCGCGCGCCCCGGCGATCCTGGGAACCGCGATCGCCGGCTATCAGACTCCCCCGTCCCGCGAAGGCGAGCGGCTCGCCGGCATCCGCGACGATGGATGGAAGCTCGTGCTCGCCCGCTGCAACCCCCGTGCGGCGCTCTTTCACACGGCGTCCGATCCGTCCGAGACCGTCGACCTGGGCGGAACCGGACGCCCGGAAGAGGCCAAGCTGCGCTCTCGTCTCGGCGAGTTCCTGGTCCGCTACGATCCGGGTTTCTTCCTGTGCGAGCCCGCGGCGGCCGCACCCCCGCCGGCACCGGTTGCAGGCGACCTGCCGTGTCCCGAGATCGAGCTACCGGTCGATGGCGCGACGCTCTCCTTCGACGACGACAACGGCACCATTCACGGGCGCTGGAGTGGACGCCCCGACCTTCACTACATGCTCGAGTACGAGCTCGGCGAGGGCCGCTTCCACACCGTGGGACGCATGCCCGTCGACGGCAACGAGAAGTCGTGGGGTCCCTTCCCGCGCGGGGTGTGGAGCTCATTCCCCGAGTTCAACCCATGGCGGGTTCGCGTCACGATCCCCGGCCAGACCGGTTGCGACACCAAACCCGTGGTGTTTCGTTTCGCCGCTCCGGAGGCGCGGCACTGACGCTTCAGAGAAATGGCCGCGCCGGCGCCGTCGGACGGCCGTCGACGACATGCCCGCCGGCCATCACCAGCCTGGGACGCTCGAAGCAAGCCGCGTCGGCGCCCGGGTCGCACTCCCACACCACCAGGTTCGCCGCACGTCCCACCGCGATCGTGGCCGACGCATCGTCGCCAGTGAGCAGCCGCGCGCCGTTCTCGATCGCGCTCTCGAGCAACGCACCACCGGTCAGGCCCGAGAGTGCCAGCTCCTCGAGCTCGTCCGCCGGCCGCTCGTGAAACGCGAACGCGGCCGGCGCGCCGCTGCCCATCGCCACCGGCACGCGGGCGGCAACCAGCCGCGCCAGGTTGCTCTTCCAGCGTTCGTTGCGCTCGCGCGCGCGCTCGACGGCGGCGGGATCGAGCTGCGCGGTACGCACCTGGTGATCGATCCGCGCCAGCGCTCCCCAGAGCGACGCGCGCCCGATGGTGCGCGTCTGACGATCGCGCTCGTAAGCTCCATCCGAGCCGATGTCGCGCACCCGCGCCAGGTGCGCGACCGGCACCACGGTCACTCGCCGCGCGGCCAGCCGCTCCGCCTCGTCCGCCGTCAAATCGGCTGAAAACGCGGCAAACCCGTCGATCGAGGCCGCATCGACGGCCAGCGCCCAGTCGAAGGCCGCGGGATCGAGCGCGCGCACCGCGAGCCGCAAGCCATGGGCGTGTGCCGCGCGCGCGAGCGCGTCGAGACGCGCGCGCACATCCTCTTGCGCGAGCCCGTCCGGCGGCACCGAGATGGCGAGCCAGCGCGACCCGCTGGCGGCGAGCTCGGCGACCAGCGGCTCGGCTTCGGCGGGCGAGTGCAGGGCGAGCCCCTCGAGCGGGTGCGCGCCGGGATCGAGAGCATCGGGCGCGGGATCGCCGGGCGTGATCCACGGGCTTCCGCGCTCGATCGACGCACCGAGCACCGTGCCACCCACCGCTCGCGCCAGTCGCACGCCGGCTGCGGGCGGGGAGCCGAGATCGCGAACCGCCGTCACGCCGGAGCGCACCTGTGCCGAGAGACTGATGCGGTAGACGTCGAGTGGCAGCGGATGCCGCGTGGCGGTGCGAAAGACCGACGCCACCTCGACATCGCAGAGCCCGCCGCTCATCACGCGGCCGCCTCCGTCGATCACCCGTTCTCCCGGCGACCCATCGATCGCGCCGGCGGCGGAGACGGACCCGATCGCGCCCCGCTCGACGCGCACGTCGACCGGCTCGCCTGGCTTCCAGTCCGGAGGCGAGAGCAGTCGCACGTTGCGGATCACGATGGGCGCGGCCGCCCCGAGACGCCCGCAGGTCGCCAGAGGAACGTAGAGATCGAGCCCGGCGGCGGTGCGGAGCGCCGCGATCGCCGCTCCCGCGAGCACGCACGCGGCGAGCCCCACCACGAGTGGCGGCGACCAGCGGCGCGGCTCTGCCTCACCCGGCGAAGCGCGCGGGTCGCTCACCAGTGCTGTCTTCATGTCGGATGCCGTGACTCGGGTTTCCGCGCTCGCGAGAGCTCACCATGGCGTGAATTCGCCATTCGCCACAGGCTTCGGGCCGGCTCGTTCCCTGGCGTCCTTAGCAACATTGCGTATCCAGGGATGCGGCGATAAGCTCGAAACTATGAACAACTCCAGCGAACCCAAGAGAATAGTCCTCGCCGATCACGAGCGTCTCTTTCGCGACGGATTGAAGCTGATCCTCGCCGACGTGCCTGGTCTCCAGGTGGTTGGAGACGCGGACAACGGACCGGCGGCGGCGGACGTGGCGAAGCGCGTGCAGGCGGATCTGGTGGTGAGCGAGATGGACCTGCCGTACTGGAACGGCGCGGTCCTAGCGCGCCAGGTCCGCAAGACCTCGCCGTCCACCGCCGTGCTGCTGCTCACCCGCAACACCAGGGAGGACCTGGTCCTGGAGGCGCTCGACGCGGGCGCGCGCGGCGTGCTGGTGAAGGACGCAACGCTCGCCGAGCTGCGCGACGCCGTCCAGATGGCACTCTCCGGCAAGAAGATCTACCTCCACAAGTCGCTGCCTGCGACGCTGGTGCGCGCTCCGGCGCGCGACGAGGGTCCGGCCGCCGAGAGCCGCTTCGACACCCTGAGCCCACGCGAGCGCGAGGTACTCAAGCTCCTGGTCCTCGGCAATCGCAACCAAGACGTCGCCGAGCTCCTGGGCATCAGCGTCAAGACGGTCGAGATCCACCGCGCTCGCATCATGGAGAAGCTCCACCTCCACCGTCTGGCGCACCTGGTCCACTACTCGATCGAGAAGGGCCTGATCGACGCTCCCAAGGGCACACCGGTGGTGCACATGCCGTTCACGCCGCGCCGCGGCCGTCCCGCCGGAAGCCGCAACCGCGCCGTGGTCGAGCGGGCGCGCTCCGAGTCGCCCAAGCAGAACCGGGCGACCCCGGCGCGGGCGCTCAAGATCGCCTGACCCTCGGCGCGATCAACGGAAGAGGTCGGCGGCGCGGGGCCGGATCAGGTCTCGCGCCGTTCCTGCTCCCGGCCTCGGAGCTAGCCCGCGCACTCGGGCCGCGGGCACCCCGCTCGCCTTCCGCATCACCAGTCCGGCCGCGGCGGCGATCATGTCGGCGTCGGCCGTGGCGCTCGCGCGGAGCATGCGGCCCGACCAGTCGCGTTCGCCTGCGAGCGATCGCCACGCCTTCATCCCCGCCACCCCGATCGCCACGTCCACCTGCCCCTCGCGAAACGGCCGGCCGAAGGTGTCGGTGACGATCACCGGCAAGGACACGCCCGTGCGCTTCGCAAGCCCCTGGCGCAGGCGCGCGGCCGACCGGTCCGGATCGACCGGCAGCAGCGTCACGGTGCCGCGGCGCACCGGGTTCGACGAGTCGACGCCCGCGTTCGCGCACACCAGGCCGTGCCGGGTCTCGCACACCAGCACGTGGTCGTTCATGCGCACGATGCGCTCGGTCTCGCCGAGCACCACCTCGACGAGCCGCGGATCGGTGCCGAGCTTCGCGGCCAGCTTGCGCGCGAAGGGACCGGGACGGACTTGCCCGAGCGCGACCACGCGCCCCTCCGCCTTCGACACTGCCTTCTGACACACCACCAGCACGTCGCCCCGCGCAAGCTCCAGGCCGCGGGCGTCGAGTGCCGCCGCCAGCAGCGCCGCCAGATCGTCCCCGGGGCGGAT
Organism: uncultured bacterium; assembly: GCA_964650975.1. Lineage (GTDB taxonomy): Bacteria > JADJOY01 > JADJOY01 > JADJOY01 > JADJOY01 > CAZYWA01. The sequence goes on from CAZYWA010000144.1 coordinate 7,596, forward strand.
CGCCCGGATCCCGGTCACCGGCGTGACGGTCACGTCGGCGGGTGGCGACGCGCGGGTCATGCGAGCGAGCTGGCGGCGCGTATCAGCCGCTCGGTGTCGAGAGCCGCCAGGTCGGCGGGCGTGTCGAGATCGAAGGCAAGACCCCGGCGCTCGAGGCGTCGAACCCGCAGGTTCGCGGCGGCGGCCTCGCCAGCGTGATGGCGGAACGCCACACCTTCGCCGAACCGGAAGGGAAGCGCGTCGGGTGGCTTGAGCGCCAGCGCGCCGAGCCCGATCCCGTCGTGAGCCGGCGCGAGCACCGCGCAGCGCTCGCCCTCGAGCTCGTCGAAGAGCTGCGAGACGTCCTCCGCCTCGAGAAAAGGTAGATCGGAGACCACCACTGCGAGCGCCACGGCCAGGGCTTCGCACGCCGAACGTCGCGCCTGATCGAGCGCCTGGTTGAGCGAGCCGCCGGCCAGGTGCGCGGGTCGCTCGACCAGCGCGACGGCCCCCAGATCACGCACCCGCTCCAGGACCCGCGCGTCGGCGCTCACCACGATCACCCGCTGCACCCGCGGGCTCGCGACCGCTTGCCGCACCACGTGCTCGGCCATGGCCCACGCCAGACGCTCGCGGCCGGCATCGCCGAGAACCGGCCGCAGACGGCTCTTGGCCACCGACAGTTCCTTCACGGGCACGACCACGACGTTCATGGCGAGCCATTCGGGGTATCACATCGACGAGCGATCGGCCGAGCGCGATCTCGCGAGCTCGATGCATCGCTCCACCACACGCGTGCCGCGATCGAGCGGTTCGAGCACCGTATCGGTGGTCGCCACGTCGATGCCGAGCGCCTCGATCGCCGGGACCAGCGCCGCATCGACGCCGTCCACCACCCAGCCGTCGAGAATCGACGCGTAGATGCGCGCCACGCCGAGCGCCGACACCTCGTGGCCGAGCGCCGCGAGAAACCGGTCGGCGTCGCCGCGAAACGGCGCGCCCGCGCGCACTCCGCTCAAGCCCACCACGGGCTTGGCGATGCTCGCCAGCAGCTCGCGGATCTCAGCGATCGCCAGGATCGGCCCGATCGAGCTCACGGGATTGCTCGGTGCGATCAGCACCAGGTCGCACTGGCGCAGCGCTTCGATCACTCCCGCGGCCGGTCGCGCACTGCTCGCCCCCGAGTAGACGACCCGGGCGATCGGCGGCCGCGAACGCTCGCGCACGTGGTACTGCTGAAACGTGAGCGTGCCGGCGTCGGTATCGATGAGGGTTCGCACCGGATCGTCGGTCATCGGCAGCACCGTCTCGCCGAGGCCGAAGGCCGCCGCGATGCGCCGCGTGACCTCGCTCAGCGGGGCGCCCGAGGCGAGTGCCGCGGTGCGGAAGAGGTGCGTGCCGAGATCGCGGTCGCCGAGTTGGAACCACGCCGGCGGATCGAATCGCCTGAGCGCCTCGAAGGCCCGGAAGGTTTCGTCGCGAACTCCCCAGCCCCGAGCCGTGTCGTTCTCGCCCGCCAGCGCGTACACGATCGAATCGAGATCGGGGGACACGTGGAGGCCGTGGAACACCTCGTCGTCGGCCGTGTTCACGATCACCGACACGGAGCTGGCGCCGTAGGCCGCGCTCGCGGCGCGCGCGAACCGCGCGCCTCCCACCCCGCCCGCGAGGATCGCGAGCTTCATCGCCGCACCGTCGCCGGCAGCCGCCGGGCGCGCAGCTCGGCCGCGGTGGCCAGCGCCAGCAGCAGCAGGGAGAGCGCACCGAGCCCGCGCCGGAGCGGCGACAGCCCGCCTTCGAAGCGAATGCGGTGCCGTCCGGCGGTCACGCGCACCACCGTCGCGTAGCTCACGTCGGGAACCGCCTTGGTCCGGGCACCGTCGATCTCGACCCGCTGATACGGATAATACGACTGCGCGACCCGTAGATAGCTCGCGCGATCCACCGTGACGTCGAGGGTAACGGTGGACGGCGTCACCTGCGTATCGTGGACCTCGAGCGACGGGCGCCCAGGCGCGCCGCCCTCGAGCGCTGGCAGCGGCTCGCGCACGACGAACGTGTCGGCCGTCGAGGCCGCTCGGTCCAGTTTCAGGAGCGAGAGCATCGCGGTCTCGACTCCCCGCGACGCTTCCACGACCTCGAATGGCCGGGCCCAGCCGTCACCGGGCAGCTCGAGATCGGGCGTCATGGGTCGCGTCTCGGCCGCTGCGATCACCAGCGCGGGCGGCGGGCGGACGTCGACGGCGACCGGCTGCTTAGCAGCGGGAGCATCGCCGGGCACCCAGCCGACCACGGTCCGCACACCCAGCAACGTCAGCCGCTCCTGGTCGAGCTCGGTGAGCGACCCCGGATGCTCGTTCCAGTCCGTGGAGACCGCCACCCAGCTCTCGAACGCGTAGAGCCCCGAGCGCAGCGTCCCCCACAGCCCGGGCGCCGGCGTCGCGCGCCGCGCCGTGAGCGGCAGCAAGGCACTCCACAAGTAATCGCGTGGCGCGTCAGGAAGCTCGAGCACCCGCGACGCGAGGTC
>CAZYWA010000144.1:10111-15971 GCA_964650975.1 uncultured bacterium
CAAGTTTTTCGAAGGCAGTCCGACGCAGCTCGCCGGTCCCTCCCGACGGATAGGGGTGGTGGTAGCGGGTGAATGTGGTCGCGCCGAGATCCATCAACAACGCCGCCAGCGCCATGCACGGCACCCAGCGGGCGCGCGGGCCGGCCGACCACCAACCGCGCGCTTCCGCTCTCTCCCAGGCGTAGCCCAGTCCCAACGCGAGGAAGAGCACCAGAAACACCAGGTAGCGGCCCCCGAAGAAGAGCGTCTTGGCCAGCGGGAACCAGGCGTAGAGCCCGAGCCGTGAGCCGAACACCAGCGCCGCCGCGAGCAACAGACAACCGGGAACCGCGAGACGGCCGCGAGCCCGTCCCGTCAGCCACGCGACCGCGCCCGCCAGCCCACCGAAAACCAGCGCCAGGCCGAGATACCCCGAATGTCCCGCCGGTCGCCGCGCGGGCCACAGCACCGTGAGCCAGCTCGGCTGGTCGAAATCGAACTCGACGCCGCTCAGGCCGGGGACCTGAAACGTGTGGTGCGACTCGACGACGTAAGGAACCAGGAAGAACGCAGCGAGCCCCAGCGAGAGCCCCGCCGCGTAGGTCAGCTCGCGCACCTGCCCGCGCCACCCCGCCGGCTCCTCGATGCAGCGCAGCACCACCCAGGCGCTCGCGAGCCCGCCCACGAAGAGTGCCGCGCCGTGATGTGCGAGCGCGGTGAGCGCCAGCATCGCTCCCGCAGCGAAGCCCGACCGACCGCCGGCTCGGCCGCGCTCGAAGAGCCACAAGACCCATGGCCAGAGCGCCCAGATGAGCGCCGTGGGAAAGCGGTTCCAGTGGAAAACCTCGAACAGGTGCCAGGGAGTGAGCGCGTAGCCGAGCGCCGACACCAGCGCCGCCCCGGGGCTCGTGAAGAGCCGCCGCGCCAGCGCCCAGGCACCCAGCCCCGACACCACGTACGCCACGGCCAGGACCAGCCGCACGGCGACCCGCGGGTCTCCGAGCAGCGACGCGACCGCTCCCGAAACCAGCGCGAAGAGCGGCGGATAGAACTGCAGGAACGGGAAGCCCATTCCCCACGCGTTCGACCACGTGGGCCATTCGTGCGCCGCCAGCGCATCGGCCACCAGCCGTGCGGCCGTGGTGTGGCAAGCACCGTCACCGTCGAGCTCGCGCAAGCCCGGGACCGCGAACACCTTGGCCGCGCCGATCAAGAGCAGCAGTGTCAGGGCCAGCGACCGGCGCGCGTCGCCGCTGCACGCCTCCACGAAACCGGTCATCCACTCGCGGCGCGTCGGCGCCGCCAGCACCCAGGCCGCGCCCCCCGCGATCGGGCCGAGGCACAGCAAATCGGCGCCCAGCCAGCCGCAGGCGCTCGCCAGCAGCTGGAGCTGCCACACCCACACGAGCAGTACCGAAGCACCGAGCGCGGCCCAAGCCGCGAGCTCGACGCGGCCGCGGAGCGACGTCACGGACGGCGAGCGAGACACGCGATCGTGAGGCCGAACGGCAGATCGACGTGCTCGACAAGCGGACCCTCGGCCTCGAAGATCCACCGCAGCAGTCCGTTCACCAGCGGCGGCGAGGTGCCGGCGAAATCGGAGCGGGGCTCGTGCGGCACGAGGCTCCCGATCAGGTTCTTGAGCTGGCGGAACACCAGCGCGATCGGGAACAGGATCGCGTTGAGATAGGTCAGGCGCACGACCTGAAAGCCGGCGCCGGCGAGCAGGCGGCTCACCTCGCCGCGCTGGTAGCGCTTGAAGTGGTGCGCCACGCGGTCGTGATCGCCCCACATGAACCGGTACGCGGGAACGCTCGCGAAGAACAGACCACCCGGCTTGAGCACCCGCCGCACCTCGCGAATGCACGACTCGGGGTCGCCGTCGTGCTCGAGGACATCGAAGGCCGTGACCACGTCGAAGGAGCCGTCCGCAAACGGCAGCCGCGCCATGGTTCCGGCCGAGAGCCCGGCCCGCCCGTCGAGCCGTATCCGGCAGTAGGAAAGCGCCGCGGACGACGGATCGAGCCCGACCACCCGGCCGAAGCGCCCGAGCCGCAACGCGTTGTTGCCGGTGCCGCAGCCCACGTCGAGGATCCGCCGGGGCCGCCCGTCGAGCTGCTGGGCCAGGAGCCGCAGGAAGATCGACCCGCGCGCGACGAACCACCAGTGGTGGGTTTCGAGCCGGTACCAGTCGTCGTACAGGGATGCTTCCACGGCCGCGCGAGCCTAGCAGATCGTCCGCGCGCCGAGCTGCGCGCGGCGTGGTGCTGGCCCGTGCTCCAAGCGGCTGGTATTCTGCGCTCGTCCTGCGGCGGTGCTTGCTCGACGCGCGCCCGCGAGGACGCCATCCATGGCTCCCCTGAAACGCGTGGTGCTGGCCCGCTCGGCGATGTGCTCGTCGGTGACCGAGCGTTTTCTGCCGCTCGGGCTGCTCTATCTCTCGAGCTACCTGCGGAAGCACGAGCCGGGCGTCGACGTGCAGATCGTCGACCTGTTCGTCGATTACCCGGATCCGCGCGACGCCGCGGCGCGAATCGTGGCGCTCGAGCCGGATCTGGTGGGCATCGGCTCCTTCAACGTGGACGGCGCGGTCGCGCACCAGCTGGCGCGGTTCACCAAGCAAGCGCTGCCCGGCGTGCCGATCGTGTTCGGCGGGCCGTACGCGAGCTGCTCGTGGCGCTCGATCCTGCGCGACGTGAACGTGGACGCCGCCGCCATCGGCGAGGCCGAGGAGACGTTCGTGGACCTGGTGCGCGCGATCGGCGCCGGCCGCGATCTGGCGGAGGTCGCCGGGCTCGCGGTGCGTGGCCCGGACGGTCAGGCGTTCCAGACGCCGGAGCGGCCCTTCATCCAGGATCTCGACGCCATTCCCATGCCCGCGTGGGATCTGGTGCGCTTCTCCGATTACGACTTCTCGTTCGCGAACCAGTACCTGTTCGTGGAGCGGCGGAACGCCGTGATCTTCACGTCACGCGGTTGTCCGTACCGGTGTAGTTACTGCCACCACGTGCAGGGCAAGAAATTTCGCTCCCGCTCGCCGCAGAACGTGATCGAGGAGCTGCGCGAGCTGCACGATCGCTACGGCGTGCGCGACGTGCTGGTCCAGGACGACATCTTCAACTTCGACCTGGCGCGCGCCAAGGAAGTGTGTGGCGCGGTCATCGAGTCCGGTCTGCGCTTCAACTGGTCGTTCCCCAACGGTCTGCGCGGCGAGATCATCGACGACGAGCTGCTCGACCAGTTCAAGCGCATGGGCACGATCTTCGCGGCGTTCGCCATCGAGACCGCGAGCGAGGAGCGCCAGAAGACCCTCGGCCGGCGCAGTCAGATCGGGAAGATCGCCGAGACCATCCGCAAGTGCAGCGCGCGCGGCATCTTCACCCACTGCTTCTTCATGATCGGCTTCGAGGGCGAGACTCGCGACGAGATGGAAGCCACCATCGACCTCGCGTGCTCGCTCCCGCTCAACTCGATCTCGCTCTCGATCGTGAACTACTACGACGACTCGGTGGCGCCCGATGCCGGCGAGGGCCATCGCACGCCGCTCACCCTCGACGCCATCACCGGCTACGACTACCAGACCCCCAAGAGTCAGCGCAGCCGGGTGAGCGACGAGGAGCTGCTGCAGATCCGGAACCGCGGGTACCGGCGGTTCTACGCCAATCCGTCGCGGGTGCTGCGGATCCTGCGCCAGACTCCCAATCGCAGCCAGCTCGTCTACAAGGGCTGGATCGCCGCCCAGCGCGCGCTCAACGGCCGGCCCCGGTCGGCTTCGGGCTCGCCCGGCCTCGAGCCGGCCACCGCCGCCGCTCCACTGGCCTGACCAGCCCCACCCGGCCGATCGATTGCTCCCGGGCTAACCGGGCCGGATCGCCACGGTTGGTCGGCGTCTGTCACGGACTTGGCGCCAAACGTCGGTGGCGGTCCCGTCCACCCCCTGGCGTCAGAGCCTCAAGTCATTGACTTCACGGATTTTTCTACGCTGAGCCGAGCGCCGGCCAGCGGCATGCGCGTTGCTGTTGCCCAGTTTGGCGCAGTGGTTCGTCCGCGCGCCCGGCGCGTATCGATGAAGCGCGACCGACGCAGGGGGAGTTCTTGAGCGATCTCAGCAAGCTCGAATCCATCGCACGCCGCTGCCGATTCGGAACCTCGGTCGCGACGCTGCGCCGGCTACTGCCCGGGATCGAGACCGAGATCCCGCATCTGAGCAAGATCGGCACCAAGGAGGAGATCATCGGCGAGGGGTTTGCCGTGGTCCCCAACGGCGAGCTCGACCGCGAGCTCGAGAAGATCGTCACCAGACTCGTCGACTCGCACCTCGACGACCTTCATTTTCGCGAGGATCTGACCAGCGGCGAGGCCGAGCAGCGGCTGATCGGCGAGCGCTACATGGAGATCCTCTCCGACTTGCTGGTCAAGGCGGTGAGCGGCGGCTCGATCTTCAAGTTCGAGAACGTGGTGTGGCTGCTCCTGAGCGAGCGGGTCGCCACCGCGATCAACGCGCATGGGCGGCTCAACCAACTCCTGGGCCGCGACCCGGTCCGCTACGGCCGCCTCAAACGTCACGTGCTGGCGAGCATGGCGACGCGCCACCGGCTCGCGAACGCCTCGCTGCGCCAGATCTTCCACCGCACCAAGCCCGGGCCGGCGACCGAGCGGGTGTTCGCGAATCCGCTCCTCAAGATGCTCACCGAGAGCCGGCTCATCGACAGCGAGCGCCCCGACTCGCTCTACCACCGGCCCAACCTCCGGAACCTGTTCCTGGTCAAGGACTACGGGATCGACGCCGACACGTTCCTCAAGCTCTTCGACCTGGTCGAGCACAGCCTCCGCCAGGACTACGAGGACCTGGAGAGCGGGCGTCCCTCGGCGCGCGGCCTCTACATCCAGGAAGCCTTCTTGAAGGAGGGCCCCCCGCCCGCCGCCCGCGACGACTGGGCCCACCGCCTCGCGCACCGCGAGGACGTGAGCCGCTACGTCCTCTACCACCTGAACGAGAAGGAGCATCCCCGAGAGCTGCGCCGCGACCTGTCGAGCCTGTCGCGGCTGCGTGAGCTGGCGCGGGCGTTCGCGGTGGTCACCAACGACCTCTTGGTCTGGGATTTCCTGAACGCGCTGCGCAGTCTGATCCGCGAGGTGCGGATCGAGGAAGGCGTCACCTATCTGCACGACGTCGAGCTCTCCGAGCGCACGGTCCCGATCACCCTCGACCGCGAGCATCTCTACAAGCACAACCGCTGGGGCACCTACGTCCTCTTCGACATCATCGGATTCAGCAAGCGCACCCGCGAGGTGATGAGCGAATACGCGGGTCTCGCGATCCAGAACCTGTTCGCGATCCGCCGCGACCGGCTGAGCGAGTTCGACGGCCGCCCCGAATCGTTCGAGGGCGACGCGGTGTTCGAGAGCTTCGAGCGCGCCCTCGACGCGATGCGCTACGTGTCGGTCTTCTACGACCACTACGAGAGCCAGCGCGTCATCAAGCGCCGCGTCTACGACAGCCCGATGGAGAGTCCGTTCAAGGACGGCATCCGGGTGGGCATCGGCACCGGCGAGAGCGCCCTGATCTCGATCTACCAGGGCACCGCCACGGACGGCGCGCCGCGCGAGGAGTTCCGCCGCATCGGCCAGGTCATCAACCTCACCTCGCGGCTCACCACCGGCAAGACCGGCGAGAAGTACCTGATGGGTCCCAATCCGAACCGCGAGGCCGATCCGCTCAAGATCTTCCGCGCGGCCATCGACACCGACGGCACCCTCAACAACAACGGCATCGTGTCGCTCGACTCGACGTTCCAGGAGCTGCGCGAGCAGGTCCGCGCCGACAACCTGCCGCGCTACGACCCCGAGGAGACCCGCGAGGCGAAGTCACCGTTTCTCC
>CAZYWA010000145.1:0-15966 GCA_964650975.1 uncultured bacterium
TGTCACGACCACGTCTACGAGCGCTTCTCGACCATCAACGGCGTCAACTACGTCACCACCGGCGGCGGCGGCGCCGAGCTCTACGACATCACGCCGTCGGCCTGGACCGCGGTGGGCATCAAGACCTGGAACTACGTGATCGTGGACGTGAACGGCCAGAACCTGAGCGTCACCGCGAAGAACGACTCGTGCTCGGTGATCGACACGTTCTCCGTCAACGCGACCGCCAACAACGGCGTGTTTCACCGCACCGACCCGTTCCCCTCGAACGCGGGCAAATCGGGCTGCAACGTCGCAGGCTCGGGGGCGTCCTCGGTCGACGCGGTGTGGACGCTGGCCCCGCTCGGGCTGCTCGCCCTGCGCCGCCGCAAGCGCTGATCGAATCGGCCCGGTCGACGCGTCGATCGAGCTGGAAACGAGGCGGTGACCGAGAGGCCGCCGCCTCGTTTCGCTCCAGGGTCGAGGTTGAGAGCGTGTGAGGCGTTCCCAAACGGCCGCCCACACCCGGGGGCCCGCCCATCCCCATCGCGCCGCGCCGCTCGAGACGTTCCGCCGCCCCCGAGCCATCCTGAGCACCCGATGCGCGGCACTCGCACGGTCCCGGGAGCGACCGCGCCGCTGGCGCTGGTGCTGGCTCTTGTGCTCGCCGCCTGCGGCGCGGCGCGCGCTACCTCGGACGTGTCGTGCGGCGAAGGCACCGCCGCCGAGGCGGCGCGGCGCTACGAGGACGCCGCGAGCGGATTCCTCGCTTGCGCCGCGCGCGCCACCGCCCCGGGCGAGCAAGCGTGGGGTCTGAGTCGCGCCGCGCGAGTGCTCGGCACCAAGCTCTTCCGGTTCGACGAGGCGCTGGCGCTCCTCGACCGGCTGAGCCGCGACTACCCCACCGACCCGCGCGCGGTCGCGGCGCAAGGTCTCGCGGCCGAGATCCGCGCCGGACGCGCGAGCGGCGACGAGGCTCTGCAGCTCTACTACACCATCCGCGAGCGTCCCGAGCTTCTCGATCGCGAGCAACGCTTCGCGACCCTGCGGCGCATCGTCGCCGAGTACCCGTCATTCCCGATGGTCGACTGGGTGATGCGCACGCTGGCCGTGGAGCTGCGCGATCGCGGCGACATCGACGGCTCGCTCGCGGTGCTGGCCGACATGCGCACTCGCTTCGCCGGCCAGCCGGCGGGAGCCAACGCGTGGCTCGAGACCGGCGGCACCTACTTCGCCGCGGGACGCTTCACCGAGGCCGCCGCTTGGTACCGGCGCTGGGCTGAGTTCGGCGGTCTGCAGTCGATCGGCGAGGCGAACGAGGGGCGGGCTCTCGCTCACCGCGCCCGCCAGCGTCTGGAGCGGGCGGCGATCGCGCTGATCGTCGCGTGGCTCGCGTGGGTGCTGGCCGCAACCCGCTGGAGGCGAGCGACCACCGTCACGCTCCGCCACGCCACCCGCGAGCTGTGGGTGATCGCGCCGATCTGGGCGCTGCTCGTGGCGGTCTCGTTTCGCACCAACACGCCGATTCAGCGCTCGATCTGGTGGATGGGCGCCAGCACCGCGCTGGTGGTGACGCTCTCCAACCTGCTGGTGCTGACGCGCGAGCCCGGGCCGCGCGCGCGTGCCCTGCACCTCGGGCTCACCGCTGCTACCATCGTCGCCACCGTGTATCTGACGCTCTATCGCTACGACCTGGTGTTCACGCTGGAGGACACGCTGCGCTTGGGCCCGGGAGCCGGATGAGCGCGCCGCATGCGTCGTCCAAGCTGGTCCGGAACACGGTGCTGCTGTTCGGCACGCGGATCGCGATCCTGCTGCTCGCGTTCGTGCTCAACATCGCGATCGCGCGCGCGCTCGGGCCCGAGGGACTCGGCAGCTACGGGCTCATGGTGGTGCTCGCGTACGTGTTCCAGACCTCGTCGGCGCTGGGGCTGACCTACGTCCTGCCGCGCGAGCTGGGTCGGCGTCCGCACGACGCCAAGCTCTTGCTCGACGCCGGGATTCTGCTGGGCCTGCCGGCCGCCGCGGTGTTCGCGGGATTGCTCGCGGCCACGGCCCGGGTTCTCCATTACGACGCGGAGCTGGTGCGAGCGCTCGACCTGGTGGGGCTCTCGCTCTTGCCTGGCGCCCTCTCGCAGCTCGCCGAGGGCCTCTTCGTGTCGCGCGGCGAGGGCGAAGCGTGCGTGTGGGTGACCAGCGTCGAGAACGTGTTCCGCTGTGTGGTGAGCCTGATCGTGCTCGCGGCCGGGTACGGGCTGGTGGCGCTCGCGTGGACCTACCTGCTGTCGCGGATCCTGGGATTCGTGGTCACGATCGTGCTCATGCGCGGGCGGCTCACGGCACCCGCCCACGACTCGCTCTGGCCGGAAGTGCGAGCCCTCGCCACCGCGCTGCCCACGTTCGCGATCCTCTACGTGCTGGTGGCGCTCTTCTTCAAGGGCGACATGATCATCCTGTCGATCCTGCGGCCGCGCGCGGACGTGGGGATCTACACCGCCGGCTACCGGCTCTTCGACGTCGCGTGCCTGGTGCCGTCCACGGCGTCGAGCGTGGTCTATCCGGCGCTCTCGCGGCTGCGCCACGAGCGCGAAGGCAGCGAAGCGTCGCTCACCAACTCGTCACTGGGAGCGCTGCTGGTGGCGGTGCTGCCGATCGTGCTTATCATGAGCTTCGGCGCGCCCGGCATCGTGCGGATCCTCTACGGCGCCAGCTTCGCGAGCACGGTGCCGGTGCTCGCGATCCTGCCGTGGGCGCTCATTCCTTACGCGGCCGACACGCTGCTCGGACACGCGATGCTCGCCGCCGACCGCCAGCGCGACGATGTACGGCTGGTGGGCGCCGGCGTGCTGGTGAACGTCGCGATCAACCTCGCGTTGGTGCGGGTCTGGGGACCGATCGGCGCCGCGTGGGCGTCGGTCGCCGCGGGTGCCGTGCTCGCGTGGCTGCACGTGCGCTACGTCCGGGAGCGCCTCTACCCCCTGGTGCTGAGCCGCGACGTGTGGCGGGCCGTCCCCGCGGCGGCCGCGTGCGCCTGGTTCCTGTGGGCGACGCGCAACGGGCATCCGCTCTGGACGCTGCCTGCTGGGTTGGGGGTGTTCCTGGTGGCCGCGGTCGCGAGCGGCGCGATTCGCCCGGGATTCATCCGGACGCTGCTGGCGCGCTGACGCTGCGGCTGCGAGGGACCGCAGCCCTCCGACGACGAATCCGACAGGCCCCGGAGGGACGCCGTCCTTCGCGTCCGCAGCGCTCGCGCGCCGCAACCTGTAATCTGGTGTCGTGGCTTTCCCGCCCCTTTTCGTTCGCCGCGCCCGGCTCGTGCTGGCCCTGCTCTGCCTGCCGCTCGGCGGGGCGATGGAGTGCACCTACGTCGGACTCGCGAATCCGGCGCAGCCGTTCGGCAACTACGTCGACCGGCTGGCTGCGTTTCTCGAGTCGGACGTCGGCACCGGCACGATCCTCACCGAGAATGGCCAGCCGATCCCGCCCTACTTCTACTCGTACGCGATCTGCGATCAGACCGTCGATTCCTACTGCCCCGCGCCGGATCAGCTCTTCGTCGCCTCGTATCCGGCCTTCACCGCGTCGGTCGCGATCCGCGCATTCCTCGCGTACTACGCCTATTCCGGCGACACCGCGGCGCGCGCCCGGGCGATCCAGTTCGCCGACTGGGTCCTCGCTCATCGCACTCCGTCCGGCGACGTCTACGGCAGCTTCCCCTACTCGACCACCGCCAACGGCGTCTTCGGCGCGCTCGATCCGGATGTCTTTCCCGACGGACCAGCGATCGAGCTCGACAAGGCCGCGATGCTCGCCGACGCGCTGCTCGACCTCTTCGAGGCCACCGGCAACACCACGTACCGCAGCGCCGCCACCACGATCGCCAACGTGCTGGTCGCCAAGCAGCGCGGCGACGGCTCGCTGCCGTGGAAGGTGATCCCGTCCACCGGCGCCGTGTACGAGGACTACACCAGCGATCAGATCGCGTTCGAGAAGCTCTTCCGCCACAAGTTCGCGCTGGGTGGAAACGCGTCGTTTCAGGCCGCCGCCGACGCGAGCTGGGCCTGGACCCTCGCCAACCCCGTGGTCACCGACGACTGGCACGGCTTCTACGAGGACGTCGACGACCCGTCGAGCAAGATCCACTTCGACGCGCTGCAGGTGGTGAGCGAGCTAGTGGCGCGCGCCGGCGAGAATGCCAGCTATCTCGGCCTCGCAGACCACGTCTACTCCTGGATCGAGGGTCTCTTCGTGATCACCTCCGGGCCCTACGCGCCGCTCATCCCGTCGATCGCGGAACAGACCGGCTTCGTCCTCGACGGCCAGTACGCGGCGACCTGCTCGGCCACCATCCAGTGGGCGCTCGCCGGCTTCGACCTGGGCGTGGCGGGCGGCTACGACTACCGCGTGCAGCACGCCGGCGAGGCGGCGAACGTGGTGAACTCCGCGCAGCAGAGCGACGGCCGCAGCTTCACGGTGATTCGCGACGCCAATGGCGGCGCCCGCGTCTATCCGATCTCCTGGTACGAGCAGGAGTTCATCCCGCTCTGGATGACGCTCGAGTGGCTCGCGAAGCGGCCCGACCTGGCACTCACCGACGAGAACCACCTGCTCTCGGCGTCTGTTGCGATCCAGAGCATCGGCTACACGCCGTCGTCGATCGCCTACACCACGCGATCGAGCGGCACCGACGTGCTCAAGCTGGTCGCGCAGCCGACCTCGATCACCTCCGACGGCAATGCGGTCCCCTCGGTCGCCGACCTGAGCGCCGTCGCGCAGGGCTACGTCTGGGACGGCACCGCGCAGCTGCTCACGATCAAGCACACCGGTAGCGCGCAGGTTGTGTCGATGCCGTAGTGGTGCCGTTTCGCAACTGGATCGCCGGCGCGGCGGGAGCGCCGTAGGCGCGGACGACCCCCAGGCTCCTAGCCGAGGAAGTGACGCTCGGGATCGAAGAGACGAAGAGTGTCGACCTCCGCGGAATTGGGCTCGGGAACGGGTCGTAGATCGGGCATCACTTCGAGCTTCCAGGCGACCAGCGCCTGGATCTCGCGGACGTGATCCTCGGCGGTGGTGAGAGCCGCGAGGGGCACGTAGCTCTGCAACCTGAGCGGCTCATCGCCCCGCTGCTTCACGAACGTGCCGCGTTCGGTCACCACTGCGCGCACCCGCGAGCCCGGGCTCGTCACGTAGCCCACCTTCTCGCGGAACCGCCCGGGCGCGAGCGCCGCGGTCACGACCACGGCGCGCGCAGCGCTGGCGATGTCGTTGCCGCCGCCCGAGCCGGTGATCGGTGTGCCGTCGGCGAGGCGGGTGGTGTTCACGTTGCCCAACCGGTCGACCTCGGCGGCGCCGATCGCGCCGACGCACGGCATGCGCTCGCTCGGCAGCACCATCGACATCAGCGTCTCGACGTCGGCGAGCCAGGTGGCGGTGGCAATGTTGTGGGTCGCGAATACGAACGGGTCGAAGGGGCGCGGCTCGTAGCCGAACATGCCGAGCTCGGCGATGAGGGCCACGTCGAGGCCGCGCGCCGCGAGACGCCGCTTGGCGAGCCACGCGGCGAGGTTGGCGTTGCCGATCCCGGCGAGGATCGTGGCGCAGCCCTCCTCCGCCGCGAGCCGCTCGATCTCGACGGCGGCCTCGACCACCTGGCGCTCCACCGGGCTCGCCGGCCGGGCACCCACTCGCTCGCCCTCTGCCCCGGCCGCTCCGTGGTGTTCGATCTGGCTCCGCCACGACTCCCCGCCGGCACGCGCCCTCAAGCCCGCGATTCGCTCCTCGCCGAGCTTGTTCAGGTATCCGGCGTGATCGACGGTCTCGACGAGCCACTCGCGGATCCATTCATCCGCGGCTGCGGGCGATCGAGCCACGTCGTGAAGCTCGCCGAGCATCGCGTAGTCGTCGGCATACCCGTCGATCCCGGTATCTCCGGGCCACGACGCCGCGGGATGCGCTCCGAGCGGCGCCTCCACGACGGCGCGAACGATCGCACCCGGCAGGAATCCCAGATGAGCATGGCGGCGGATCCACTCGGTCGACACGATCTTCTCGACCGAGAGCAGCACTCCCTCGCGCGCCGCCAGCGCGCCGAAATGCCCGCCGCCGCGAGGCGCCGCCAGCACGGCATTCCCGGATCGATCGGCGGCCAGCGCATGAATCAACGTCACATCCGGCGCCAGCGGCTTCACCCACCCCACTCCATCGCGCACCGTGAACGCGTGCGCGTTCTCGACGGCCATCGAGCTGCCGACGAGCGAGTGCGTGGGAAGCTCAGGTACCCGCATCGCCGCAGCCTTGAGCCGGAGCGGCAGCGTGAGGATCGACCAGTTCTCGACCGCCAGCCGCCCCGACTGGATCGCGCGGCGCAGGAGCCCGTTGGGCGACGGCGATGGATACGCATCGCCGCAGAACGTGGTGATCGCGCGTGACGCGAGACCCACCTGAACGAGCAGCGACGCATTCGCGCTGAGGCTCAGGGTCACCAGCGTGAAGCCCGGCTGCGTCCCGCGGAACGCTCGGATCAGCTCGTGGATCCAGGCATTGGGGCGAGCCAGCGTGACGGCCAGTTCGAGCGTCATGCCCGGGCGCACGAAGCGCCCCACGGCCTCGGCGAACGTCGCGCGTTTGTCCGGGCCCTCGTGCTCGACAAGCGAGAACGCGGCGAACCGGTCGTTCACGGTCGGAGCTCGATCGCGATCAACCCGCGATCTTGCCCTGTTTCACGAGCTTTTCGCGATAGAACGCCGTCGCGCGGCGGACGCCTTCCTCGAGCGACACCTGCGGCGACCAGCCGAGCCCATCGCGGGCGCGCTCGTTGGCGAGCGCGATGTGGTCGATCTCGCCGGGCCGCTTCTCGCCGTAGACCGGCGCCAGATCGGGCATGCCGAGTGCCTTCCGCACCAGATCGAAGATCTCGAAGTCGGTGGTGGCGCGGCCGGTGCCGATGTTGAAGACGCCGCCATCGCCCTGGGTGAGCGCCGCGACGTTGGCGCGCACCACGTCCTCGATGAACACGTAGTCGCGGGTCTTCGAGCCGTCGCCGAAGAGCGTGCAGGTCTTCCCGAGCAGCATGGCCTCCGAGAAGATCGCCGTGACCCCGGCCTCGCCGTGCGGCGACTGGCGCGGCCCGTAGATGTTCGCGTAGCGCAGCACCACGTACTGGAGCTGGTGCAACGCGCGATAGATGAAGAGGTAGTGCTCGGGCGTGTGCTTGGTCGCGCCATAAGGCGAGAGCGGATTGATCGGATGGTCCTCGCGCACCGGCAGCGACTGCGGCTCGCCGTAGACCGCGCCGCCGGTCGAGATGTAGATCCAGCGCTTGACACCCACCTGGCGCGAGAGCTCGAGCAGCCGGAGGGTGCCGAGCACGTTCACCTCGGCGTCGTAGATCGGCTCGCGCACCGAGCGCCGCACGTCCATCTGCGCCGCGTGGTGATCGACCGCGTCGGGCCGCTCGGTCTCGAACACCTCGGCGATCTTGGGATCGCGAATGTCGAGCTCGAAGAACTTGGCCTTGGGGTTCACGTTCTCGCGGAAGCCCGTCGCCAGGTTGTCGACCACCACCACCTGGTGGCCGTCCGCGATGAAGCGGTCGACGACGTGTGATGCGATGAATCCCGCGCCCCCGGTCACCAGGATTTTCACGAGTCGTCTCCCCCGGGTCGGCGATCCGGCCCAATCGGTCCATTTACCGGATCGGTTTCCGCCCCGGCAACCAGTGCGATCGTTCGCGCGCCAGGGACCGCGCGCGCGCCGGCCGAGCGATGCGGGCGCGTTTCGATCGCGTTTCGCCCCGCTCGATCGCCTTCAGACCGGTGCCGGCGTGTACGCCGAGTCCATGAGCAGCGCTCGCGCGCGCGACGAGCCGACCGCGGGCAAGGTGATGCGAAAAAGCGCGCCGCCGCCGGGCGGCGATTCAGCCTCGATGCGCCCGCGGTGCTCGGTGACGATGCGATGCACGATCGAGAGCCCGAGCCCGGTGCCCTTCTCCTTGGTGGTGAAGTAAGGCTCGAAGAGCCGTGCCTGACCCTCGGCCGGAATGCCGGGGCCGCTGTCCCGCACCTCGATCCGCACCGCGGCCTCGTCGTCGAGGGTCGACGTGCCCACCGTCACCTCGACCCGCCCACCCGCCTCGCCGAGCGCCTCGACCGCGTTGCCCACCAGATTGGTGATCGCTCGCCGCGCCATCTCGCGGTCGCAGAGCGCTTGCGGCGTCGCGGGCTCCGAGCGCACCTCCGAGATCACTTTCTCGTGCGGCTTCGCGACCAGCGTCACCACCGCCTGGGCGAGCTCGCCCAGATCCACCGGCTCGGGACGCGGCTTGGGCAGCCGCGCGAAGCGCGAGAACTCGCCCACCAGCTTGGTGAGACCGCCGACCTCGTCGAGGATCGTCTGGCTGCCTTCGTCGAAGGCCTTGTCGAACTGCGGATCGGAGCGGCGCTTGAGGCGGCTCAGGGTCTGTACGGTGAGCTGGATCGGGAACAGCGCGTTCTTGATCTCGTGCGCCATGCGCCGCGCGATCTCCTGCCACGCGGCGAGGCGCTCGTTCTGGACGATCTGCGCCTCGGCCTTGCGCAAGCCGTCGACCATGCCGTTGAACGCCGCCACCAGATCACCGAGCTCGCCGCGCGCCTCGACGTCGATGGAGCCGCTGCGCTCGCCGCGGCCGACCGCTCGTGCACGCTCCGCCAGCCTCTCGACCGGCCTCGTGACGCTGCCCGCGAGCACCACCGCGAGACCGAGCGCCAGCGCCAGCGCGCCGAGCCCCAGCACCGCGAAGATCTGCAGCACGTCCGCCTCCAGCTCGTCGATGCGGTGGCGCGAGAGCTCCGCGACCAGTCGCACCCGCGTCGCATCGGAGAGCCCGTTGAGCTCGGCGACGACACTCGACGCCGCGCTGCCGTGGTCCCCGGCCTCGGCGAAGAACACCCGCGACGCGCCGATCCGCCGCGCCAGCGATTCGAGCAGCGCGTCGTCGACCACCCGCCCGCCCACCAGGATCACGCTGGCGGTGCCCACGGTGACGGTCTCCGCGCACGCCAGCACCAGCCGGTCCTCGTTGGGAAACGCCTCGCGGATCACCAGCGCTTCGCCCGGGTGCGAAGCGAGATCGAGGCCGACACCGTCGCGATACCCGAAGCTCGCCGGGCGATGGGCGCTCGACAGGATGCGGCCACCGGCGTCGAGGATCTTGAACGCGCCGAGGCCGGCGCGGTTCGCGATCGGGCGGGCGCGCTCGATCGCGGCGCGCTCGTCGACGCGCTCGCGGTTCATCTCGACCAGCACCTCGCGCACCGACGTGTCCTTCGCCGCCTGCTCGACCCGCCCCCGCACGTCAGTGGCGAGGCCCGCGACCTCGCCACGCAGCGCGTCGCCGATCGCGTCGAGACGCGCTCGGTACTCCTCCTCGAAGCGCGCCACCACCGTGCGATGGGTGAGCCAGCCGGCGACGCCGTTCGGCACCAGCACCAGCAGGAAACCGAGCAACAAGCGGAGGCGGAAGCGCATGTTGTTCCGGGGCTCTTCAAGCCCCATGCACCGAAGACGGCGCGGCGGGCCGGGTAACCGAAGCGGGTCTGACGGGGGTTTTCAAGGGTCGGTCGTTCCGGGGTGCCATGGTCCCGTTCGGCCCGCGCGATCGAGCGCTGCGGACGCGAGCGAGCGCGTTCCTCCCACCGGACACGCGCGCGATCACGGTGAGCGCGTGGGGCTCTGGCCCTCGACACCGGTGACGACATTCTGCGCCGCCGCTGAAGTCGATCGGTCGGCCGGTGCTTGCGGGCGACGCCACAGCGTTTCGAGCCGGATCGAGCCGTCGGTCGAGACGTCGGCGACCTCGACCGCGTCGCTGGCGGTGATCCCCACCTCGCGATGCACGACCGGGATCCACACGGCGTCGGCGCGCAGCGCGGATTCGGCGGCGAAGAGCGCCCGCTCCGCGAGCTCGAGCGACGGTGCTTCGACGGCGGCGGTCGCCGACGCGACCACCTGCGCCGCGGGCGCCGGCAGCAGGCTCGCGAAGAGCCGGGGCAGCACGTCGCTGCTCGCGCCGTCGCCCAGGCGCACGCTGGTGAGCCAGGCACCGATGTGGCCCGCGGCAAGCTCGTCCGGCGCCTCGCGATCCTCCACCGCGGTCATGCGCGTCGGCCAGCCGACCTGATCCAGGTTGGCCTGGACGCGCTCGGCGATCTCCACCAGCCCCGCGTCGTCGCGACTCACGCCCAGGGCCAGCGGTGCCCGGTGCTCGTCGGCCGCGACACCTCCCGCCGCCACGGGCGACGAATCGGCGAGCAGCGTCCGGTAGGCCGCACGCTCCTCGGGGAGCGCCGAGCGCGCCACCGTGGCGTGCCCGCCCAGCATCACGTCGGCGATCGATTTGCGATCGATGGCGCGCGCCAGCGCGCGGCGCACGTCGGCGCTCGACAGTTGCGCGACGTTCCCCGGCAGCACCAGAAACACCGTGTCCGAGCCTCCCGCTCTCCACCGCTCGGTGTCGTCGGCGCCACGCCGCGACTCGAGCGCCACATCCACCTCGCCGATCCGGAGCGCCGTGCCGATCTCGGTGGCCGAGCCCAGCTCCTTCACCACCACGCGATCGAGGAACGGGCGTCCCAGCACGTGCGCGTCGTGCTCGGTCAGCACCCAGCGATGCTCGTCGCTCGGATCGGGCTCGCCGCCCGTGAGGCGGAACGGCCCGCTGCCGATTCCACCCACGGGCTGCGACTGGGCCGCGTCCGCGGCGCGCGCCGGCATGATGCCGGCGCGCGGATCGGCCAGCTCGTCGGCGAGGTGCGGACACGGCTTCGCGAGCCGGATGCGCAGGCCGTAGCGGCCGTCCTCCGCGATCGCGGGGGCACCGGCGCGGTCGGCGGCGAGCGCGCATCCGCCACGCGCCGCGCCCGACGCGAAGAACCGCTGCAGCGAGAAGCGCACGTCGGCGGCGGTCACGGCGCTACCGTCGTGAAACTTGAGACCGGGCTTGAGCGTGAAGGTCAGCGCGCGCGAATCATCCTCGACGCTGGCGTCACCGAGCAGGTGCGGCACCGCGTGGCCGCCTCGGTCGATCCGGTAGAGCGTGTCGTAGAGCGCGCGCGAGAGGGTTCGACCCATCGGACCGTCGAGGAGTAGCGGATCGAGGCTCGGATCGACCGGATCGTGTCCGGCCACCACCGCTTCGCCACCGAATCGCGGCCGCTCCCCGGCGTCCGCTCGCCCCTCTCCTGCGCTCACCGCCGCGAGCAGCGCGATCCACACCATCGCCGCGCGGCGCCGCCACCACGCGTGCGTCATGGTTCTTCCTCGAGCCGCACCAGCGCCAGCGCGGCTCGCGCACCGCAGCTGATCGCGACCGCGTCGCGGCGGCCATCGCCGTCCCAGTCGCCGGCCGCCAGCCGGCACAGGCGAAACGGCGCCTCGCCGTGCCATGCGTCGACCGCGACTCCGTGCGCGACGTGCGTGACCACCAAGGTCGCGCCGTCGTCGCGATCGCCGAGCACCCACAGCCCGTCGCCGTGCAGACCCGCGACCAGTGCCAGCGCCGACCCGCGCCTTCCGACGGCCACGGCTCCATCCAGACCCGGAGCGCGCGCCACGCGCACCGTTCCGTCGACGCCTTCGAACGCCAGTACGCCGTCCTGGACCACCGCTTCGAGGGCCGGCGCCTCGAGCCCCGGGATCACCTTCCATTCCTCTCCGGCCTTGGCCGCCACGCCGAGTTGCTCGAGCACGTTGGTTCCCGCTCCGGTCCTCGCCACCAGGAAGCCACCCGTGGGCCATCCGCCGAGCGGCAGCTCCACTCCGCCCGCTGGCGCCGGTGAACCGGACGACTGGGGCCACCACACGTAACCGGCGCCGAGCGGAGGTCGCACCCAGATCCCGGCTTGCCCGGGCTCGCCCGCGAACACCGCGACACCGGCGCGCGGATCGCGCGACGGCGGCAGCGCTGCTCCGGTGCGCAGGTGCTTGGTGGAAGCCACCGATCGGAAGCTGGCTTCCGAGAGCGTCAGCACCTCTGCGGTGTCGTTGGTGACGAGGACCAGATCGTCGCCCGACGGGGAATGCACCCGCCCCGTCGCGGCGGCCAGCACCGGGCCTGCCACTTCGCCGGCCGGTACGAAGCCGATGCGCACGCGCGGCTGGTCGAGAGACGAGCGACTCAACGACGCGATCACCTCCGGCGTCGCGGGCAACGCAGCGAGAAGCGGCGTGGTCGCGACCGCGTCGCCGCTCGGCTCGACCAGCCACGCGGAGAGCGCCACGGCCTCGCCGGTCACGTCGAGGGAAGCGTGGATCGTGGCGATCCCGGGGCTTGGCGTCGCGACGTCCTGGGTGAGCAGCCGGATCGCGGGCAGCTTCGCGAGCTCGAGCAGCAGCGCTTCGCGCACCCGCTGAGCGCCGTCGCCAAGCCGGCGGCTGGGATCGGCGATCGGTGGGACCACCAGCGCCTGGAGAGGCGTGCCGCGCGCCGCGAGCGCGCCGCGGATCTCACCCGTGAGAGACGAAGCCAGTCGCCGCGCCGGGTCGGGCGAGGACGCCGGCGGCTGCGCCGGCGCCACCGTGCTCGAGAGCAGCAGCGAGAGCGCCGTGAGCCACACGCAGCCCCGCGAGCGCATGTCGCTCACGGTAGCACGCGCGCCCGGCGCGACGACGGAGCGATCGCGGGTCGCGAGGACCCGCTCACGATGGAGTCTGGAAGGACGGCAGAAACAGCGGCGCGTCAGCGCTCGCGGCTTTCGAGAGTCCCCAACGTCAGGTTGAGGGCCGCGGCGGTGAGCCCGATGCCGAGCAGCACCGAACCGGCGAAGGTGATGAGCAACACCAGCGCTTGCATGGTCGATCTCCGGTTCGAACCGTCGGTTTGGGGCCGAGAAGGTGCGCCCTTTTACTCTCGTTCGATTCTCAACGCAAGCCCCGTGCCGATGAATTTCGGCCCGATTCGACCTCCGATGCTCCGATCCACCCAGCAGAATCGCCGATTTGCAATCGAGTTTTGGCCAAGCCCCTGCGAGCCAAGGCACCCTGGGCGCGCGCTCGGCCCTGGGCCGTGTCTCGGGGGACACGGCAGGGTGTCACCGGACCCACGGCTTCTGAATCAACCAGCGTTTTATTTTTGTGGCGGCGTTGCGAACCGGTCAATCGCGAGCGATCCCGAGGATCCGCATCTTCTTGTAGAGATGGCTGCGCTCGAGACCCAGCTCGTCGGCGGTGCGCGTGACGTTGCCGCCCATCTCGGCGAGCCGCGCGACGATCGCGCGACGCTCGAAGTCGGCCACCAGACCGCGCAGCGTGCGATCGTGCCCAAGGTGGAGGCCGCTTTCGTCCGAAGGCGGCGGCGCCGGCAGGCACATGTGCACGTCCTCGACGGTGACGCGCTCGCCGGGCACCAGGATCAGGATCCGGTCCACCACGTTCTTGAGCTCGCGGATGTTTCCCGGCCACGGATACTCGCTCAGGAGCTCGAGCGCCTCGGGATCGAGCTTCTTCCGCACCTGGTTCTCGTCTTCCTCCAGGCTCGAGCCGATGAAGTGCTCGACCAGATCGGGGATGTCGACCTTGCGCTCGCGAAGCGGCGGCACCGGAAACGGAATCACGTTCACGCGGAAGTAGAGGTCCTCGCGAAACCGTCCGTCGGCGCGCGCCTTCTCCAGATCCTGGTTGGTGGCGGCGATGATGCGCGTGTCGACGCGGATGGTTTCGCTGCCGCCCACCCGCTCGAACTCGCCTTCCTGCAGCACGCGCAAGAGCTTGGCCTGCAGATCGGGCTTGAGATCGCCGATCTCGTCGAGGAAGAGCGTGCCGCGATCGGCCTGCTCGAAGCGGCCTTTGCGCATGCGCGTGGCGCCGGTGAACGAGCCACGCTCGTGACCGAAGAGCTCGCTCTCGGCCAGCTCGAGCGGGATCGCGGCGCAGTTGAACTTCACGAACGGTGCCTGCGCGCGCGGGCTGGCGCGGTGAACGGCGCGCGCCACCAGCTCCTTCCCGGTGCCGTTCTCGCCGGTGATGAGCACCCGTCCCTGGGTGGGTCCGACCCGACGGATGCGCTCGCGCACCCGCTCGATCGCCGGACTCCGTCCCACCAGCTCGTAGCGACGCTCGAAGCGCTCCTTCAGGCTCACGTTCTCTTCGGCGAGCCGGTGGAAGTCGAGGGTGTTGCGGATGGTGAGCAGGATCTTCTCGTCGGAGAGCGGCTTCTCGATGAAGTCGTGGGCGCCGAGCTTGGTGGCCTCGACGGCGGTCTCGATCGAGGCGTGCGCCGACATCATCACCACCGGCACCCGCGACAGCCGCCGGATCTCCTTCAGGGCGTCGAGCCCGTCCATGCCGGGCAGCTTGACGTCGAGCAGCACCAGATCGGCGCCGTTTTTCTCGAGCGTCGACACCGCGGTCTCGCCGTCGGCGGCGTCTTCCACCCGGTACGACTCGACGCGCAGCATCTGCCCGAGCGAGGTGCGCACACCCCGCTCGTCGTCGACCACCAGAATCCGCTCGCCGCTCACGCGTTCCCCCTGTCGGCCGCGCCTGTCACCCGCGCCGCGCGCTGCGTGGATCGAGAACATCACGCAGCGCATCTCCTAGCACGTTGAATGCCACCCCGGTGGCCACCAGCACCAGGCTCGGGAAGATCAGGAGGTGGGGAGAGGTGCGATAGACCAGCCAGCCTTCGTTCACCAGCGTTCCCCAGCTCGCGGTGGGCGGACGGAGGCCCAGCCCCAGGAAGCTGAGCGTCGACTCGGCGAGGATCGTGGAAGGGATCTGGAACGTGAGCGCCACCAGGATAGGGCCCGCCAGGTTGGGGAGCACGTGACGAATGAGTAACCGCCGCCTGCTCGCGCCCAACGCACGTCCCGCCTCCACGAACGCCTCTTCGCGCACGCGCATGGTGAGACCGCGCACCAGCCGCGCTTCGTACACCCACCCCACCGACGCCAGGGCCAGCACGATGCCGATCGGCTCGCGACCCAGGAAGAGTGTGAAGAGCGTGATCACCAGCAAGTAAGGGAGCGAATACACGATCTCCACCAGGCGCATGAGCGTCTCGTCGACCCAGCCGCCCGCATAGCCGGAGAGCAAGCCCACGCCGGTGCCGATCACCAGCGCCGTGAGCGCCGTCGCAATGCTCACGCCCAGCGACACGCGGCCGCCCGCAAGCACCCGCGCCAGCAGGTCGCGACCGAGCCGGTCGGTGCCGAGCCAGTGCTCGGCGCTCGGGCGCTCCATCGGCCGCAGCGCGTCCTGCCGCTCCGACTTGCCGCCCTGGACCACGCCGGCGAGCAAACAGGTGATCGCGAGCGCCACCAGGAAGGCCGCGGCCGCCACGCCCATCCGGTGCCCCAGGAAGCGCCGCCCGGCATCCCGCCACAGGCCGCTCGGCCGCTCGGCAACATTCTCGGCGAGCGCCACGGCCACGTCGCTCATCGCGGACCCGCCTGCAGACGGATGCGCGGGTCGAGCCACGCCGCGGCCAGGTCGACCGCGAGATTCGCGGCCACCAGCGCCGCGGCGTAGATCACCGTGACCGCCATCACCATCGGGTAATCACGATCGATGCCCGCCGTGACGAAGTGCCGCCCCGCTCCCGGCAGCGCGTACATCTGCTCGACCACGAACGAGCCCGCGCACAGATCGGCGGCCAGCGGGCCGAGCATCGTGACCATCGCCAGCAGCGCCGGCCGAAGCTGGTGCTTGAGCAGCACCACCGGAGCCGAGAGCCCCTTGGCGCGGGCGGTCTGCACGAACTCACGGGTCTCGAGCTCGACCAGCTCCGAGCGCGTGAGCCGTGCCAGATAAGCACCGGGCGCCAACGCCAGAGTCACCACCGGCAGCACGCCGTACGAGAATCCCTCCCAGAGCGCCGCGGGCGCCACCCCGAGACGCATCGCGAAGCTCTCGATCAGCACCACGGCGAGCACGAACGACGGCATGCAGATGCCGATCACCAGCAGCACGGCGAGGATCACCGCGCCGATCCCCGATCGCACCGTGTACGCC
>CAZYWA010000146.1:0-15925 GCA_964650975.1 uncultured bacterium
CCCCGTCGCCCTTGCCGTTCTTCCAGCCTTCGATGCCTCCCTGGATCGGCACGAATTCGTCGGCGTCGCCCATGATCGAGATGACGGAGACGAGCTCGCTGGGGCGGCAACTGGGTCGATACTTGCTCGCCAGCGACCCGACGACTGGCCCGATCGCGGCGAATACGTCGCTCATGTCGCACGCGAGGCGGTAGCTGAACATCGCCCCGTTCGAGATGCCGGTGGCAAACACGCGCTTTGGATCGATTCCATAGGCGCCGCGCACCTTGTCGTAGATGGTGCGTACGAACTTCACGTCGTCGATACCCATCTGGGACGGTTTGGTGGTGCCGCGCCCGTCGTTCCAGTTGGTCTCGATGCCATCGGGCGCGACGGTGATGAATCCGTAGCGATCCGCGAAAGCGGGCATCTTGGAGAGCTCGGCTTGCTGGTGTCCGTTGCCCCGTCCCCCGTGGAAGTTGAAAACCAAGGGGTATGCCCCCGTGGAGCTCGCGCCGGGAGGCAGATGCAGGTAGTAACTTCGCTGGCGTCCGTCCACCGTCACCAACTCGTCGCGATCGGTGCCGCCGCCGGGCGAGGGCGTCGAGCTCTCTCGTGCGGCACCCTCGGTGCCTGACGCGTCGGGTTCAGACTTACCGCGCATACGATCCAGGAGCGGGTGATGGCCTGCGCACCCCGCATCCAGCACCACAACCGAGAGCATCAGGGCACCGACAAACCGGGGAGACTTCATGGTGGTGGGTCCTCCATCGCATTCGCGGGTTGTGCGCCGCCGGCGGTTCGCAAGAGTCACGGGTGGGCGAACGAGGCCCGACCGGGCCCCGAGCTCAGGGTTCTTTCGACGAGCCAGGCTTCCGGAGCAGAGGGTCTTCCTCCTTGGCGCGTTTCCGACCGACCTCCTCGGCCTTCTGCATCTCGCGTCTCTTGCCAGGATCATCGAGGTCGCGCGCGGCTTCCTTGGCCTCGGCCTCCGACCCGCCCTTCTCGGCGTGGCGCGTGGCCCCTTCGTCGTACCGACGCGCTCCGGTTCGACTTCCCTCACCTTCGTTCTTCAACGGATCGCCCATATCTCTCTCCCTTTCTTGATGCGCAAAGCGTGCTGTCCGTCCCTCGTTTCTACAATCGGGCGCGCTTAGGAGGATTTCACGGTCGTGTCCTCGGATGCGACGGGCTCGCCTATTGCCTGGCTGAACCGGCGGGAGACGGAATGGCGGCGTTTGGAGCGTCACCGCCGGAGTGGGTGGGCAACGCCTGTATCACTCGCTCGCGGACGTCGTCGCGGAGCTCACGCCCCGACTTCGGGGCGAGAAGCAGCGCCAGACCTCCGCCGATGAGGACACCGACGCCGACGTAGCCGAGCGCCTGGATGGCGTCGGCGGAGATGGATCGCCGTGCCTCGAGGCCGAGCGCAGCCAGTATCTCTTGGCGATTCGGGAGCTGCCCGATCAGGTTCGATGCGGTTCTTTCGACGTTCATGACTTGTTTGTCCTCTTCAGCTTTCGCTGCGATGTAGTCGATCCGGTGGTGATGGTGTTGCTGGTGATTTCGCCTTGGCCTCCGAGAGGAGTCGTATGAGCGCGCGACCGCCCATCTGCCGCAGGCCGAGGCCGACCGCGAGCGTCACGAGGCGCAAGGGCAAGCCGCCACCCAGGACGTAGCCGATTCCGGCCGCGCTCGAGAGAGTCGTGTAGAGGCGCTGGTCGAGCTGGTTCCGCGCCAGCGAGCCCAGCGCCCCCAGAGCTTCGCCGACGTGCGTGGCGAGGAGGCCCGCTTCGTCACGCAACCGTCCGCCCTGCTCGAGAATACCTTCGACCTTCGAGTCGGTGCCCTGATCGCTGCCGCCCTGCGGACGTACCGGCCCCGAGGCCGCGGCGGCGGACGGATGTAAGGCGCTCGGAGTCGTGCCTGTGCCTGTGCCTGGTGCGGTGTTCGCCATGAATGGGTGCCCCTCGTGTGAGAGTCAGCGCCTCGATATGAGTCGGCCGAGGAGAAATCCGAGCAGCGTCGCGCTGCCGAGCGTGAGCAACGGATGTTCGCGAGCCAGTTCCTTCAGCGCGCGGTCGGTACGCACGGCTCCCTCACGGGCTGCCAGCGCCCTCGGCGCAATGGCGGCCACTGCGCGGTCGAAGGGCTCGCCGGAATTGCCCGGCGCATTGCCGGTCACGGGTCGGTTCATCATGAGATCGGGTTCCGTTCCGAGACTCTCAATGGAGCCCCATGAAAATGCCGAATGCGAACGCACCGGTGAGCCAGGGGAGTGGACGCTCCGCAAGACGGTCTCCGATGCTCAGCTCCTTCCGCAGCGCGCGTTCGAGCTGTCCCACGGCTTGCTCGAGCGAGGCTCGATCGCGCTCGGTTCGAGCCGCCAGCTCCCACCTGCTGCGGGACGCGCCGGAAGTCGTCGTGGACGGCATCACACACCCGGTTCCGCGTGGTTCGTCCGAGTGCTCGAGCTCGCCAGAAACGCTCCGCCGGCTGCGACGTGCATCATTCCCGCGAATCCGAGCGCTACGGGCCATGACCACGAGGGTGCGAGCCATGCGAGAGCGGCACCGACGAGACACATCCAGCCAAGACCGACCAGGGCCACACCGCTTGCGGCGAGCGCACCCGTCCGGGCGAAGCGCGCCGATGTCTCAGTCGCTTGCAAGACGAGCAGCTCGATCCGGTCCAGGATCAGGCGCTGCCCGGCGCCATAGGCGTTCCCCATGGACTCGATGACAGTGGGGGCGACTGGCTTGGCGGCTGAGCTCATGGCTCACCGATAGAGCAACCTCCGTGCCGAGTGCCCCGCCACCGACGAGGCGACACACACAGAAGCGCCCGGCGTCCGCCGTGAGTAGCGGGACTCGATGGACAGCCGACGCCATCGCCGCTTGGCAACGCGCGTTCAAGATCGTGTAAGGGACGGCTTCGGAAGCAGGCGTGCAGGACTTTCCTCGGCCGGCGATTCGCTGAAGCGCTGAAGCATCGACCGTAGCGTTCTTCGCGCCCGGCATGGTGCTTGCGGTAGGCGGTGATCAAAGGAGCTTCAACATGGAACCGCATACCGATCCGAGCTGGTGGACCAAAGACCACGATTCTGCTTGGGGACGCGTCAAGGAAGCGTTCCGGCGCGACTGGAAGCAGACCAAGCACGACCTCAAGGGACAGGAACCCGACCTCAAGCAAGACGTGCCGGATACCGTCGGACAGGCGCTTGGCTCGCGCCCGATTCCGCCTCCGGGACAGCCGAACACCGACGCGGAAGAGCGCGCTCACCGGTTCGGCTACGGCGCTCACCAGCACTACGGCGCTCGCTACACGGCGTGGAATGACGACCTCGAAGACGAGCTGAAGCACGATTGGGACGGCGGCTGGGACGAGTCACGCGAGTCCATCCACCGAGGCTGGGATTACGAGCAGCACTGAGCTGCAGCTGGCCGCAGTGCCCGAGCCGTACCGAAGAGCACGAGTTGATGCCGAAGGTGAGGAAGACCGAGCCGAGAAGGAGTCGACCGTACCATCGGACGGGCGCGCCATGAGGAGCGGTTCAGGTGCCAAGCCATCCAGCTCACACGTGGAGGCGAAACCACCGGCGCGCCCCCCATGGTGATCCATGAATGACACCACGTCCGTCCGGAGATGGGTGACCTTCGCGGGTGCCGTGCTCGTGGTGGCGGTCCTTTCCCTGGCTCAGGAAGTTCTCGTCCCCGTCGCGCTCGCAATCTTGTTCGCGTTCGTTCTGGCGACGCCGACTGCCTGGCTCCAGCGCCTGGTCGGTCGGGTACCGGCCGTGCTGGTGGTGAGTGCAGTCACGTTCGGCGCCGTTGGCCTCGGCTCGTGGGCCGTCTTCCACGAGCTGACCGGGCTCGCGCGTGAGCTTCCTGGCTATCGCAACAACATCCTGCAGAAGGTCGAAGACGTTCGAAAGGCGGGTACCGGGGGTGTGCTCGGACCCCTCGAGCGGCTGGTTCAGCAGGTCAGTAACGACACCTCGAACGCGGCGGGAGGCCCCATCGGGTCGGCCGAGGCCTCTTCGGTCCAGCCTGCGGTTACCGCGGTCGCACCATTCGACACGTCCAGCCGGTGGCGCGCGCTGCCCTGGCTCGGGCCGCTCATGCAGCCGGTCGCAAGGGCCGGGTTCGTGGTGGTGCTGGTCATCTTCATGCTGCTCGAGCGCGCCAGCTTGCGCGACCGCTTGATCACGTTGGCTGGGCACCGCAGCCTCGCGGTGACCAGCCGTGCCTTCGATGAGGCGGGCACGCTCGTCAGTCGACAGCTGACGATGCAGACCGTCGTCAATGTGACCTTCGGCGCTGGCGTCTCCATCGGGCTGTTCTTGATCGGCGTGCCGTACCCGCTGCTTTGGGGCGGTCTCGCCGGGGTCCTTCGATTCATCCCTTACGTCGGACCGGTGATCGGATCCGCCGGACCGATCCTGACGAGCCTGGCGGCGCTGCCAGGGTGGACTCGTCCCGTGTGGGTGGTCGCCCTCTTCTTTTGCCTGGAGGTGTTCACCAACGTCGTACTGGAAACGGTGCTGTACGCCGGATCCGCGGGAATCTCGCAGGTAGCCCTGCTGATCTCGGTGGCCTTCTGGGCTTGGCTTTGGGGTCCGCTGGGACTCTTGATGGCGACGCCACTCACGATCGGCTTGGTGGTGCTTGGCCGGAACGTGCACGGCCTCGAGTTCGTGGAGACGCTGATGGCGAAAGCGCCCACCATCGCCCCGGACGTGAGATTTTATCAACGTCTGGTCGCGCGCGATTTTGGCGAGGCGGCAGAGCTGATCGACGACTTCGGCAAGACGAATCTCCCCGAATCGGTGTACGACCTCCTGCTGTTGCCCGCCTTGAACTACGCCGAGCGCGATCGGCTGCAGGGAAGCCTGTCGGCGGACGAGGAGGCGGGGGTGCTGGAGGCCATGCACGAGCACATCGCGGACGCGTCCGCGATGTGTCAGAAGGCTCGCGAGTCGGACCCTCGCGAAGCTGGCGAAGCGAAGGCGGACGCTCCGACCGGCCCGCTCGTGGCGGTTCTCGGTTCGGCCGCCAGCTCGGGCGCGGACGAGCTGGCGCTCGGGATGCTACGAGAGTTGCTGCGCGGCTCACCCGTGTCACTCGACATCACGACCGGGCGGCTCTCCGCCGAGACCGTCGCGCTCGTGCAAGAGGGGAAGCACCGGATCGTATGCATCGCCGACCTTCCGCCGCATGCGTCCTCTCGCGCTCGGTACCTCGTCAAGAAGCTGCGCGCAGCTGCGCCCCACGTTCAGGTCGCGGTAGGCCGGTGGGCGCCTCCCGCGCTCGCGGACGCCGACTCTCGACTTCTGACCGAGGCGGGTGCAAGTCACATCGGCTCGACCCTGGTCGAGACCCGCGACTACCTCGTCGCGGTAGCACAGGCGCTCGGAATTACCGATCGGGCCTAGAGCGCCTCGCGGTGCCGGGCACGGCTTCGCTCAGGGCACGTGCCGCGACCACGCGGTGAGATCGCCGCTCTCGAATCCATCCTGGAAGAGCAGCGTCTGGTCGCAGACGCAGTAAATCGCCGCCAGGACGTTGCCGCACTCGGCGCCGCCGCCGTGCGTCCAGAGCGCGTTGACCGAGTCCGCGTACCCGCCGTCCCCCTGCCCGTTGGTCGCCGCCCAGTGACCGCAGTTCTGGGCGGTCGCCGCTCCGAGCTCGTCGGTTCCGGTCCAGGTCGAGCCGGTGAAGTACGCGCCGGACGGCGTGACGCCGATCGAGGTGAAGAGGGTTCCATCCAGGAGATCCGCCTTCGACGTGGCGATCCCGACGCCATCGAGCCTCACCCACGGGCCGTCGCCGGTCAGCCGGCTGGCCGCGGCGAGTCCGTCGTCGGAAATCCACGCTCGGTAGCGGTCCTGGGCGTAGAGGCCGTACGCCGAGGCCTCGTAGCGGCAGATCGCATCCGCGCCCGCCACACCATCCGTCGCTCCGGATCCCACCCAGCCACTCAGATCGCCGTAGCCGGTCTCGTCGGTGACGAACGCCGGAATGCCCTGCGCGGTGAAGGGCGGGAGCGCCGGGCCCGCGCCACTCTCGAAGCACGCCAGCGCCTTCGCCTCGTTGCATGGAGAGGTGGCCGCCGAGGTCCAGCCGGCCGACGTGCGGGACGGCTCGCCGATCGACGGTTGCGAGCTGTCGCTCGAGGTCCAGTCCTGGCAAGAGCCGTCGCTCGAGTCGTAAGTCCCGTCGGGCAAGGTCGCGGTGAAGAAGTTGTTGGTGACCGTATTCGCGAGCTGGTCGAGGTCGGGCGGCGCGTAAACGGCGTAGATGGGATCCACGAGCAGGCCGATGGTCGGTGCGAATGGGGCGAGATCGGTGCGAACCCACGGGCCCGCGGTGGTCGGGAGGCTCGCCTGACCGCAGTTGTTCGACATCGTGCCGGGGAACCCGCTGACGTGGCAGTAGGCATCGTGTGTGGAATCGGAGAGCCACGCTCGATAGGCACCCGCGTTGGGCAAAGGCACGGCCCCGGCCAGCGCCTGACAGATCGCATCGCCGGCCTGGATCCCGGTCTGCCCATTCGCATTGGCCCAGGTCGACAAGTTACCCGTGCCCGTGGCGGAGGTGACGAACATGCGATGAGGAGTGGCCCAGGCGAGCCTGGGGCCACCGACGAAAGCAATCACCGCGAGAGCCGTCGCGGCCGACAACCAGTTCCGATTCATGTCGCGAGCATAAATCTCGCGGCTTCGCCGCGCCATCCCGGCCGCGCGAGCCGTGGATCAGGCACTCGCCGGTCGGCCGGCGAGTCCCGAGAGCGGGAGCGTTGCGCGGTGCGAGGCCGACCCGGCGTCGCAGAGGCGAGTAACGCGAGCCGCGAGCCGAGCCCGAAGCTCCGCATACGCGTTTCGTTCCAGCTCGGAGCCAGGGATCCCCCACCGCTCCCATGCGCCATCTCGAGCCTCCGGCTGCCGCGAAGACGCGAGCTCGCGAGGCACCGCGCGAATCGCTCCCGCCAGCACCTGCGCCACCCGTGCTCCACCCTCCGCGGCGCACCACTCGACGACGTCCCAGCCGTGAGCCGCATGACGCGCCTCGTCGGCCGCGATCGCTTCCAGCACGTCGCGAAGCGAGGCGTCCTCCGAGCGCCGCGCGACCGCGCCGATCACGCGGGCGGAAACTCCCTCGTGCAACGCACCATCGACGAGCGATTCCACGGCGAGCTTCGCGAGCGCCGCGGTGCGCATGCGGGGCAAGGGCTCGAGGCGGCGCACCTCCGGAAACGGCGCCGGACCCTCGCCGGCACCGCCGAACGAGCGCGCGATCGCGAAGCACAGCTCGGCGTGGCGGATCTCGTCGAGGGCGTCGAGGTTCGCCGCCGCGATCAGCTCGGGCGGCGCGCCGAGCGCCACGAGGTCGAGCACCAGCCGCGCGAACGCCGCCACCGAGGCGTGCTCGGTGCGTGCGTTCTCTCGCCAGGCGGGTGCCAGGCCGGCCGGCGCGCTGGACGCCGAGCGAATCGCCACCGGTGGTCCCGCCCACGCGCCGCCCGTGGTGATGCCCGGGAGCAGCACGCGCCCGCGGCGCCGCACCTGGCGGCCCCGCGCGAACATCGAAAAGAGGTAGCCCAGCACGAAGAGTGCGCCGAGGATCGTGAAGACGCTCTTCAACACCGACGCAGCGCCATTCGCGATCGCTCGGCCCTTGCCGCCGGGTTGGAGGAAGTGGATCTCCCGCCGGTCGACCTCGCGCGAGGGATCGCCCTTCGGTGTTGCATAAGGGTTTTCGGAATCGCCCATCGTGGCCTCCGCGAAACGCTGGTGGATGATGCGACACCGAGCGACTGCAAGTTCGGTGCGCAGCCAACCCGCGGCGGCCGACGGGAGATCGAAACGCCTGGTACGCGCGGGATGCGTGCAGCCTGGCGCTCAGCTGGGTAATGCCGCACCCACCTGCGAAGCGCCGGTCGAACCTAAAGGAACAGGTCGAGCTGCGCTCCCACCGCGCGGTCGAAGTCGAGGCCCAGCACCGCGAGCACCGGCTCGGCCACCGGCCGGATCTGCTTCTCGACGTAATGCTCGTAATCGAGGGCGCCGCGCCCGTCCGGCGGCTGAGGCCCGTTGCGCGTCATCACGTAGGCCACCGAGGTTCCCGGCAAGGCACCGGTGAGACGCGCCGCGGCCACGTGCGGCGGTGTCGTCTTGGTGTAGCGGGCCGCGTCCTTGCGAAGCATCTTCCGGTACACCAGCTCGCCGTCGAGGCGGCCGGCCCTGAGCTCGGTCACGATCGCGCTCAGGAACTCGAGGACGGCCTGGCCCGCGAAGAGCCGCTCGTAAAGGCCGCGCTGCACGCGCTTGGCGAGCTCGGTCCAGTCGCTGCGCACCGCCTCCATGCCGGTGAACACCACGCGCGATTCGCCGTTCTCGTCGGCGAGCCCGGCGTAGCGCTTGCGGGCGCCACCGGTGCCGTGGCGAAGCGGAAGCAGCAGCAGCTTCCGGTAGAGCGTGTCGAGCTCGATCTCGAGCTTGGGCTCGACGCGCCATTCGGCGCGCACGAACGCGGCGAGATCGTCGTTCACCCGCGCGCGAAGCAGCTCGCTCAGCTCCAGCGCCG
Organism: uncultured bacterium; assembly: GCA_964650975.1. Lineage (GTDB taxonomy): Bacteria > JADJOY01 > JADJOY01 > JADJOY01 > JADJOY01 > CAZYWA01. Next base: position 8,565 of record CAZYWA010000146.1, read on the forward strand.
CCGGCGCCGGGAGCTTCGCCGCCCCACCACCGCGCAGCTCGACGAACAAGCTGTCGGTGTCGCCGTAGAGCACGTCGTGGCCCAGCTCCTCCACGCGGCGCTTGGTCCACAGCAAGAGCTCGCGCCCGAACGAGGTGATCGCGTTCGCCACGTCGGGGTTGAAGAACCGGCACGCGGAGGTGCCGAGCACGCCGTAGAACGAGTTCATGAGGATCTTGATCGCCTGACTCTCGAGCGGACGGTGCTCGAGCTTCGCCAGCTCGCGACGCGGGAAGAGCTCGTCGAGCAACCCCGGCAGGATCCCGGGCGCTCGGCGGAAGCGAGCGCCATTCGGTGCCACGATCGGATCGTCCGCGGGCCGGTCGCGCGGCACGAAGCCCAGCGGGTCGATCTGGAAGGTGCGCATCAGCGACGGATAAAGGCTCTTGAAGTCGAAGACCGCGACCATCTCGTAGAGCCCCGGACGCGGCTCGAGGACGTGGCCGCCCAGCATCATTTCGGGCTCGTCGTCGTCCGCGTCGTCCGCGACAGCGGTCGAGCGAGCCTCCGCTGGAACGCGCGCCGTGCGGCCCGGTCCCGGCGACGCGGCCACGTCGCCGAGCGGAAGCGACGACTCGAATGCACTGCCGTCTTCGGTCTCGTCGTCCGCGCGCGGCTCCGAGGACGCGGCGCTCGAGCGCGTGGTCGCGACCGCGGCGGTGGGCGCCACGATGTTTCGCCGCCCGAGCTCCGAGAGGTAAAGAAACTCGAACGCCGCGATGCTCGCCCCGACGCGATCGAGCGGCAGGCCGGTGAGCAAGCTGCGCTCGAGCGACAGATCGAGCAGCTCGAGCTTCGCCAGGATGTCGATCACCAGGCGCGCGTCGGTGAGGTTGTAGGCCACCAGCCGCGAACGATCCTCCTCGAAGAGCCGCAGGATCTCGTCGGCGCGGCCGCCTCCGGAGAGGAGCTTCCCTTCGCCCAGCACCGCGCGCGCCACCGCGTCGAGCGCATAGCTCTCCATCCGCACGAACGAGGCCTTGAGCAGCTGGATGCCGTCGAGCACCGCTCGGCCCGGCAGCGAGGCGCTGGCTCGATCCCAGAACCCGCGCGCCGGCCGGATCCGCACCTCTCCCGGCGCGCGGCCCAGCTCGAGCGGCACGCCCGCTCGCTTCGCGATCCGCGCCAGCACCGCGAGATCGAAATCGATCACGTTCCAGCCGGTGATCACGTCGGGATCGAGCGCCCGGACGCGCTCGCCCAGGAGCCCGAGCAACTCCCGCTCGTCGCGCGCCGGTGTCGCGCTCTCCGGGCAGGCGTAGCCGCGCGGCGTGTGGAGCAGCACCTCGGATGCTCCGCATCCATGAAGACCGATGGCGAGCAGCCGACGCGCCTCGGGATCGGTCTCGATGTCGATCGAGAGCACCGCGAGCGGTGCCGCGAGCGGTGCCGCGCGCGGTGCGGCGCGCGGTGCGGCGCGCGGCGCGGGAGCGATCCGCGGATCGTCGAACACCAGCTCCGCGCGCTCGTCCGGGCGCGGCGCGCGAGCGTCGCCGTCGATCGAGAGCCGGATGCGGACGCCGCGATCGATGAGCAAGCGCATCGCGAAGCGCACGTCGGCCTCGAAGCAGGCGACGCCGGCCTCGCTCAGACGGCCGCGCAGCGGAGGCACGTCGGACGGCACGTCGACGTCGACGCGCACCACCGGCTCGCCGTCGAACGTGACGCGCTTCGGACCGGGCTCGTCGGGGACGACTCGCGCCCCGGCGTTCCGCGCCGCGTCGCCGTCGGCCTCGGGAATCCAGAAATGGGGGACCTGGCGGGTGTCGCGCACCAGGAACGTGCGTCCGTCGTCGAGCCGTCCCCAGAGCTGCACCACCGGACGGCGGCGCTCGATCCGGTAGCTCGACTGGAGCACGAACCCGCGCGATTCCATGCGCGAGCGACCCGGGCTACGCGCCGGCGAGCTGGAACGGGTAGACGGATCCGACGTGGAGGAGCTGGGTCAGGTCGTCGAGCGCCGCGCGCGACTCGTCGAGCAGCAGCGGATCGGCGAGATCCTCGGCGTTGAGCCGGTCGCGGTAGTGGCGCTCGACCCAGCGCACCAGCTCGGCGTAGCGGGCGTCGTCGAGCACGACGCCCGGTTCCATCGCGTTCCACTCGAACGGCGTCAGCTCGACGCGCAGCCTCAGGCACGCGGGCCCGCCGCCGTTTCGCATGCTCTGACGCAAGCTCACGAACTTGACCGTGCGGATCGTTCCGTCGCCGCCCACGAGGCGCTCGATGACGGCGCGAGCGCGAGGGTTCGCCTCGCACTCGACCGGTGCCACCAGCATCACGGTGCCGTCGGCGGCGGTCACGACCTGGCTGTTGAAGAGATACGTGCGCACGGCCTCGTCGAGGCTCAGCTCGCGGGCGCGCACGCACAGCACCTCGAGCTCGACACCGCAGCGCTCGCGGACGCGCCATTCGAGATCCTTCCGCACCTGCGCTCCGTCCACCCATGCCTGCTCGTGCACCAAGAGCACGTTGCGATGGCCGACCGCGAGGACGTCGTTGTGAAACGCTCCCGCGTCCACGGCGGCCGGATCCTGACGCACGAACACGGCCGATTCGGCGTGCAGACCGTGCAGCCGCGCCACCGCATCGCTCGCCTCGCGGGTTTGACGCGCGGCGAACCGATACGAGCTCGGCCCGCCGTTCTCGCTCGTGCCCTGGCTCATGCCTTCTCGCCCGTACACGAAGAGCTCGATTCCCGGCCGGCCGAGCGCGGCGCAGAGCCGCGTGTGATTGGCGGCACCTTCGTCGGAGAGCGCCTCCGTGGCCAGAAGCGGCGCGTGATGCACGAAATGCTTGGGATCCGGGAAGATCCGGTGGAGCACCAGCCCCACGGTCGGGGGCTCGAGCGAGCGATGGAGATGCGCCACCAGGTTGGCCGGCGTGAAATGCACGCGTCCGTCCGGGGTGTCGGCGCTCGGCGACACGGTGGCCGCGTTCGCGGTCCACATGCTCGACGCACTCGAGCAAGCGGCGAGCAGCCGCGGCTGCTCGCGCGCCGCCGCGTGCAGCACTTCCACGTCCGAACCGCTGAAACCGAGGCGCTTGAGCGCGCACACGTCGGGGCGCTCCTGCGGCGGCAGCACGCCCTGCGGCACGCCCAGGTCCGCGAGCAGCTTGGCCTTCGCGAGCCCTTCGAGCGCCGCCGCGCGCGGGCTCGAAACCGTGCCGCGGCTCCCCGCCGACGCGACGTTGCCGCGCGCCAATCCGGCGTAGTGATGGGTCGGCCCGACCAGGCCGTCGAGGTTGAGCTCGACACCATTTCCCGCGCTATTCATGGTGTTCATGGTGTCCCCTCGATGGGGGGCACCTCGATCCCGGACGGTACCGGATCCACTCCGCCGAGCGACTCGCGGGTGAGCGCCGCCACCGGATACGAGCAGTAATCCGCCGCGAAGAACCCGCTCGGACGATGGTTGCCGCTCAGGCCGACGCCGCCGAACGGCAATGCACCGCTGGCACCGGTGGTGGGGCGGTTCCAGCTCACCACACCGGCGCGGACGCGCGCGAAGAACGCGTCGTAGCGCTCCGCGCGATCGCACAAGAGCCCCGCCGCCAGTCCGAAGCGCGTGCGGTTCGCCTCGGCGATGGCGTCGTCGAACGTCGCCACGCGAATCACCTGCAGAAGCGGACCGAAGTGCTCCCGATCCTCGCGATCGGGCACCTCGCTCACATCGATAATTCCCGGCCTTAGCAAGCTCGCGCGTGATCCCATTGGCGCCATCTCCACCAGCACCCGCGCCCCCCGCCCCACCAGCTTGGCTTGTGCCGCGAGCAATCGCTCCCCGGCGGCCACCGAGATGACCGGGCCCAGGTAGGGCTCGGGCACGTCGGTGAACGGACCGACGCGCAGCCGGCCGGTCCACGCCACCAAACGGTCGAGAAATCGCCCTCCCTCGGGCCCGCGCGCGACGATCAGCCGCCTCGCGCAGGTGCAACGCTGGCCTGCGGTGACGAACGCCGACTGCACGGTGAGCTGCGCCGCCGCGTCGAGGTGCGCATCGTCCACGTCCCACACCACCAGCGGATTGTTACCGCCCATCTCGAGCGCGAGGATCCGCTCGGGATGCTCGGCGAAGGTGCGGCTGAGGGCGAGCCCCGCCTCGTAGCTGCCGGTGAAGAGCAGCCCGTCGAGATCGCCGTGACCCGCGAGCGCCTGCCCGGTCTCGCGTCCTCCCTGAAGGAGATTCAGCACTCCCTCGGGAAGACCAGCCTCCTCCCACGCCGCCACCATGATCTCGCCCACCAGCGGCGTCAGCTCGCTGGGCTTCAGGACCACCGTGTCGCCCGCGAGCAGCGCCGGCACGATGTGTCCGTTGGGCAGGTGCCCCGGCATGTTGAACGGGCCGAGCACCGCCAGCACACCGTGCGGCTTGTAGCGCGTGGCGGCGCGCTCGCCGGGCTTCTCGCTCACCGACTCGGCGGCGCGCTTCCGGAACGCATCGAGGCTGAGCGCCACCTTGCCGATCATCGACCCGACCTCGGTCGCCGACTCCCAGAGCGGCTTCCCGGTCTCGAGCGAGAGGGTGCGCGCGAGCTCGGCGCGGCGCTTCTCGAGCACGGCGCGATAGGCCTCGATGACCTCGAGCCGCGCGTCGAGCGATCGCACCGCCCAGGGCTCGAACGCGGCCCGCGCGGCGCGCACCGCGCGATCCACCTCGGCGGAAAGCGCCGCGCGTCCCTGCCACACCAAGGCACCGGTGGCCGGATCCTCGGAGATGAGCGGCGGTCCCGCGCCCTCGACCCAGCGTCCGCCCAGGAAGTGGCCGCGCGCGGCGCTCACGAGCGCACCTCACCGTGAGCCTCGCGGCGGACCTCGCCGGGCGCCGATCCCCGCACCGGCGTCAACCGCACTTCGTCACGCGCACGCACCTCGAGCCGCTCGGCCAGAGCCGCCGAAACACGGATCCCGCCGTCGCCCACCTTCTCGACGTGGCCGATCGCCGCCCGGAACTCCGCCTTCGCGCCCACCCGGCACACCAGGAAGGTTTCGCCGTGCGCCTTGGAGGTGCCCACCTTCTCGATGACGGCGCGAGCACTATCGCGCACCGCGCGCAGCTCCTCGACGCGCGCGCGCACGATCGGCCCCGCGTCGAAGATGTCGACCATGCCGCTCGGCTGAAAGCCCTCGTCCACCAGCAGCTTGAGCGCACCGCGGCTTTGCGGATGTGCTTCGCCGATCACCGCCTGGGCCTCGGGAGGAAGCAGCGGCAGGTAGAGCGGATGGGTGGGCATGAGATCGGCGATGAAGCGCTTGTTGAGCAGGCTCAAGTAGTCGGCCTTGGGAAAGTCGATGTCGAAGAACTTGCGTCCCACCGCTTCCCAGAACGGCGACTCTCCACGCTCGTCGCTGACGCCGCGGATCTCGGAGAGCACCTCGGCATCGAAGGTGCTCGGGTGCTCGGCCATGAACAGGAATCGCGAGCGCGAGAGCAGCCGGCCGCGTCCCGAGTCGCGGTGCGCCGGCGCCAGGAAGAGCCCGCCGATCTCGCTCGGCCCGCTGTGCTCGCGGACCAGGTGGAGCACCGGGATCTCCTTCCGCACGTCGAGCATCTTCGACTCGTGCACCTTGGTCTCGACCCGGTACGCGTAAAACGGCTCGAAACCGCCCACTTTCGAGAGAATAGCGCTGGTGCCGACCACCTCGCCGCCGGCGCCGCTCTCGAGCACGAAGAGATAGGGCTCGCCGCGCGGCTCCTCGTTCAGGTGCGCGAAGCTGCGCTCCGACTCCGCGAGCCGCTTGCGCAGGAACTCCGGATCGCGCGGCAGGGTGGTGAGACCGAAGCCGGTGAGGGTCGCGAGATGAAGCAGCGCCTCGAGATCCGCGACTCGCGCCGGGCGGACCATGTCCATGAGGGCTAGCTCCGCAGCAGGGCCGGCGTTCGGGTCTTCCTCGGCCACTCGATCTCGCCGTTCGCCATGCGCGTGATGAGCAGCGCGCTCAGCTTGGCGCGCTCGACGAGCGTGTCGAGATGGACCACCTCGCGGTCGGTGTGGATGCCGACGCCGCGCGGACCCATCGAGTCGACCGTCGGCAGTCCCGCCGCGACCAGCCGGTTGCCGTCGCACACGCCGCCGCTGGTCTCGGTGGCGAGATCGACGCCCAGCATCTGGCCGCAATCGAGGATGTGCTCGAGCAGCTCGGCGGTGGCGCCGGCGAGCGGTTTGGGCGGCGCGCGGAACCCGCCGAAGAGCTCCGAGCGGATGCCTTCCTTGCTGTCGATGCCCGAGAGCACGTCGCGCAGCCTCGCCTCCACGAAGTTCTGATCGGCCGGCTCGACCACGCGGATGTTGAAGCGCGCCACCGCGACGTCGGGAACCACGTTGACCGCGCCGCCACCGGAGATGGCGCCCACGTTCACCGTGAGCCCGGGCCGCGTGCCCGAGAGCCGCGCCAGCGCTTCCACGGCGGACGCGAGCGCGTGGATCGCGTTCCGGCCGCGATCGAAGTCGCGTCCCGCGTGAGCGCGCTTACCGTGCACCACGAGGGCGAAGTTGCCCGAGCCCTTGCGCGCCTTGACGAGCGCTCCGCTCGGCATCGCGGGCTCGTAGACGAGACCCAGGTCGAAATGCGGCGCCCGCTCCATCAGGAGCGGCGTCGAGCCCGGCGAGCCGATCTCCTCCTCGGGATTGAGCACCACCTCCCAGCCGACCTCGGCCGCCAGCGCGCTGCGTTCGATGGCTTCCAGCGTCGCCAGCATCACCGCGACGCCGCCCTTGCAGTCGGCGACGCCCGGCCCGCGCAGTGTGTGCTCGTCGACCACCGAGACCCGCTGAAACGCATCGTCGGCGGCGAACACGGTGTCGAGGTGCGCCACCAGCAGCACCTGGAGCGGCGCTGTGGGACGCTGTCGCACCCGCACCACACGGCCGAGGGGCACGCTCGCGGCCTGACCGCGATCGTCGACGCGCGGCTCGGGGAGCACCTCGTGGATCGATACCTCGCCGCCGAGCGCGGCGAAGCGCTCCGCAACGCGATCCGCGAACGAGCGCAACCCCGCGACGTTGTAGGTCCCGGTGTTGAGCTGCGCCCACTCGGTCACGAGCCGGCACATGTCATCGTGCCGACTGTCGATCCAACCGATGTGCGCAGGTAAAGAGGTCATCGCCGGGCCCGCCCCCTTCGAGGTCGAACCCGATCAGCCTACCTCAAGAGTTGGCGCCGCTTGGACCGGCGTGCCGAGGTCGCTCGAGTCGAGGGCGAGCGCCCGGGGGCGGCGGGCGGGGGCACGGCTCGCCGTCGAGCGAATCGCGGTGTGCGCTGCGCGGAGCACCCCCGCCCACCGCCCCCGATCACTCGCCCTCGCGCACTTGGCGGAGCGCAA
>CAZYWA010000147.1:0-15908 GCA_964650975.1 uncultured bacterium
CACCGCGGTGGTTCTCGACGCCGGTTGTGGCTGGGGCGGAGTCTCGTTCCCGCTGGCGCGCTACGTGCGTGAGGTGCACGCGGTCGATCCCACGCTTGCGGCGGCACGGCAGGTGGGAGCGCGCGCCGCGCGCGAGGGCGTCGGCAACGTGATCGCCGCCAACGCCGATCTCTTCGCGCTGCCGTTCGCGGACCGCACCTTCGACGCGGTGGTGGTGAACGGCGTGCTCGAATGGGTGCCGGTGTCGCGGCCGGATGTCTCGCCTCGCGAGGCGCAGCGGCTGGCGCTGGTCGAGGCGGCGCGGGTGCTGGCTCCGGGCGGGAGATTGTTTCTCGCGATGGAGAACCGCTTCGCGCTCCGTTACTGGGCCGGTGCTCGCGACGAGCACACCGGGCTGCGCTGGCTGACGCCGCTACCGCGGGCGCTCGCGGATCGCTATCACCGCGCGCGGAAGGGCGGTGCGCCATATCGCTGCTGGACGCACGGGCTCCGCGATCTCACTCGTCTCACCGCCGACGCCGGCTTGCGGTTGCGCGAGGTGTGGGGGCCGCTCCGCGATTACCGCTCGTTCCGGTTCGTGGTGCCGGTGTGGCCGCGCTCGGGCCTCGAGCTCCTGGCCGAGCGCTCGATGCCGTTTCCGTCGCCCGAGGCGCGGATCTTCGTGGCGCTGGCGCGGGTGCTGGCACGGCTCGGCTCGCCGCGCTGGCTGACGCCGTGGCTCTTTCCGAGCCTGGCGCTGGTGGCGGAGCGATGAGCGGCGATCGCGGCGATGCGTGAGCTCGCCCGAGCCCTGGGTTTTCCCGAGGCCGAGATCGAGCTGGCGATCTCGGGCGAGCGTGGATTGACGCTCGTCATCCGCCGTTCCGCCGGAGATGCGCGGCGGGCGGTGATCCGGGTGCACCGCGGCGATGGGCCCAATCGCGTGGCGCGCGAGTATCAGGTGCTGAGCGAGATCGTCGCGCGCGCCGAGCGATCGCTCGCGATCACGGTTCCCGAGCCGCTCGCCCGCGCCCCGTGGGGACCCGGCGAGGCCGCGGCGTTCTCGTATCTCGAGGGCCGTCCACTCCGGCCCGCGCACGATCCGATGGCACTCCGCAGCCAGCTCGAGCACGTGCGCGTGTGGCTTGCGGACCTCTGGATACTCGAGCCGCCGGAAGCCATCGGTCCGGTCTACGCCCTCGGTCCAGCGCTCGACGGGATCGAAGCCGAGGTCGGGGCGCTCGGCCCGCGGGTGGTTCCGGCGTGGCGGCGGGTGCGCGAGTGCGCGGCGCGGCTCGACGCGGCGCCGCCGGTCTTCTGCCACTTCGATCTCGCTCCGGGAAACCTGTTGCTCACGGCGCTCGGCGTGCGAGCACTGGACTGGGAGTACGCGCGCCGCGGTCACCGCTTTTACGACTGGTTCCGGTTCGTGACGCAGGTGGCGCTCGGCTGGCGCCAATCGCCGCCCAGCCTGGGCGGCACCCTCGTGGACGACGAGCGCATCCTGGCGCCGGTGCGGCGTGCGTTCTTCGAACGCGGCGAGCTGAGCCGGGTGGTGGCGAGCGAGACGATCGCGGCGCTGGCGCTGGGCGGCGTCGATCCCGTCGAGGCCGACTCCGCCATGCGCGCCGCGCTGCTTCACTATCTGGCGCTGCAGCTCGCGTGGCGAGAGCGACGCTCGATGCTCGAGCTGTTGCTCACCGCCGAATCGGTGTTCGGCCGCGCGGCGGCGTGAGGTTGGCGGGGAATCGCCGCTCGGATTTGATTCACCCGCATCCGCCGTCGCGAGAGCCCCATGCCCACCAGCCAGTGGTCTCAAATCGGCGTCATCGTGGACGCGATGATGCGCCTCCAGCCGAAATCGGTGCTCGACGTGGGCGTGGGCCACGGAAAATGGGGATTCCTGGCGCGCGAGTACCTGGAGATCTTTCCGGGCCGCGTTCCCTACGGGACGCGCACCCACCGGGTCGAAGGCATCGAGGCGCACGAGCCCTATCTCGGGCCGGTGCACGAGCAGCTCTACGATCGCGTGCACCGGGGCGAGGCCCTCGACGTGCTACGGACGCTGGACGACCGCTCGTTCGACCTGGTGCTCTTGATCGACATCCTCGAGCACATGCCGCGTGACGTGGGTCGGGAGGTGCTCGAGCACGCCACACGAGTGGGGCGCGTGGTGCTGGTGAGCGTGCCGCGCGACTTCAAGGAGCGCGACGAGTTCCTGGGCAATCGCTACGAGCAGCACGTCTCGCCGTGGTCGATGGCGGACCTGCGTCGCGCCGGCGCGCGCACGTTCCTGGTGAACCCGGCGAGCCACATCGGCGTGCTGTCGCGCGAGCCGCTGCCGGCGGCACTCGGCATGCCCGCGCGTCTCGAGCGATGGCTGCGACTCTGGTTGCGAGGCCGGCTCTATTGAGCGCTCCGGGATCGGCGCGTGGCCAGCGGCCTCCCTCGGCCGATCCGTGGCCGCGCGCGAGCTGGCCGGTGCGTCGCGCGTCGCGCGCCGCTCGCCACGCGGTCCTCGCCGTGCTGTCCGCGACCGTCGGGCGAGCGATGCGGCGCCCGTTCGACTCGGTCGCGATCCGGCGGATTCTGGTGATCCGCGACGACCGGCTGGGCGATGCGCTGCTCGCGATGCCGTTCCTCGTCGCGTTGCGGCGCGCGTTTCCCAGGGCGGAGATCACGGTGCTGGCGAGCGCCGCGAACGCCGAGGTCTTCGAGCGGAACGAAGCCGTGGCGGAGGTTCGCCTGAGCAGCGGCGGCTGGCGCGACCTGTGGACGGTGGCGCGATCGATCCGCGCCGGCGGTGCTCCCGACCTGGTGTTCGATCTCTACTCGTGGACGGAGCTGCGCCCGGTGCTGCTCGCGTGGCTCACCGGCGCCAGCCAGCGCGTCGGCCACGACACCCACCGCCGGGCGTTTCTGCACACGATCGCGGTGCCCCTCGAAGCGGGTATTCGCTACGAGCCCGAGCGGAGTCTCGATTTGCTGCGTGGCCTGGGGATCCCGGTGGAGGGCGGGGAAGGCGGGCACATTCCGTTCTTTCCGCTCCGCGACCTCGATCGCGCGCAGGCGCGCCGGGCGTACACGGGCATCGCCGTCGATCCGCGGGCGGGCTACGTGGTGCTGCATCCGGGCTCGGGCGACCGCTACCGGTCGTTCCGGCGCGTTTCCGCGGAGGTGCTCGGCCAGGTGGCGCGCGGTCTGAGCGAGCGGCTCGGCGCCGTGGTGCTGATCACGGGTAGCCGCGCCGAAGCGGGGCTCGCGGACGAGGTGGTACGTCAGGCCGCCGTGGATTCGGTTCGATCCGTCGCGGCGCGACTCACCGTCGGCTCGCTGGCGGCGCTGCTCGCCGACGCGCGCCTGGTGGTGGTGCCGGACACCGGTGTGCTGCATCTGGCGATCGCGGTGAACGCGCCCACCGTGGCGGTGCTCGGCCCGGTGGGCGAGGTGAACGGACCGCCGCGAATTCTGCCGCCCGATGGACGCGTTCACGTGGCGAGGCTCGATCTCGGTTGCGTTCCGGAGCAGTGCAACATCCAGCGTTGCCGGAGCGTCGCGTGCCTCGCCGGCCTCGACGCGAGGCTCATCCTCGGGGCCTGCGAACGGGCAGCGGCGGCGTTCCAAGGCCAGCGCGCGGCGGCGACGTGATCCAGGCCACGAGGCGCGTGGCGGGAGCGTGGCTCGCGCACGCTCTCGCTCCGGTCGCGACCCCGCGCGAGGGCGGCGATGGCTCCGGAACGCCGCGCTCCGTCGCCCGGGTTTTGGTGGTCGAGCTCTCTCGTCTGGGGGATGCGATCCAGGCGGTGCGCGTCGCCGCGCGGCTTCACGAGACCGGCTTCGCGCGGCAGGTCGCGTTCGCCGTCGACGGGGCCTGGGCGCCGCTTTTCGACGGCGCGCCAGGCGTGGACCGTGTGCTGGCCGTGCGATCGGGCGGCCGCCGGTTGAGCGCGCTCGCGGCACTCGCACGCGAGCCGGCGGACGCGGTGATCAACGTGAGCCCGTCGGTGCGGAACACGCTCGTCACGTTCCTCGCGCGGGCACCGCTTCGCGCCGGCTACCTCGACACCACGTCGCCGCTCACTCCCTTTCGCGATCCGCTGCACGTGGTGCGGTTCGAGCGCGGTGCCTGGACGCGCGCCGAGATCGAGCCCGGCCAGCCGCTCGCGCTTCGCGCGCAGCCGGTGCTCGAGCGGCTCGGGATCTTGGGACCGCTTCCGCCGACGCGCCTGGCTGCGCTCGATTCGGCGGTGGAGTGGGCGGCCGATTGGACGACCGGTCGCTGGGGCGAGTCCGGCCGCCGGGCACTCGTGGTCTTCCATCCGGGCGCCACGTGGATCTATCGGGCGTGGCCGCGCGAGCGCTGGGTCGATCTGGGAAGGCGGCTGGCGGCGGCGCTCGGGGCGCGGATCGCGGTGCTGGGATCGTCCTCGGAGGCCGTGCTGGTGGCGGGGATCGCGACGGGGATCGGTCCGTCGGCGGCGCCCGCGATCGGCGAGCCGCTCACCGCGGTCGCGGGGCTGATCCAGGCGGCCCGGCTCTTCGTGGGAGGCGATTCCGGACCGCTGCATCTGGCGGCGGCGCTCGGCACCCGCGCGGTGGCACTCTTCGGACCCGCCGGGCCCAGCCTCACGGCGCCGGCTGGTTTCGACGGCGTCGCGCTCGACCCGCGCTTTCCCTGTGCCCCCTGTGACCAGCGTCACTGCGTTCGCCCCACCGCGCCGTGTATACACGCCCATCGCGTGGCGGACGTAGAGGCCGCAGCAATCGGGCTTTGGCGAAGCGTTTCAGGAACATGAATGGGAGCGACGGAGGTTTGACAGGGGTAGGTCGAAGTGGTACGAAACCACCGGTCGCGTGTCTCGCCGAAAGATCCTCTGGGGCTTCGAGTTTTCCACGAAGCCGAGATCCTCGCGGCGGGCCTCTCCCTCGCGTGACTCGCGACGCGAACCAGCGAGTGAGATGAAGCCGAAGCCGCGAGACCCGTGATCTCGATCAGCCCAGGGGACTGCGTGGAACAACCAGCCAACGACTCGGCCTCGACGACCGAGTTGCCCAAGCCCCCGGCGCCAGCAGCGGCGGCCGTGGATGCGCCGGAAGGTCCGGCGACGCACACACCGCCTTCCGGGGTGGCGGTGCGCCCGGTCAAGCGCGTCGACTTCATGGGCGTCCCTCTCGATGTCCTCGAGACCGAGGACGTGGTCGAGAAGATCGGCGAGCTGTGCGCGCAGAACGGCCGTGTCCACACGCTCATCTATCTGAACGCGCACACCTACTGTCAGAATCTGTCCGATGCGAAGTACCACCAGGTGGTGCGGAACGCCGATCTCGTCTACCCGGACGGCATGTCGATCGTGTGGGGCGCGCGCCTCATCGGCCGTCCGGTTCCCGTCAAGCTGACACTCTCCGACCTGATTCACCCGATCGCCGAGTACGCCGCGCAGAACGGCATGGGCCTCTACCTGCTGGGCGGTAAGCCCGGGGTGGCGGCGCGCGCCGCCGATGCCCTGGTCCAGCGCAACCCGACCCTGCGCATCGTCGGAACCCACCACGGTTTTTTCGGCTCCGAGGAGAATGCTACGATCGTCGAGTCGATCAACCGCGCCAAGCCGCACATCCTGCTGGTGGGGATGGGCGCGCCCTACCAGGAGAAATGGGTCGGCGACAATCTCGGCGCGCTCAAGGTGCCGGTGTGCATTCCGTGCGGAGGGCTCTTCAACTTCCTGTCGGGCGCGACACCGCGGGCGCCGCACTGGATGAGCGACAACGGGTTAGAGTGGTTCTTCCGGCTGTGCGTCGAGCCGCGGCGGCTCTGGAAGCGTTACTCGTATGAGAACCTTCGATTCGCCTGGAGCCTCGGCCGGTACCTCCTGCGCCGATCCAACGGCGTCCGCCGCGAGCCCTGAAGCGCGCGCCTCCAACGGCGGCGTCGTCAATCCCTCCTCGGCCGCGGTCGCCGCGGCGCCCGCGGGCTGGGGCCTGGATCAGGGCTTGGCTCGCTTCGACGCCGAGGACGACGACACAGCCTCCACACTGCCGTTCGAGCAAGCGTTCTTCGAGGCGCTCAAACGCCACTACGATCTGTTGCTCACCGCGTTTCTCGCGGTGGCCGATGCGTTCGCGGTCGCGACCAGCTTCTTCCTGGCGCTCCTGATGCAGCAGATCACCGTCGACGCGCTGCTCGGCCATCCCGCCATGCTGGCGCGCCTCGGCGGCGCGGGCGCCGACCTCGGTCCCAATGCGGTGCGCGAGCTCATGGCCGGGCTGGCGCTCTGGACTCCGGCGTTCTTCGTGCCGGTGTTCTGGCTCTTCCGGCTCTACCAGCGCGACATCAGCATCATGAACGTGGGCGAGGTCCGGAAGATCGTCCGCGGCGCGCTCTTCGGCGGTCTGCTGTTCTCGGCTCTGCTCTTCTTCCTGCCCGGCGCCAAGGTGTCGCGGCTCATCATCGTGTACTCGCCGTTCACGATGATCCTGGTGATGGTGACGGTGCGCACGGTGTTCTACCGGATCCACCAGCATTTCCACGCCAAGGGCCTCGGGGTTCACCGGGTGCTGATCTACGGCGCCGGAAAGACCGGTCGGCGGCTGGTCAGGAAGCTGCAGCGCAGCGGCGGGCTCGGGTATCACCCGGTCGGCTTCGTCGACGACGACGCGGCGAAGGTGGGCACCCGGCTGCCGATCAAGGAGGGCGACCGGGTGGGACTGCCGGTCCTCGGCACCTTCGAGAATCTCCACTGGGTGGTCGAGAACGCGCAGATCCACCACGTGTTCGTGGCGGTGCCGTCGCTGCCGCAGGAGCGGAACCTCGAGATCCTGCGGCTCTGCAACCAGATGGGGATCGGGTTCAGCGTGATCCCCAACCTCTACAACCTGATCGTGCACCAGGTGGCGTGGAACGAGATCGAGGGCATCCCGCTCATCACCCTCAAGTCGCTGCGCTACCGGGTGGTGGCCGACGCCATCAAGCGCCTCTTCGACATCGCGTTCGCGTCGCTGGTGCTGCTCTTCCTGGCGCCGGTGCTGCTCTTGATCGCGGTGGCGGTGCGGCTCGACAGCGCGGGTCCGGCGTTTTTCTCGCACACCCGCATCGGCAAGGATGGGAAGCCTTTCCTGATCCACAAGTTCCGCTCGATGTACACCACCGCTCCGCCGCAGGGGGTCACGCCACAGGACCCCGATGATCCGCGCATCACGCGCCTCGGCGCATTCCTGCGACGCTTCAGCCTCGACGAGCTGCCGCAGTTCATCAACGTCCTGAAGGGCGACATGTCGACCGTCGGGCCACGCCCCGAGATGCCCTTCATCGTGGCGCTCTACGACGACTTCCAGCGCCAGCGGCTCAACGTGAAGCCGGGGGTCACCGGCCTCTGGCAGATCAGCGACGATCGCGCGGGCGAGATCCACGCGAACATGGACTACGACATCTACTACATCGAGAACCAGGGGTTCCTGCTCGACATCATCATCATCCTGGCGACGGTGTTCTTCGCGCTCCGCGGACGCGGCGCGGTGTGAGTTTCCTCGGGGGGCTGTGTTTCCACGAGGGTCTGTTCCAGACCCTCGCCCCGTCCGGAGTGAATCCGGCCGGGGCCCCACACCCAAGTCGGCTCGCTACTCGCTCGCCGGCGAGATTCGGACCTAGCTGCCGAGGGCCTTGCTCAAGGCTCCGGCCGACTGCTCGATCGCGGTGCGCAGCACGTCGAGCCGCGCGCGAGCCTCGGCGAGGGCGGTGTCCAGCTCTTGCCCGCGGCGCTCGGCATCGGCACTCCGGGCTCGCTCGTCGGCGAGCGACGAGGTGAGCTGATCCGACTCGCGCCTGGCGGCCGCGAGCTCCGATTCGAGATTCGTC
Organism: uncultured bacterium; assembly: GCA_964650975.1. Lineage (GTDB taxonomy): Bacteria > JADJOY01 > JADJOY01 > JADJOY01 > JADJOY01 > CAZYWA01. The sequence continues at coordinate 7,829 of CAZYWA010000147.1, forward strand.
ATGCGCAGCTCGGAGCTCTCGAGCGCCTCCTCGAGCCGTGACAGCTCCGCGGTGTCGCGCTTCGATCGCGCCTCGAGCTGATCGCGCTCCTGCTGCGACTCCACGAGCTCGCGCTCGAGCGTGCCGAGCCGGCCGCGCTCGGTGTCGAGCTCGGCCCGGAGGCCGGCGATCTCCGATTGCGCTTGCGCCGCGTGCTCGATCGCTTCGCGGCGCGCGGCGTCGAGTGTGGCGTGGAGCGCGCTCGCCTCGTCCATGAGCTCGGTCACGCGCGACTCGGCCGTGGCCAGTGCCTCGCGGGCCGCCCTCGCGTCCGCCTCGCGATCGGCGAGGACGTCGCGCTCGGTGCGGGTCACCTGCGCGAGTGCCTCGAGGAGCCGTCCGATCCATTCGGGGATCGTGTCGAGCCGCGCGGCGACCGCATGCAGGAACGACTCGGCGCCCATGTCGGTCCCGACCGTCCGGGCCTGCTCCCCGAACTGCTCGAGCTCGCGGAACAGCGTGCGGCGCACGTCGCCCAGGATCGGCTCGCTTTCGGGGATCGCGGTGTAGCGGGGGTCCGCCTGTACACGACCGGGCAGGCTCTGGATCGACTGGAGGATTCCCAGGCTCACGACGCTGCGGTCGAGGGTGGCCCGCTCGAGCTGCCCGAGCAGCTCCTGGCGGCCGCCTTCGAGCACCGCCGCACGCTCTCGGGTCGACTCGAGGTCGGCGTGCAGCTCGTCGATCGCTTTTCTTCCCTCGGCTCCCGCCGCGTCGAGACGCTGGCGGAGCGAGTCGCGCTCCTCGGTCAGCGCCCGAAGCTCGGCCTCGTGGCGCGCCGCGATCTCGGCGCTCTGCGTCTCGATCTCGTGCAACCGGGTTTCCAGGCTCGAGCGCTCGTCGTCGAGACGCTGGAAGGTCTCGAGCTCCTCGCGATGGCGCTCGCGGAGGCGGTCGAGCTCCTGGTGGTGGGCGATCTGCATGGCGTCACGCTCGTCACGGAGGTGGTCGATCTCGGCGAGATGCTCGGCCGACCCCGACTCCGCACTCGAATCGATTCCGGGATCCACTTCGGCTTCGAGGCTCGCGACTCGATCGCGTAGCTCGTCGAGCTCGGTGTTCGCGATCTCGAGCTTGCGGGCGATCTCGACCGCCTTCGCGAGCCGCCCCTCGATTCCCTCGGCCTTGGCCTTCCAGTCGTCGCGCTCCTCGCGCAGCCGCTGGATCTCGGCGTCCCGGGCCGCCAGGTCCTTGGCGGCGGGCGCGCCGGGTGGCGGAACGGCACGGGCCGATTTGGCCGCGCCGCTCCGGGCGGCATCGTCGCCCTCCAGCAACTGCTCCCGGAGGTCGAGGAAGGCGGGAGGAGTCACGGCCTTGCGAGCCGGGGCGGGGCGGGGCGCCGCCGCCGGCGGCCGCTCGATGGGGCCGGTTCGGGGCGCCTGGGCCGAGTCGTCGACGTGGGCCTCGGCGCGCGCGCCGCCCCGCGTCAGCCGGTCGCGCTGCTCGAGCAAGGTCTGCAGCCGGCCCGCCATGGTGGGAAAACGGCGCCGGAACTCGGCCTCGGAAGGCGCCATGCGGCGCGCCTCGGCCTCGATCAGCTCGATCTCGGCCTGGATCTCGGGGAGCGGCATCGATTGGGGTTCGCGAGTCTGCATGCGGATGCAGGATAGCGCGCGAAAGGCCGACCGCCCCTCCTTGTCCCAGATCGTCCCGGCGCTGTCAACCGATTCGCCGCGTGTATTCCTGCTGCTTTCTGGATCGGACGGGGGTATGGTAATCGTGTAGCGAATTTGAAACCGAGGACTAGAGGAGAATCCCCTCGATGCTCGACTCGACCGCGGCCCCCAACGGTGTCCGCAAGGTTCTGCTGGTGTTTCCCCCGACGCGGGTTGGATCCGAGCAGATCCTCGCGTGCATGCCGCCACTCGGCGCCCTCTACCTGGCCGCGACGTTCCGGCGGCGGTACGAGGTGCAGATCCTCGACGCCACCGCCGAGGGCTTCAGCAACCGGCGCATCCTGGACGACGGCTTCCGCCAGGTGGGGCTCAATCCCGAGCAAATCAAGGAACGGATCCAGCAATTTCGGCCCGATGTCGTCGGCGTCACGACGCTCTTCTCGTCGTCCTACCCGTGCGTCGAGGAAGTGCTGCGGGTCGCGAAGGAAGTGGATCCGGGGATCGTCACGGTGGTGGGCGGCACCCACCCGAGCTTCCTGGCGCGGAATTGCCTCGAGCAAAACCCCAACCTCGACTTCATCGTCATCGGTGAAGGCGAGATGTCGGGACTCGAGCTCCTCGATCGGCTGAACGCCGGCCAGGGCTACGACGGCATCGACGGGCTCGCGTGGCGGCAGGACGGCGACGTCCGCATCACGCCCAAGACCACGTTCATCGAGGACCTCGACAGCCTGCCGTGGCCGGCGCGCGATCTGGTCGATTTCGAGGTCTATGCCAGCGCCAACCGGGCGCACGGCGTCTACTCGAAGGAGCCCGTCACCACCACGATCCAGTCGTCGCGCGGCTGTCCGGCGAAGTGCACGTTCTGCTCGTCGATGCGCTTCTGGGGCCAGAAGTACCGCGGCCGCAGCGCCGACAGCGTGCTCGGCGAGATCCTCCAGGTGCGCAACACCTACGGCGTCCGCGAGTTCCAGTTCGAGGACGACAACCTCACCATGGACCGGAAGCGCGCCAAGCATCTCTTCCAGGCGATGATCGACCGCAAGCTCGACATCGTGTGGTCGACGCCCAACGGCGTCGCGATGTGGACCCTCGACGAAGAGATGTTGACGCTGATGAAGAAGGCCGGCTGTTACGAGGTGACGCTGGCGTTCGAGAGCGGCAACCAGGAAGTGCTGCGCGACGTGATCAAGAAGCCCACCAACCTGAAGCACGCCGAGAAGGTCGTGGCCGCGGTGAAGAAAGTGGGCCTCGACCACAACGCGTTCTTCATCATGGGCTTCCCGGGCGAGACCAAGGAGCAGATGAAGGAGTCCTACAACTTGGCCAAGCGCCTCAAGCTGCAGAGCGCCTGGTTCTTCGTGGCCAATCCGCTGCCCGGGACCGAGCTCTACGAGCAGTGCAACGAGAAGGGCCTGATCCGCGAGGGGTTCGACTTCACCAACACCGCGTACACGCGCTCGGCCTTCAACACGCCCGAGTGGGCGTCGGGCGAGGTCGAGAAGCTGGTGCAGTCGTCGCTGCTCAAGATCCAGCTGTGGAGCCATCTCCGCCAGCCGATCCATCACCTCAAGCGCTACCTGGCGCGGCCCGAGTGGACGCTGGAGCTCGGGATCCTGCTGTCGAAGCGCATGTGGCGCTGGATGACCAAGCTCCGCTCGAGCGAGCCCGTGCTGATGCATCCATCGTTCACGCCGACCGGTACCGCGCCGGCGCCCGACGGTTCGTCGATCGTGGTCGAACGCCGGAACGCCGCTCGCGATGCGGCGCGGCGACCCGCCGACGTGGTGGTCGACGTGCACGTGCCGGTGCGCTTCGAGGATCCCGCCGCGAGCGCTTCCGCCAGCACCGCTACCGCCCCGGCCTGATTCCATTTTTCCGGGGGCGGCGAGACGTTCGAGCTGCCCGCGGGAACTTGAGGCTCGTGGGGGTGGGTGTTAGACCACTCTTCCTGGGCGGGGATCGAAGGGGCGCGCGATGTTCGGACTGGGCATACCTGAGCTGCTGGTGATCCTGGTGATCATCGTGATCGTGTTCGGCGTGGGCCGGCTGCCGGAAGTCGGCTCGGGCCTCGGACACGCGATCAAGAACTTCCGCAAGGCGATGCACGAGCCCGACGCGATCGACGTGACGCCGTCCAAGGGCGACTCTCAGCTCGACTCGTCGTCTTCCGCGCCGCCGCCCGACTCGTCCAAACCCAAGTCCTGATCTGGCTTCGTCTCGGTCTCCCCGGTCTGGTCCTGGGGCTCCTCCGGGACATTCACCGGCTGGCTAGCTGCATCCGGGACGGCGGCTGAGCCGCCGCGGTGGTGCTTTCGCTTGCCCAGCACCAGCTTCGCCCGGTCGCGGATCCACGCGTGGACGCCGGGATCGCGGGCCAGCGCGCGCAGATCCTGGCCTTGCAGGAACGTGACCAGCGTCAGCGCCACCTGGATCGGCGTATTCGGGTTGTAGATGAGCGCCTTTCGCACCCGGTAGCGGTTCGACCACTTGCGGTGCGCGAACACCCGCATGAGCACGTCGGGATGCACCGGACGGCGCGACGCCACCCGCAGCACCTCGCGCTCGGTCATGACCGGATTGTTGAGCAGGTTCTCGACCACGTTCGGATCGGGGTCACGCAGCAGCCGCTCGATCTGCTGGCGCGGCAGGCGGCGCGCCAGCGCGCGGCGCTCGCCGAGCGTGAGTGTCTCGCCGCGCGGTGGCTGAAGCAGCACGCTCTCGTCGGCGGCCACGCCGGCGCCGGCCAGGAACAGCTGGCAGACGTCGGTCAGCTCGCGGAATCGAGCGAGACGGTAGAGCTTGGCCACTCGCTCGTAACCGAGGCGGCTCGCCAGCTCGTCGCCGGGGATGAGCGCCAGGGCGCCTCGATGATCGCGGCTCGGCCGGAGCGCCGCGCGCTCGATCAACGCGGCGAGCAGCTCGACCGCCTCCTCGTCGCTGGCGGCGGCGACCTCTTCGGCGAGGCTGGCGAGCCGCATGAGCGGCTCGGGCAGCGCGTTGAGCCGCGAGAGAACGCGGTCGACGGGGCTCGGCGAGCGGGGATCGGCCGATCCGTCGGCCATGACGGGGCCGTGCTCAGTCCGCGGTGGCCGGTGCTGCCGCGAACGTGCGCGCGGACGCCGTCAGCTCCGGCACGCTGGCGTCGGACGGCACGTCGTAGAAGACCAGGGTGAACGGCAGCGCCGCACCCGGATCCACCTTGACGTTGTTGCCGCCCTCGCCGATGCGTGTGTCCAGGGTCGATTGGACTTCCGCTCTCGCCACCTTCGTCAGGCTGGCGCTCGTGACCTGGTTCCCGGCGTAGCTCGAGGTCCGACCCACGTCACGGCCGTCTGCGGTGCGCAGCACGCCGCTCACCTTCACGATGTAGACCGGGAACTCGGAGGTGTTCCGCACCTTGCCGTGCACCACGAAGGCGAGCGAGCCCTTGAGCCTCACGATCTCGCCGTCCTGCTCCTCGAACCCGAAGGTCGGCAGGCCCTTGGGGCTCGAGTTGGCGGCGGCCGCGAGGCTGTCGAGACGCTCCTGGTTCCACATCCACAGACCCGCGCCGACGGCGGCGAGCACCAGCGCGGCCAGGAGCAGCGAGGCGGCGGTCGGCGGAGCGCGACGCCGGCGCGGCTCGGGGGCGGCCTTCCGCGGCCGCACCTCGGAAGGCCGGGGCGCAGCCGGGCCGCGGCGAAGGGCGTCGAGCTGGGTGCCCTCGTTGGTGCTGCCGTGGCCGCTGCCGTGCACCAGATCGGTCGCAGGAGCCGCTGGCGGCGTATCGATCTCGTCGGTCAGGGGCGCGTCGCGCCCGCCGGCGTAGATCTCCTCCAGGCTCTGCTCACGTTCGTGCGCGGTGTCCTCGTCCGGCGACGCGGTGGGAGCCGGACGGCGGGACGTGCTGGTCTTGGCCGGCGCGTCGTCGGCCAGACCGATGGCCATCGTGACCGCTTCGTCGTCGAACGCCGAGTTGAGGCGGCGGTCGTCGCGACTCTCGGGCTCGTCGGGCGCGTCGTCCTCCATCTCGCTCAGGATCGCCTCGAGATCGAGCCCGCTCGCGGTCGTGGTCGGGCTCGGGGCTGGCGGCTGCGAGCTCACCCGCTGCGTCGCCGCATCGCGGAGGCCGCGCTGGCTCGAGCTGGGCTGGCTAGCGCTCAGGCCGAGCCCGGCGAGCAGCTCGTCGGAGTCGTCGGCGGGCAGAGCCGAGTCTGGCTGCACGCTGAGCTGGGGACTCGAGCCGTCCAGGTCGCGCAGCACCTGGTCGAGCAGGTGGTCGACGTCGTCGGATCCGGTGTCGCTTCGAGCGCCCGCGCGAGCTCTGCCCGGCTCGGGCTGCGAGGTGCGAGCAGGTGCCGGACTCGGCGCGCCGTCGTCCTCGACCAGAGAAATGCCGAGATCTTCCGGTGACGAGGCTCCCCAGCTCGGCATCGCCGAGGCCGGGGGTGGCTCCGAGTCCGATTCGAATCCCGGCGTCACGGACGAGCCGGCATCGCCGTGGTCGCCCGCCGCCGGGCTCGAGCCGAGCGTGCCCGGCATCGGCGTGCGGTCGAGCACCCGATCGAGCGCCGCCTCGAGCGCCGGATCCTCGGCGATCGCCAGCACCTCGGGATTCGAGCTCTTGGGTTGCGTGCCGCGCCCTTCGTCGGTGGGACGTCGCGCGATGAAGATCGTGTTGCAGCTGCGGCACAGCACCCGCGTGCCCGAAGGACTGATCTGGTGCTCGGGTACGCGTAGCTCGTGGTGGCAGTGCGTGCAGCGGATGAGCATGGGGCGCGCTCGGCGGGCGAGGTCGCGACGATCGACCTCAATTTGGACAAGGTAGAGGAAAGGCGGGGGGCCTTCAACCAAGCGGACCAGCTATACTTCACGACTTTGACCGACGGCCGGTGACGTGTACCGGCGCGCGGCCACCTCTCGCACGCGAATGACCGCGACCTCGGACACGGCGCGGAAGCTCGCGGCCACGGCGGCGACCGCCACCATGCTGCTCGCGGTGGCGGCACGCGTGCGTGCCGCCGACGAGGGCGTCAACGGCTTCATGCTGGGGCCGCTCGCCGTGCTCCCGACGCTCGGCGTCGAGACCGATTACGACGACAACATCCTGGTGCAGGCGAAGGATCCCGAGGCGGACGGGGTTTTCCGCGGCGTGGGCCGGCTCGACTTGCGGCTGCCGCGGCCGTCGGAGACCGAGCCGCGTCCCTCTCCTCCGCCACCCGACTCCGAGCGGCCGATCGTCACTCCGTCGGAGCTGCTCGACGCCGCCTCGGCGAGGCTGGTCTTCCCGAGCGACGTGGCCACGCCCGAGACATCCGACGATCCCGGGTACGTCCCTCAACGCGATCCAGGCTTGAGCCGCGCGCGCCCGCACACCACCCTCGACCTCGGTTACGAGGCGGCGGGAACGGTGTTCGCGTCGCACGGCGAGTTCAACACGCTCGATCAGTCGGTGTCGGGTGCCGCGACGCAGACGCTACCGGGCGGGTTCGCGCTGGGTGTCGCGGGCGAATGGATCGACCGGACGACCACCTCGAGCGACCTCTCCGACTTCGCCCAGTTCGCCTCCGACCTGCGGCTGGTGGGCGCCAACTTCGACCGCGGCGCCATCGGCGCGCTGGTCGGCTGGGCGCCGACACCCGTGTGGTACCTCGAGACCGACGGTCTCTACTACGTCTCGACGCTCGGCCCCAAGCCCTACGATCTCTTCGGGTTCGACGTTTTCGAGGCGTCCTTCAAGCTGCGCCGTACCTTCGACGGCGGTTGGCTGATCGAGCCGCGCCTCGACGCGGGTCGGATCGACGGCCAGGCGACCGCGGCCGCGCTACGCCGCTCCGGGCTGGTGCAGCCGTTCGTGCCCCTCGATTTCACCGGCGATCCGCGTGCCGCGACCCTCACCCAGGGATCGGTGCGAGTCGCCGGTCCGCTCACGCCCAAGGTGAGCCTCGAAGCGCGAGCGGGAGCGCAGAGCCGCACCTTCGACGAGAACGCCTTCACCGGGTACCTCGACTTCCTGGCGGAAGGCACGCTCACCTGGGCCGTGCAGCCTCATCTCAAGCTCGAGGCCGGCGGCTCGCGCGAGCCGCTCGACGTGTTCGGCAAGGACGGCTCGTTCCTGGTCCGCGATCAGGGCCTGGCCCGCGCGTCGCTGGTTTTCTTGCGTGACTGGGACGCGCACCTCGAGGCGGACGGCGGGCTCGACGTGTTCGACCGCGAGAGCTCGCTCACCGGCGAGGAGCGCCGCGACCGGTTCGTGGGCGGCGAGCTGGGTCTCGGCTGGGAGCCGCATCCGTGGCTGCGGGTCGAGGCGTCGTTGCGTGGCCGGACTCGCTCCAGCAACGAATCGACCGAAGCCACAGAGCGGATCCGCACCGGGCTCCGGTTGTGGCTCAGGTACTGAATCTCTCGGGGGGCTGTTCCACCCCCCCGCCCCGTCCGGAGTG
>CAZYWA010000148.1:0-15893 GCA_964650975.1 uncultured bacterium
CGTGACGTCGCCGACACCGAACGGGTGGGGGGAGAAGGCCGCGAACGCGGGGCTGAGGCGGGTGCCGGTGTTCCGCGCCAGTACCGTGGCACCGTTCGACGAGCCCACCAGCGCATCGACGTCGCCATCGCCATCGAGGTCGCCGAAGGTGAGCACCGCGTTCGAGCCGGCGTCGGCGAGCCCGAACGGGTTGGTCGAGACGGGGGCGAACGCCGGGCTGATGGCACTTCCGGTGTTGCGGAAGAACAGCGTGTTGCCGCTGGCGTCACCCACCAGCGCGTCGAGATCGCCGTCGCCGTCGATGTCGACGAGCGCGGGCGCCGGTTCGCCGGCCGCGGCGCTCGTGAGCCCGAACGGATTGGCGACCTTGGCGGCGAAGGCCGGCGGCGGGAGCGTGTCGGCGAGCGCCAGCCCGCGGCCCAGCGGGGACGCGGCGACCAGCCAGCCGGCGAGCACCCATCCGGCCGATCGATGACGCGAATGGAATGGCGGCGCACCCGCTTGGCGCGATTGCGTGGCGTCGACTTCGGTCGTCATGCACTTCCCCCCGCGGATGGCACGGCGCGCCGCCACGCGGCGAGCACCCGGCGCGGATCCTACCGTAGCGGGTGCCGGGGAGCCGATTCGATGGAACCGAGGATCAGCCGGCCGAGGCGCTACGGCGAGGTCGAGCTCCAGCTGCCCGTGCCACCGGACTCGAAGCCGTCCTCGAAGACCAGCTGACGGGTCAGGTTGCGCACCAGGACCGTGGCGCCCGACGCGGTGCCGAGGAACGCGTCGAGATCGCCGTCGCCGTCGATGTCGGCGAACGTCGGCGTCGACGAGGTGTTGCCCGCCGCCGAGATCCCGAATGGATCGTTTCCCGCGCTGACGAAGGCCGGGCTGGTGATCGAACCCGAGTTGCGGAACCCGACGACGGTGCCCGAGGCGGTACCGACCCACACGTCGAGGTCGCCGTCGCCATCGAGGTCCGCGAAGCTGGGTGCCGCGTCGACGCCCACGTCCGCCAAGCCGAACGGATCGATCGAGACGAATGTGAAGGCCGGCGCGATCGCGGAGCCAGTGTTCCGGAAGAACCACAGATCGCCGTTGGCGTTTCCCACCAGCGCGTCGAGGTCGCCGTCGCCGTCGAGGTCGGCGAGCGCGGGGCTGGCGTCCGCGCCGACGTTGGCGAGGCCGAAGGGATTGGCCGACGCGAAGACGAACGCCGGCGATACCGCCGTGCCCGTGTTGCGGAAGAGATACGTGCTGCCGCTGGTCCCGCCGGCGAGAGCGTCGAGATCGCCATCCCCGTCGACGTCGGCGAACGTGACGACGTGGGCCGAGCTCACGCTGCTGAGGCCGAACGGATTGCTGGAAGCCGCCGCGAACGCCGGCGACGCGAGGTTCCCGGTGTTGCGGAAGAAGAACGTCGCGCCCGAGCCGTCGCTCAAGAAGGCATCGACGTCGCCGTCTCCGTCGATGTCGGCGAACCGCGGGGTCTGGGGGTTGGCGGTCGTCAGGCCGTAAGGATTCAGCTGCACCGGGGCGAAGAGCGGCGCCGGCTGGGCGCTCTGCACGTTCCGGAAGAGATACGAGTGCCCCGACGAATTGCCGACCAGCAGGTCGAGATCGCCGTCTCCGTCGATGTCACCCCACGCTGCCGCCGCTCCGGCTCCGGCGTAGGTGATGCCGAACGGGTAGGTGACGCCCGCCGCGAATGCCGGGCTGTGGGCGGTGCCGGTGTTGCGGAAGAAGGTACTCACTCCATCGTCGTTCTCGACCAGCGCGTCGAGGTCGCCGTCGCCGTCCAGGTCCGCGAAGGACGGCGTCGCGTAGGTGCCGACGTTCGCCAGACCGAACGGGTTGGTCGACGGCGATCCGAAAGCCGGCGAGGTGGCGTTTCCCACGTTTCGCGCGAACACCACGTCTCCGGCGTCGGTGCCCACGAAGGCATCGAGGTCGCCGTCGCCGTCGATGTCGGCGAACGCCGGGCTCGCGGCTCCGCTCACGCTCGCCAGCCCGAACGGATCCGAGGACGGCGGCGCGAACGAAGGACTGGTGGCGGTGCCGGTGTTCTCGAGGAACCAGAGGGTGCCGAGGTAGTCCCCGATCATCGCGTCGAGGTTGCCGTCGCCGTCGAGGTCGGCGAAGCGTGGCGCGCTTCCCGCGAACTGGTAGGGAAAGCCGAACGGGTTGACCGAGTCAGGGGCGAACGCGGCGCTGCGGGCGGTGCCGGTGTTGCGGAAGAAGTGGATCTTCTTGTTGAAGGCACCCACGAAGACGTCGAGGTCGCCATCGCCGTCGATGTCCACGAGGACCGGGACGGCGTAGTTGAAAACGCTGGTGATCCCGAATGGATCGGCGAGCGGGGTCGTGAAGGCTGGAACCGGCAGCGTTCCGGCGCGCGCCGAACGCGCGCCGAACGGCGATGACGCGATCAGCCACGTGGCGAGCAACCCGGTGGCGGCGCCGCGCCGGAGCGGGGTGGTGACGAGCATGTGTTCCCCCGTGATCGGACCAGGTCTGGGATGTCCATTATGGCGCGAGGACGGGGCTCGGCGGCTCGATCGCGCCCATTTCCCGCCAGTGGTGCCGCGCGGATACGTTTCGCGGATTGCGCTCGGGGCGGGTCAGCGCCGACGCGAGCCTCGGCGCCGCGCGCGACGCCCAGCCGCGAACCATCCGAGCGAGCTCTCGTGGAGTCCGGTCCTCGTGGCACAGACGGTCATCGAATGCCGTGATGTCGGCAAGACCTATCGCGCGCATCTGCGCGGGACCGGTGCGCTGGGCGTGCTGCGGGGCTTCGTGCGGCGGCAGGTTCGCGAGCACGTGGCGCTCGAGGGCGTCGAGCTGGTGGTCGAGGCCGGCGAGATCGTGGGCCTGATCGGCGCCAACGGCGCGGGCAAGACGACACTGGTCAAGTGCCTGACCGGGATCGTGCCGGTGACCACCGGCGCTTGCCGGCTCTTCGGCCGTGACGCGTTCCAGCTCACACGCGCCGAGAAGCGCCGCATGTCGGTGGTCATGGGGCAGCGCTCGCAGCTCTGGTGGGACATCCCGGCGATCGACTCGTTCCGCTTGCTGCGCGAGATCTATCAGGTCCCGGGCGAGCGGTTCGAGCAGCGAGTCCACGAGCAGGCGGAGCGCCTCGCGGTGTCGGACCGCCTGGACGTCCAGCTTCGCCAGCTGTCGCTCGGCGAGCGCATGAAGATGGAGATCATCGGGGCCTTCCTGCACGACCCGGAGGTCGTGTTCCTGGACGAGCCGACCATCGGTCTCGACTTGCTTTCGCAGGAGACGATCCGAGCCTTCCTGCGCGACGTGAACCGCGAGCGTGGCACCACCGTGGTGCTCACCTCGCACGACATGGCCGACATCGAGGAAACCTGCGACCGGCTGGTGATCCTCGATTCGGGCCACGTGCTCTTCGACGGCGACCTGGTGGCGCTCCGGCGCCGGTTCGTGGGCCGGCGCGCGGTGGAGGTGCACCTCGAGCCGGCGTCGCGGGCGTGGTCGCCCGAGCTGGAACCGGAGCTCGCTCGGTTCGGCGCGGTGCTGGTTCGCGAGGCGCCGCGCGCGCTCACCTTCGAGGTGTCGGCCGAGCAGTGCCAGCCGTTCATCCAGCACCTCTTCGACCTCTTCCAGGTGCGCGATCTGGCGGTCGAGCGCCAGCCACTCGAGCACCTGATCCGCGAGATCTTTCGCTCCGGCGAGGTCGCCCAATCGTGAAGCCGAGCGCCCCGGCGAGCGAGGAGCTCGCACTGCTGCCGCACGTGGTGGCCTACGAATGGCGCAAGGCCACCGCGTTCCGCGCCGGATTTCTCTTCAACGAGCTGATGCGCGGTCTGCCGCGGCCGGTGGTCATGGGATTCGTGTACCTGGCGATGTTCAAGAGCTCGGGTGCCGCACAGCTCGGCGGCTACACGCTCGCCGCCTTGATCCAGTACCTGGTGTGGACCGCGGCGATCCAGAAGTGCGTGCCGGATTGGCGCAGCCTCGATCTCTCGGAGCAGATCTTCGACGGCTACGTGACCAAGTACCTGGTCATGCCGGTGAGCTACTTCACGCTCTTGTGGGGGCGGTTCATCCAGTTCGCCCTGGTGCAGCTGGCGGCGGCGCTGCTCTTCTGGGGAGCGGGTGCCCTGGTGGCGCCCTCGTGGTGGCCGCACCCGGCGAGCACGGTGGCGTTCCTCGAGGCCTGCACGCTGCTGGCGCTCGGGACGTGCTGCTACTGGCTCACGTTCTTCATCCTCAACTGCCTGGCGTTCTGGCTCGACGTGGTGTGGAGCCTGCTCAACATGTTCCAGTTCGTGTCGGCGTTCGTGTCCGGGCTGCTGGTTCCGGTGGCGCTGATGCCGGACCGTCTCCGCGGCGTCTTCGAGCTCTTGTTTCCGTACTGGACCGTCAACGCGACGGTCGAGATCCTGCTGGGCCGGCTCGACAGCGCGGATTTCGTGCGCGGGCTCGGCGTGCTGCTGGTGTCACTCGCCGCGCTCGACGGGCTCGCGATGCTCGCCTGGCGGCGCGGGCTCAGGCGATACGCCGGGGTCGGGGCGTGATGCGCGGCGCCGACTCCCTCGTTCAGCACTTGCGGATCGCGTGGCAGTACGCGCGCATCGGAGTGATCCGCAAGTCCCAGTTCAAGGTGGAGTTCTGGAGCCAGGTGTTGATGGACTGCTGCTGGTACGGGGCGCACGTGGCCGTCTTCGAGGTGCTCTATTCGCACGTGACGGACATCGCGGGCTGGAACCGAGAGCAGTTCCGGGTGCTGCTCGCGTTTCTCTTCGTGTCCGACGCGTTCATGATGATCTGGCTCGGCCGGATGTGGCGCTTCTGGCGCGACGTGAAGGACGGCCGCCTCGATCCATTCCGGGTGCGGCCCGCCTCGACGCTCTTTCTCTACGGCTTCCAGGAGTTCTCGGTGGAGGGCTGCGTCAACATGGCGATCGCGCTCGCCTACCTGACCTACGCCGTGGCGCGCGCCAGCGTGCACGTGACCGTGGCGCGCGTGGCCATGACGCTGGTCGCGATCCTGCTCTCGTGGTGGGTCCGCACGCTGATCTTGACCCTCTACGCCATCGTCGACCTGTGGATGGTGGGATCGGACGCGGGGCGGTTCCTTCAGGAGATGCTGCACGCGACGGCCGATCGTCCCGCGGACGTGTTCGGCGCGCGGCTGCGCACGTTCCTGCTCTACGTCATCCCGGTCGGCGCTCTGACGCAGGTGCCGGCGGCCCTGGTGCTGGGCCGCTACGGCTGGGGCGGCGGTTTGCTGGCCGTGGGCTGGCTGGTGGCGCTGGGCCTCGCGGTGTTCGCGGCGTGGAATGCGAGCTTCCGGCGCTACGAGTCGGCGATGGGGTGACGCCCTCGCCGGGCCACTCTCAAGCCGGGGTGCGGATGAGCAACTCGAGGATCGCGGCCGCATGGGCCGCGATCGCCTCCGGGCGTGCCGGATCGCGCCCGGTGAGTCGCTTGCATTCGGGAGCGGCGGTGAAGATCGTCGAGGCCGCGCCGATCAGGATGTAGTAGAGGTGCGCGACCGGGATGCGCGCGGGCAGCAGCCCTTCGGTCTGGGCTTCCCGGGCGATCGCCTCGAAGAGCTCGTAGAAGCGCCGCAGGTGGCGGTCCACCAGCCACTTCATGCGCGCGCCGTCGTGCTTCCCTTCCTGGACCATGAGCCGCATCTGGTCGGGATGGTGGGCGACGAAGTGGACCAGCCGGTCGAGTAGCGTCCCTAGCCGCTCGCGGACGTCGCCCTGGGCGAGCAGTGGGGCGGCTTCGGCGAGCTCGCGGTCGAGGTCTGCGAACATCGAGTCGACCGCGGCCTTCCAGAGCTTCTCCTTGCTGCGGAAGTGATAGGTGATGAGGCCCTGGTTGGCGCCAGCCGCGGCCGCGATCTCGCGCGTCGAGGCACCCTCGTAGCCGCGATCGGCGAAGGCCCGGCGCGCGGCGGCCACGATCCGCGCGCGCGAGTCCTCGGCGGGGCCGGGCACGGCGCCGCGCGCCGCGCGAGGGCGAGCTGGCTTCCGGGGCGCGCGGGGCATGAGTGGACCCTAGTCGCGATTTATTCGGTTGACAAGTCTTTCTCATCCTGGTTATTCATGTGAATAATCGCAGAGGGAGAAGGAGACCATCCGTGCAGATCCGCAATCCCGCGCTCACCGCCGCCAAGGTGCTGCTCACCCTGACCGCGCTCGAGTTCTTCGGGCCCATCGTCCGCGACACCGGGGCCAGCCACCTGTTCAACCCCGACTGGACCGGGCACGCCCGCGTGCATCTGGTGTGGCTGCTCGGCTTCATGGGGACCTCGGGCCTCATGAACCTCTACCTGCTGTGGTTGCGACGGCCGTCCGACGAGCGCGACGTGCACCTGGCCGCGGCGCTGCAGTGCTGCAACCTCGCCGGTTTCTGGCTGGCCTACTTCCTGGGGCCCGCGTACGCGGGCGTGATCGCGGTGCCCGGCGTCCACGTCAAGATCCTGGGCTGGGACGAGAACGTGTTCGGCTTCGCGATCTTCACCACGCTCGTGGGAACCGCGCTGGCGCTGCTGGCGCGCGCGCACCTCGCGATGCGCGCGCTGGCCGCGCGCTGAGCGGAGGAGCGTCGATGGAACGGATCGAGGTTCCGGTCTTGATCGTGGGTGCCGGTCCGGCCGGCGCGGCCGCGGCAATCCTGCTCGCGAGCTCGGGGATCGACTGCCTGGTGGTGGAGCGGCGCGACGGACCGCACCGGGCTCCGCAGGCCCACGTGGTGAATCCGCGGACGCTCGAGATCTGCCGCGCGATGGGTCTCGACGTCGGTGCGATGGCGGCGCTCGCCACACCGGTGGCCGACGGCGGACGGGTGCGCTGGGTGACCACGCTCACCGGCGCCGAGCTCGGTTCGCTGCCCTACGAGCGGCAGGACGACGCGGTGCGAAGCGTGACGCCGACCCCGCTGCTCAACCTCTCGCAGCATCTCTTCGAGCCGCTGCTTGCCCGGCGCCTGGCGGGCGAGGCGCGGGCGGAGCTGCGCCGTGGGCAGCGCTGGGAGAGCTGCGATCCGGACGATTCCAGCGTCGTGTCCGTGATCCGCGATCTCGCGACGGACACGACCTACGAGGTCCGCTCGAGGTATTTGCTGGCGTGCGACGGCGCCGCCAGCCGCGTGCGGCGGCACGCGGACATCGAGATGGTCGGACCGGATGCGCTGCAGAGCTTCGTGATGATCCACTTCGAGGCGTCGCTGCGGCCGCTGGTGGGCGATCGCCCTGCGATCCTCTACTGGCTGCTGGCGCCCCAGGCGCCTGGAGCCCTCGTGGCGCACGACATCGATCGCACCTGGGTGCTCATGCATCCCTACGATCCCGACGCGGAGCCGATCGAGCGCTTCACGCCGGCGCGCGCGGCGGGGATCGTGCGACGCGCCATCGGCCGGGACGACATTCCTCTCGAGATCCGGACCGTGCGCTCGTGGACGATGACGGCGCAGGTCGCCGAGCGCTATCGCTCGGGCCCGATCTTCCTGGTGGGTGACGCCGCGCACCGCTTCCCGCCGAGCGGCGGCCTCGGGCTCAACACCGGTGTCCAGGACGCGCACAACCTCGCGTGGAAGATCCGCGCGGTGGAGCAGGGCTGGGCGGCACCGTCGTTGCTCGACAGCTACGAGGTCGAGCGGCGTCCCGTGGCGCAGCGGAACGCCGAGCAGAGCCTGCTCAACGCGATGAAGCTCGCGGAGGTGGTGGAGGCCGCTGGATTGGGCGGCGACGAAGCGCTCGACACCGCGCGGCTGGCGGAGCTTCGCGGGGCAGGGGAAGCCGCCGATCGGCTGCGCGCCAGCATCGAGGCGCAGCAGGATCACTTCGACATGCTGGGGCTGCAGCTCGGGTTCGGTTACGAGGAAGGAGCGCGGATCGGCGACGGCACCGAGAAACCGGCCGGTCCGAATCCGGTGCGCGACTTCGTGCCGAGCGCGCGGCCGGGCTCGCGGTTTCCGCACCTGTGGCTCGAGCGCGACGGAGAGCGCATCTCGAGCCTCGATCTGCTGTCCTACGACGAGTTCACGCTGATCGCCGGGACCCGCGGCGGCGGCTGGCTCGCCGCCGTCGCGGTCGATGCGCCCGTGCCGCTTCGCGCGGTCCAGGTCGGCGGCGCGATACGCGATCCCGGCGGCAGCCTCGAGCGTCTGTGCGAGATCGATCCCGACGGCGCGATCCTGGTCCGCCCCGACGGCCACGTGGCGTGGCGCTCCCGCTCGGGTGCCGCCGACCCGACGACCACCTTGCGCCAGGTGCTGGCGCGAATTCTGTCCCGCTCGCGCGAGGTCGCAGCAATAATGCAGCCATGAGACGCGAACCATGACCGACGCCCGGCCCACGTGGCTCGCGTGGCACAAGGATGCCGGGCACTGGGCGGCCGGCGTCGCGATCCAGAATCCCGGTCAGGTCTCGCCGTGGATCGCTCGCTGGGTCCCGCGGGTGCTCGAGCCGCTGGTTCGCGCGTGCCATCGCCCGACGCTCACGGGCGTCGAGAATCTGCCTTCTAACGGGGCGTTCCTGCTGGTGGCGAACCACTCGGCGGGGCTCGGGATCGCGGAGATCCACACCTTCCTGGTGCTCTACCTGCGGCAGATCGGCGCGGCTCGGCCGATGGCCGGATTCGCGCTGCCGCTCGGCTTCCGCGTGTTCCCGCTCTCGAAGCTCATGCCGGCGCTCGGCGCCATTCCCTCGACCTACGAAGCGGCGCGCCAGACGCTCGCGGCGGGAGTGCCGATCCTGGTCTTCCCGGGTGGGGATTACGAGACCCTGCGCCCGATCTGGCAGGCGAATCGCGTCGACTTCGGCGGGCGCAAGGGGTTTCTCAGGATCGCCCGCGACGCTGGCGTGCCGATCGTGCCGCTCGGCATTCGCGGCAGCCACATGACGGCACCGGTGCTGGTTCGCTCGCGATGGCTGGCGACGGCGCTGGTGCTGCCCAGGCTCATCGGCCAGAAGCGCTGGGGACTCTCGCTCCTGGGCGTGCTCGTGGCGGCGGCGATCGCCGCCTGGGTTCCCGCGTCGTGGCCGGTGCGCGCGCTCTTGATCTGGCTCTGGTTCAGCTCCGCGCTGGTCTTCTTGCCCTGGATTCCGTGGACGATCCGGATGCGCATCGGCCCGGCGATCCCGGCGGCGGAGCTCTTTCCGGGCGGAGAGAGCGGCGGTGACGACGAGCTGCGGCGCGCGCTCTCGCGGGTCCAGAGCGCGGTGCAGACGCTCGTCGATCGCTGACCGGTCAGGCCGCCTTCGCCGCCGCCGCGGGCTTGTCGCGCGCGGCACGTGGCGGCCGCATGAGCATGCCGCCCAGCGCAGTCGCGAGCGAGCGCGGGATCAGCTTGACGAAGAGGCCGGTCGCCTGGTTGGCGAATCCGGGGGTCACCACCGCCTTCCCACGCAGCGTCGAACGCACCGCGATGCGCGCCACGCTCTCGGAGGTCATCATCGTGAGCGCCACCAGCCCGGTCTTGGGATGCGCGGCGACCTCGTGGAACTCGGTGGCGGTCAGGCCCGGACAGAGGGTGGTGACCGTGACCCCCGAGCCCGCCAGCTCGTGGTGCATCGCTTCCGACAGGAAGAGCACGTAGGCCTTGGTGGCCGAGTAGGCGGCGTAGTAGGGCGACGGCTGGAAGGCGCCCACCGACGCCACTTGCAAGATCCGCCCGCGACCGCGCTCTCGCATGCCGCGGCCGAAGTGGCTGGTGAGGGCCGTCAGCGTCGCGATGTTGAGCTGCAGCATCTGCGCCACGCGCTGATCGTCGTTGTCGAGGAAATCGCCGTAGACGCCGAAGCCGGCGTTGTTGACCAGGAACGAGATGTCTCGGCCGAGCGCATCCACGCGGCGGATCAGCGCAAGGACGCCCTCGGTGGTGCCGATGTCCTCGGCGACGGTGTGAACCTCGACCGAGTGCTTCGCTTCGATTTCCGCCTCGAGCGCCTCGAGACGGTCGAGGCGCCGCGCGGTGAGCACCAGGTCGTACTTCCGCGCGGCGAGCTCGCGGGCGATGTCCGCACCGATGCCGCTCGAGGCACCGGTCACGAGGGCGGTTTCACGTGGCGACGAGACTTTCTTCGAGTTCATGGCGAGCCTTCCGTGAGAGATGTGGATCGGGAGAGCACTTGCGGGCTCGAGCCCTGCACGATGGCCTGGTACTCGGGCAACGCGGCGACACGCTGCTCGAACTCGGGATAGTGGCGCCGGACCACCTGCTCGCGCATTCCGGCGAGGGTGTCGAACGGAATGTTGCGCGACACCCGGTTGATGATCCAGTCGGGAAGCAGGCCGCCGGGATCGGCGTGCACCTGGTACTCGATCCGCGTCGCGGCGCCGCCGCGCTCGGGCCACATGTACCAGTGGCCGTGAAGCGAGGGCATGCGCACCACGCCGTCCTGTGGCGGCCAGTCGGGATGAGTGACGGAGGTGAAGTCGATCCGCAGCTCGTGCGCGGCGGGATCGAAGGTCATCTCGGCCTTGCTCACCACGTCGCGGTCCGAGACCGGCCACGGGGCGCCGGTGCGGTTGTAGAGGATCTCGCTGGTGGGGCTCAGGCGCTCGATGCGCTTGTTGACCACGGCTTCCTTCATCCACTCGGTGCGGTGCTCCGAGTCGTCGAGCACTCCCAGGATCGCGGAAATGGGAGCGTCGACCACTCCCACGCCGCGGAACTCGTGCAGCGGGCTGCCCTCGACCGTGCGCCGGTGCACGACGATGCCGTCCTCGTCGCGCACCAGCTCCCACGGACCGGTGCCCGGGCTGGCCAGCTCCTCCGCCATCGCGATCGACGCGGCGGTGGAAAGAACGACGGCCAGCGCGAATGCGCGCGTGGCGCGATGGATTCCGGTGTGCATGGTCGACTCCTCGAGGCTCGCGCCTGCTCAGCGGCGCAGCGCCTGCCAGACGATGTCCTCGGCCGAGTCGAGCACGCTCGGCGTCAGCTTCAGGTAACCGTGAGCCTGGCCTTTGAGCAGTCCGACGAAGGCGCCGTAGGCGAGCGCCATGAGGAGCTCGGAGGAGCCCGCCTTCATCACCTTGCTCGCCTGTGCTCCCTCGATGATCGCCTGGAACTGGCGCAGACCGTCCTCTTCCATGCGCCGGCTGGTGGCGTCGAGATAGCCGTGATGGTGAAGCTCCAGGAACGCGAAGGCCTCGGGGTGCTGCGTCGCGAAACGTCCCAGCCGCTGCCAGATCTCGTGGAACTGCTTGCGGATCGCGCCGCCGACCGGGAAGTCCCGCATCAGCTCGGCGAAAAGGGCGCTTTTCCACTGCTGGAACAGCGCGTTGACCAGCGCTTCCTTGCTCTCGAAGTAGAGGTAAACGGTGCCCGCGGCGACCCTGGCCCGCTTCGCCACCTCCGGCACCGCGGTGCCGTGGAAGCCACGCTCCGCGAAGAGCTCGAGGGCGGCGCTCAGGATCGCCTCGCGCTTGTCGGTGCCGGTGCCGGGGGCTCGGGCTCGCTTTCGCGTCATGACTGAATGAATAGTCATTCATTTGCGGAGTGTCAAGGGGCGGATTGCGGCGATTTGCGACGCAGGGCGAGAGCCGTTAGCGTCCGGGCGAAGGAGCTTCGAATGACGCAGAACTCGCGGGTGGCCCGAATCGCGGTGCCGATGCTGGCCGCCGTTTCGTGGCTGATCGCATCCCGTGCCGCGATGGCCGCGAACCTCGGTGTGTTCGTGACCTCTGTCGCCGGCACCGGTGATCTGTCGAGCTGGACACAGGCGGGTGCCCACGCCGGCCTCGACGCCGGTGACGCCATCTGCCGGAGCCTGGCGACGACCGCCAACCTTCCGAACGCCGGCCAGTACGTGGCGTGGCTTTCCACCACCGCGACCGATGCGTACTGCCACGTGGCCGGATTCGCCGGAAAAGTGTCGAACCAGTGCGGTCAGGCGTCGCTGCCGGACGCGGGGCCGTGGTTCCGTCGCGACGGCCAGCCCTTCGTGCGTAGCGGCCTCGACATGCTGACCACCGGTACGGTGCTGCATCCGATCGAGCTCGACGAGCTCGATTCGAAGCCGGTCCAGGGCAACGCCGATGTCTGGACGGGAACCAGTGCCGGCGGTGCCGGTGGTGGAGCGTGTCAGGACTGGACCAGCGCCGCGAGCGACCAGCACGCGAATCAGATCGGCGAGCCGGTCGCGGGGTTCACCGGCTGGACCGCGTGGTCGGGCAGCTCCTGCGACCAACCCGATCACCTCTACTGCTTCGAGCAGGGCAGCGGCGATCCGGTTCCTCCGTTCGAGGCGCCGGGCGCCTATGCGTTCGTGACCTCGGTGACGGGGAATGGCGATCTCGGGAGCTGGCCGCAGGCGGGCGCCGCGACCGGCCTCGCAGCTGGCGACGCGATCTGCCGGAGCGTGGCGGCGAGCGGGCACCTGCCCGCGCCGGAGTCGTTCGTCGCGTGGCTCTCGGCGCCGGGTAGCCCCGCGGCGGACCGGCTCACCGTCGCGGGTCCGTGGAGGCGGGCCGACGGGGTCGAGATCGCGCCATCGAAGACCGCGCTGATCTCGGGCGCGGACCTCGAGACCGACCTCGAGCAGAACGAGCTCGGTGCGCGGGTGGCCGTGTTCGCCGCGACCGGTAGTCACAACAACGGGCAACCGGCCGACCCCACGTGCAACGGATGGACCAGTGCCAGTGCCGGTTTCAGCCTCGCCGGAGGATGGTCGGACGCCGCCAACTACTTCTGGACCGAGGGTGCCGGCGGGACCTGCGACGGCGCCGGACTCCACCTCTTCTGCTTCGCCAACGTGGTGACGATCTTCGCCGACGGTTTCGAGTCCGGCGACGCCTCGCGCTGGTGACGCCGCGCTGTCGAGGCTAGGTCTTCAGTCGATAGCCGGTCTTGAACATCCAGCCCACGATTCCCAGGCAGATCGCGAAGAAGAGACACGTCATGCCGAAGCTCACCCAGATGCTGACGTCGGCGCTCTCGTAGAAGCTCCAGCGGAAGCCGCTGATCAGGTAGACGACCGGGTTGGCGAGCGAGATCGTGCGCCACACCGGCGGCAGCATGTCGATCGAGTAGAAGGCGCCGCCCAGGAAGGTGAGGGGCGTCACGATCAGCATCGGGATGATCTGCAGCTGCTCGAAGCTCTGCGCCCACAGACCGATGATGAAGCCGAACAGGCTGAACGTGGTGGCCGTGAGCACCAGGAACGAGACCATCCACAGCGGGTGCATGATCCGGATCGGCACGAACAGCACCGAGGTGGCGAGGATGATGAGCCCCAGCACGATCGACTTGCTGGCCGCGGCCCCCACGTACGCCACCACCGTCTCCAGGTACGAGATCGGCGCCGACAGGATCTCGTAGATCGTGCCGGTGAACTTGGGGAAGTAGATGCCGAACGAGCCGTTCGAGATGCTCTGGGAGAAGATCGACAGCATGATGAGCCCGGGCACGATGAAGGCGCCGTAAGGCACGCCGTCCACCTTGCTCATGCGCGAGCCGATCGCCGACCCGAACACCACGAAGTAGAGCGCGGTGCTCAAGACGGGCGTCACGATGCTCTGCAGCAAGGTTCGCAGCGCGCGCGCCATCTCGAAGCGGTAGAGCGACCACACGCCGTAGCGGTTGAAGGGCCGGGTGCTCACGATCGCGCTCCGCCGTTCGGATGGCTGCCCGGAGCACCGCGCTCCGTCACCAGGCTCACGAAGATGTCCTCGAGCGAGCTCTGGCGGGTGTTGAGGTCCTTGAAGGCGATGCCCAGGTCCCCCATCCGCCTCAGCAGCGCGGGGACGCCGGTGTGCTCCTCGTCGGAGTCGAACGTGAACTCGAGGTCGCCGCCCTGGTTCTTGAGCTCGAGCCGCCAGTCGGCGAGCTCTGGCGGGATCGCGGACAGCGGTTCCTGCAGGTGAAGCGTCAGCTGCTTCTTGCCCAGCTTCCGCATCAGCTTCGACTTCTCCTCGACGACGATCAGCTTGCCGTGGCTGATGACGCCGATCCGGTCGGCCATCTCCTCGGCCTCGTCGATGTAGTGGGTGGTGAGGATGATCGTGACGCCGTTCGCGCGCAGCCTCCGGACCAGCGCCCACATCTCGCGCCGCAGCTCGACATCGACGCCGGCGGTTGGCTCGTCGAGAAACAGGATCTCGGGCTCGTGGGCCAGCGCCTTGGCGATCATCACCCGACGCTTCATGCCACCGGACAGGGTCATGATCTTGTTTTTGCGCTTGTCCCACAAAGAGAGGTCGCGCAGCACCTGCTCGACGTAGGCGGGATTGGGGGCTCGCCGGAACAACCCGCGGCTGAAGGTCACGGTGGCCCACACCGATTCGAAGGCGTCGGTGGTCAGCTCCTGGGGCACGAGGCCGATCTTGAATCGGGCGACGCGGTAGTCGCGGACGATGTCATGTCCGTCGGCGAGGACCGTGCCCCCGGAGGGCGTCACGATCCCGCACACGATGTTGATGAGCGTGGTCTTACCGGCGCCGTTCGGACCCAAGAGCGCGAAGATCTCGCCCCTGCCGATCTCGAGGTCGACCCTCTTGAGCGCGGCCAACCCAGACGGGTAGGTCTTGGTGAGGCCGTTGATGGAGATGATGGGCGGCATGGTCGGGGAGGCGCGCCGCGGCTGCCGCGCTGGCAAGAGATAGCGCGCCCGCCACCCTGCCGTCGAGAGACAGTTTCCACCGCCCGAAGCGCGACGCCGCGAATACAATGGGTCCACCCATGCTCGTCCTCGTGACCGGAGCGACCTCCGGATTCGGCGCCGCGATTTGCCGAAGGTTCGCGCGGGAAGGCCACCGCCTCATCGCCACCGGCCGCCGCCACGACCGCCTGGAGGCGCTGCGCGCCGAGCTGGCGGGGGCCGTCGCGTTGGCGCTTCCCCTCGACATCCGGGATCAGACCGCCATCGAAGCGGCGATCGCTGCGCTGCCCGCGGAGCTGGCGGCCGTCGATCTGTTGGTCAACAACGCCGGGCTGGCGCTGGGGCTCGAGCCCGCCCAGCGCGCTTCGCTCGACGACTGGAACCAGATGGTAGACACCAACATAAAGGGACTGCTGGCCATGACCCGCGCCGTGCTGCCAGGGATGGTCGCGCGCGATCGCGGGCACATCGTCAACATTGGCTCGACGGCGGCGAGCTGGCCCTATCCTGGCTCGAACGTCTACGGGGCGAGCAAGGCCTTCGTTCACCACCTCTCGCTCAACCTGCGCGCCGATCTGGCGGGCACCCGGGTTCGGGTCACCGTCGTCGACCCGGGCATGGCGGGTGGTACCGAGTTTTCGAACGTTCGCTTTCACGGCGACGACGGCCGCGCGGCGAAAGTTTACGAGGGAGTCGAGCCGCTCACCGCGGAGGACGTGGCCGAGACGGTTTACTGGGTGGCGACCTTGCCCCCCCATGTCAACGTCAACGCGATCGAGCTGATGCCGGTCGGACAGTCGTTTGCCGGTCTGTCGGTCTCGCGGCGCTGACGCCGGAAAAAGTAACCATCCATTGGAGCCGAACCAGCCGTATTGGTCGCTCGTCGGCATTCGCGTCTCGCACAAACGTGCGGTGGCTCGGGCGGCGATTTGCCATGGGAGCCGTCAGGTTTCTGAGGTTGGGGAAAAGCCGTTTCAAGAATCGAGCGGTCTTGGGGGTCCCAGACGTCGTGGTCCCAGAATTGCTTGTTGCCGTGGCATGAACAGATCCGTCCTTTTCGCCTGTCCCAGGCTGGCCTTGGCTTTGGTGGCTGGGCTCGCCCTAGGTTGCGGATCCGGATCGAGCGCCACGGACGGGGGTGGCGGCGCGAGCGGCGGCGCAACCGCCGGCTCCGGTGGGAGCGCAAGCGGTGGCGCTGGGGGACACGCGAGCGGTGGCGCTGGGGGACATGCGAGCGGCGGCGCCGGGGGACATGCGAGCGGCGGCGCTGGGGGACATGCGACCGGTGGTGCCGGGGGACACGCGA
>CAZYWA010000149.1:0-15862 GCA_964650975.1 uncultured bacterium
GGGTGATCGCCTGGCGGATCCACCAGGTCGCGTAGGTGGAGAACTTGTACCCGCGCTGGTATTCGAACTTGTCGACCGCCTTCATGAGGCCGATGTTCCCTTCCTGGATCAGGTCGAGGAACTGCAGGCCGCGGTTCGAGTACTTCTTGGCGATGCTCACCACCAGCCGCAGATTGCCCTCGATCAGCTCGCTCTTGGCCATCTTGGCCTTGAGCTCGCCGTTCTGGATGGCCCGGAAGATGCGTTTGATCTCGGCGGCCGGCAGCTCCGCTTCGGTCTCGGCCTCGCGGACCAGTCGAACGGCCTCCTTGATCCGCGGCTCGAGGTCCCGGAGCTGTTCCGCGCGCATCCCGGAGGCCTTCTCGGCCTGACGCTCTCCCACCTTGCCGCGCTTGAGATCGGCGAAGGCCTTGCGCAGGCCGGCGCCGCTCAGGTGGGTGCGCGCCTCGATGCGCGCGATCTCGGCTTCGGCGCGCTCGACCTGCTGCACCAGACCCTTGATGCGGCTCACGATCGCGTCGATCTGCTTGTTGCTGAAGCGCAGCCCGAGGATGGCGTCGCTCACACGCTCGTGCTTGAGGCGCAGCTTTTCCTTGGCTTTCTTGCGGTTGGCGGCCGAGCCGCCGGGCTTCCGCGCCTCCTGGTCGGCCTTGCGAACGTCCAGGATGTGGCGGCGGATCCGGGTCAGATCCTGGATCAGCTCGTCGCGCAGTCCGCTGTCGATCTCGGCGCGGTGCTCCTCGGTCTCTTCCTCCTCGGGCACCTCTTCTTCGTCGTCGACGATCTCACGGGTGCTGATGTCGCCGCGGATCAGCCGCTCGCGCAGGTCGAGCATGTACTTCATGGCCACCGGCGAACCGAGAGCCGACTGGCGCACCTCGATCAGCCCGCGCTCGATGCGCTTGGCGATCTCCACCTCGCCCTCGCGGGTGAGCAGGCTCACGGTGCCCATCTCGCGCAGGTACATGCGCACCGGGTCGTTGGTGCGCCCCAGGTCGTCGTCGACCTCCTCCTCCTCTTCCTCCTCGCGAAAGGACGCATCCTCCTTGCGGCGAGGGGTGCCGTCGGAAGCGGGGTGGTCGACGACGTCGATGTCCATCTCGCCGAACATCGACATGACGTCGTCGAGCTGCTCGCTCGACACCACGTCCGAGGGAAGGATGTCGTTCACCTCGTCGTAGGTGAGGTAGCCCTTCTCACGGCCCATCTCGATGAGCTTCTTCTTCACGTCGTTGAGCTGGCTGCCTGCCGTCATCGATCCCCTCGTGCGCGAGAGCCCGGTCGCGCGGCTCCCTGCGGTCCCATCCCGGTGTCCTTCATCCCGCTCGCGCCGTCCCCAGCGCGAGCATGAGACGGTTCTTCTCGATCTTGAGCTGTTGCAGCCGGCCCAGCTCGGAGATCTCGCCGCGTGACTCGCGCTGCGAGATCTCCCGAGCGAGCGCCTCGACCTCGTCGCGTAGCCGGTCGCGCTGGATGCGGCGGATACAGTCGGTCACGACCCGGGTGCCCTGTTCGGGCGCGCCCGTCGCGTCGACCGCGGAACCCGTCACGAGCCGCAGCAGCGCCGGGTCGTCGATGTCGGCCAGCCAGCGGTTGGTGCCGGCCGCTGGGTCTTGAGCCGCCGCACGAACGAAGCGCGCCGCGATGGGCGCGCGCATCGAGCGGTCGAGTTCGGTTCCCACCAGCAACTCGGCGAGGCCGGGCTGCTGGACCAGGACCCGGACCAGCGCTTCCTCGGCGGGAGGCATGGCGATGCTCGGCTCGGGCACTGCCGCGACAGATTCAGGAGCCCGAGTCGTTTCCGGCCGCGCGGCGAGCATCTTCCGAACCGAATCTTCGCTCACCTGGAAGCTGCGCGCGGCGAGCGCCACCGTGGCGTCTTGCTCCACTGGATCGGGCAGCGCCGTGAGGAGCGGCGCCAGATCGCGCATCGCCTGGCCGCGCGCGCGTGGATCGGCGCCGGCGGTTCGTGCTCTGGACGCGATGACGTGCTCGAGCAGCGGCGGTGCCGCGTCGAGGAGCGCCTGGAGCGCGGGTGCGCCTTGCTTCTGGACCAGGGTGTCGGGGTCTTCGCCGCTGGGGAGGAACGCGGCGCGAGGACGGACGTCGGCGGCCAGGAAATGGGGAAGGGCGCGCCACGCCGCCTTCCGTCCCGCATCGTCGCCGTCGAAGAGCAGCACCACTTCGGGAGCGTAACGCTTGAGCTGATAGGCGTGATCGGGCGTCAGCGCGGTGCCGAGCGTCGCGACGGCCTGGGTGAATCCGTGCTGGTGGAGGGAGAGGACGTCGAAGTAGCCCTCGACCACCACGGCGCGGCCCTGCTCGCGGATGGTCTTGAGCGCCCACGAAAGGCCGTAGACGCCGCGTCCCTTGTGGAAGATCTCCGAGTCGCTCGAGTTGATGTACTTGGGACCCTCGACGTCGCCGAGGGCGCGGGCACCGAAGCCGATGGCGGTCCCCTCGGCGTCGAGGATGGTGAACATCAGCCGGTCGCGGAAGCGGTCGTAGTGGCCGCCGCCACGGCTGCGCTCGGCGATGAGCCCGGTGGTGCGCGCGGCGTCGAGGTCGAGGCCTTCCTTGGTGAGATGGCGGGCCAGCGATTCCCAGTCGTCGGGCGCGTAGCCCAGCCCGTAGCCCAGCGCCTCGGTGAGCGAGAAGCCACGCCCGGTCAGGTACTCGCGGGCGCGCTCGGCGCGAGGATCCTCCTTGAGCGCCCGGCGGAAGAAGAGTGCCGCGGCGCGAGTCACGTCGAGCAGGATGCGACGGCGGCTGCGATCGCGCGGCGTGTTGCCGCGCCGCTCGGGCAGCTCGACTCCCACGCGTCGCGCCAGCGTCTCGAGCGCTTCGGGGAACGACAGGCCGTGGATCTCCATGGCGAACTTGAACGCATCGCCGCCGGCACCGCAGCCGAAGCAGTGGTAGAAGCCCTTCGCCGGATCGACCGTGAACGAAGGGCTCCGCTCCTTGTGGAACGGGCAAAGCCCCTTCCAGGTGCGGCCGGCTTGCTTGAGATCGGTGTGGCCGGCGATCAGCTCGACGAGGTTCACGCGGGCGCGTACCTCCTCGACGATCGGATCGAAGGTCAACGGTGCGTCCTCGGCGTGTGCAACCTACCAGCAGAAAGCCCGATCGCCCGGGCGCGGAGAAACCGCGGCCCGCCTCCGGGGAGGCGGGCCGTCACTGGGTGCGATTGGCTCGGAAGCGCGCCACCGGTTTGGATCGGTGGCGCCCTTCGATCCGCGAGTGGGCGGATCCAGGCGGCGCGGTGCCGCGATCCGGATGACGCGGTGCGTGAAGCGCGGGCAGGGCCTGGTCGCTCGGGTTCGCGAGCGCGACACCGGAACGCGCGAGCTGGGGCGGTGCGGGGCTGCGTCATGCCTGGTGGTTCAGAGAAGCCCTTCCTTCTTGAGCTTCTTGAGCGCGCGCTTGCGCGCCGCGATCGCCTTCTTCTTGCGGCGCACGCTCGGCTTCTCGAAGTGCTCGCGCTTCTTGAGCTCCGACAGGATCCCGGCCTTTTCGCACTGTTTCTTGAACCGCTTGAGTGCGGCCTCGAAGGGTTCTCCATCGCGGACTTTGGTGCCGGGCATTCCTGATTCTCCTAAGTGTGCCCCGAGCGGGCACACGCGCTTCTCGCGCCGATGATCGAACGACTGGGGAAGGGTCGAATGGCCGCCTCGCGCATACCACTCACGCTCGCGCCACATCGCGGTTAACCGCGCAATATAGCAGTGGAAACGTCCATGGCAACCGGCATCTGAGCCGGACCCGCGCGGTCACGTGGATGGCGCCTTCGGCGCGTACACCTGGGCCGGATCGAGCGCTCGCTCGCGATCCACCGTCCACGCCTCGCCGTCCCAGTGACGGAAGAAGCACGAGCGGTAGCCCTCGTGGCACGCAACCCCTTTCTGGTCGATCGACACCAGGATCGCGTCGCCGTCGCAGTCGAGGCGCAGCTCGCGGACCTGCTGCACGTGTCCGGACTCCTCGCCTTTCCGCCAGAGCTTGTCGCGGGAGCGGCTGTAGTAGTGCACCAGGCCTGTTTCCAGGGTCTTTTCGAGCGCGGTGCGGTTCATGAACGCGACCATCAGCACCTCGCCGTTCGCCGCATCCTGAGCGATGGCGACCGCGAGGCCCCGGTGGTCGAACTTCACGCGATCCACGATGGACATGCTCTCTCTCCTCGAATGCGGCGCTCACGCCACGACTGCGGGACGCACGGCCACGCCACGCGACGCCAGGAACTGCTTCGCCTCGCCCACCGTGTGGGTGCCGAAATGGAAGATCGATGCCGCGAGGACCGCGTCGGCGCCGCCCTCGGCGAGGCCCTCCCAGAGGTGCGGGAGAGTGCCCACGCCGCCCGAGGCGATCACCGGGATGGCGAGCGCGTCCGACACGGCCCGGGTGAGCTCGAGGTCGTAGCCGGCCTGGGTGCCGTCGCGGTCCATGCTGGTGAGCAGGATCTCGCCGGCGCCCAGCGCCTCGACTTCCTGGCACCACGCGAGCACGTCGCGTCCGGTGGGCGTGCGGCCGCCGTGCGTGAAGACTTCCCACCCCGCGGCGCCGCGCTTGGCGTCGACGGCCACCACCACGCACTGGCTGCCGAATCGCTCCGCCGCATCGCGGACCACCCGAGGATTCTGCACCGCGGCGGTGTTGATGCTCACCTTGTCGGCGCCGGCCTTGAGCATGCGGCGCACGTCGGCCGTCTCGCGGATCCCACCGCCCACCGTGAGCGGCATGAAGACCTGCTCGGCGGTGCGGCGCACCACGTCCTCCAGGATGCCGCGCTGCTCGTGCGACGCGGTGATGTCGAGGAACACCAGCTCGTCGGCTCCTTGCGCATCGTAGGCCGCGGCCGCTTCGACCGGATCGCCCGCGTCGCGCAGGCCCACGAAGTTGACGCCCTTCACGACGCGGCCGTTGCGCACGTCGAGGCACGGGATGATGCGTTTGGCGACGCTCACGCCGCGCCCTCGGCTGGGCTGGTGCCCGAGGCCAGAACGCGCATCGCGGCGGCGACGTCGAGCGTGCCCTCGTAGATGGCGCGGCCGCTGATCACGCCCACGACGCCCCGGCGCTCGAGTGGACGCAGCGACAGGAGGTCGGCGAGGCGGTGCACGCCACCGGAGGCGATCACCGGGATACCCAGGCCGTCCGCGATCCGCCCGGTCTCCTCGACGTTGGGCCCTTCGAGCGCTCCGTCGCGATGGATGTCGGTGTAGACGATCCCCGCGGCACCCATGGCCGCGCAGCGTTCGGCGAGCTCGCGGGCGCTGACCTTGGTTTGCTCGGTCCAGCCCTTCACCGCGACTCGGCCTTCGCGGGCGTCGATTCCCACCCAGACCCGGCCGGGCCACTCGCGGCACGCGTTCGCGAGGAACTCGGGGTCTTCGATCGCGGCCGTGCCGATGATCGCGCGGTCGGCGCCCAGATCGAGCACCCGGCGGACCGCGTCGAGCGAGCGCAGTCCGCCGCCGATCTCGACCCGGAGGGCGGTGGCGCCGAGAATCGCGCGGATCGCCGCGCCGTTTCGCTCGCCGCCCTCGAAGGCGCCGTCCAGATCGACCACGTGGAGGCGGCGCGCGCCGGCCGCCTCGAAGCGCCGCGCGGGCTCGACCGGGTCGTCGAAGTAGACGGTCTCGGCGTTGGGATCGCCGCGCAGCAGGCGAACGCAGCGGCCGCGCCGCAGGTCGATCGCGGGAAGCAGCTCGAGGCTCATCGGACCAGGCTCACGAAGGAGGCCAACAGGTCGAGCCCGACGCGCTGGCTCTTCTCGGGGTGAAACTGGCTCGCGATCAGGGATCCGCGCGCGATCGACGAGGTGAAGGTCACGTCTCCGTGGCGGGTGGTGGTCGCGATGATCTCGGGATCGGCGCAATCGACGTAGAACGAGTGCACGAAATACGCCCAGGCTTGGTCGCCGATCGCGTCCCGCACCCGGCTCGCGCGCCCGGCCTGGAGCTGGTTCCATCCCATGTGCGGGACCTTGGCGCGCTCCGCGCCAGGTCCGGCGCTCCGGGGCGGAGGAAACGCGCGGACCTTGCCCGGGAACACGCCGAGGCCGCGGGTCACGCCGAACTCCTCGCTCTCCTCGAACAAGAGCTGCAATCCAAGACAGATCCCGAGGAACGGGCGATCCGCCGCCAGGTAGGCGCGCAGCGGCTGCGTCCACCCACCGGCGTCGAGGTTCTCCATGGCCGCGCGAAAGGCGCCCACGCCAGGCAGCACGACGCCGCGCGCCCCGTCGAGCGAGGCCGGATCGGAGCTCACGCTCACGCTTCCGCCCGCGCGCTCGATCGCCTTGGCGACGCTGCGCAGATTGCCGCTTCCGTAGTCGACGACGACGATGGGATTCATGGGAGTGCGCTCGGGAGCCGGGCGGCCGCTGGTTGCGGTCCGCGCGAGCCAGGAGCTTCAGCGCGGATGCGGCCGGGCGGGATGGTGGTGAAAACCGAGCGGTCTCACAGCGTGCCCTTGGTGCTCGGCACGTCGTGGCGGCGCGGGTCGATCGTCACGGCCTGACCGAGCGCCAGCCCGAAGCCCTTGAAGATCGCTTCCAGCACGTGGTGCGGATCCTGCCCGTAGGGCACGTTCACGTGCAGGTTCATGCCGCATCGGTTGGCGAACGAGCGCAGGAACTCCTTCGCCAGCGACACGTCGAAGACGCCCACTTTCTCGGGGGCAATGTCGACCTGGTAGACGAAGAACGGCCGGCCGCTCAGGTCCACCGAGACCTCCGCCAGTGCTTCCTCCATGGGCAGCGAGGCGCTGCCGTAGCGGCGGATGCCCACCTTGTCGCCGAGCGCCTTCGCGACCGCTTCGCCGAAGGCCAGTCCCACGTCCTCGACGGTGTGGTGGAAGTCGACCTCGAGGTCGCCGCGGGCCCGAACCTCGAGCGTCAGCAACCCCTGCTTCGCGATGTGGCTCAGCATGTGATCGAAGAACGGGATGCCGGTGGCGAGCTGGTAGGCACCCTGGCCATCCAGATCGACCTGGACCGCGACATCGGTCTCCTTGGTGGCGCGCTCGACTCGTCCGCTCCGGCTCATCGTGAATCTCGGTTTCTCGGGCTCACGAGCGCAGCACGTCGGAGAGGCTCGCCACCAGTGCGTCGTTCTCCGCGGGCTTGCCGATCGTGATGCGCAGGCAGCCCGCCAGCGCCGGCTTGCGGCTGAAGTTCCGCACCGAGATGCCTCGCTCGAGGAGCTGGTGCTGCACGGAATCGGCGTTTCCCGGAACGCGCACCAGCACGAAATTCGCCTCCGACGGAAAGACTTCCACGCCGGGCACGCCGCCCAGCCTCTGCGCCAGCCGCTGCCGCTCGCGAACCACCTCGGCGGCCACCGCTTCGAGCTCCGGCCAGCATCGAATCGCGGCCTCGCCGACCGCGGCACTCACGGCGTTGAGATTGAACGGGAGCTTGGCCTTGCGGAGCTCCCCCGTCAACCGCGGATCCGCGAACAGGAAGCCGATCCGTAGTGCGGCGAGCCCGACCTTGCTCAGGGTTCGGAGCACCACCGCATTCGGCCATCGGCTCCAGCAACCGAGCCAGTGGTCGCGAGCAAAGGGCTGATAGGCCTCGTCGATGACGACCGGTCCGTCGAACTCCTCCAGAATGCGCTCGACGGCGCCGCGCTCGAACGCGTTTCCCGTGGGGTTGTTGGGGGTCGCGAGCATGATCAGCCGGGCATCGGTCTCGCGCGCGGTCGCGAGCAGCGCATCGGCGTCGAGAGCGAAGCCGGCGCCGAGCGGCACCTCACGCACCTCGAAGCCGTGGCTCTTGGCCTGGATCGGATAGACACCGAAGCTCGGCGAAGGGAGCACCGCGACCGGCGCCGCCTTCGAGCTCGGCGGCCCCGCGAACGCCGCGAACAAGAGCGCGATCATCTCGTTCGAGCCGTTGCCGACCAGCACCGACTCGGGCGGCACTCCCCAGCGCTCCGCCACCGCGGCCACCAGCCGATCGGCATGGCCCTCCGGGTAGCGACGCAGATCGATGCGCGCTGCGGCCTCGGCGAACGCCGCGACGATGGCGGAGGGCAGCTCGAGTCCCAGCTCGTTCGCGTCGAGCTTCACCGTGACGCGCTCGTGCTCGATCGGGTAGGCGACCAGCCCTCGGATCGACTCGCGGATCGCCCCCGTCGGAACGTTTCGAGTGCCGCTCATCGCGGCGCCTCGCCGGTCCGGATCGTGACCGAACGCGCGTGCGCCTCGAATCTCTCGATGCGGGCCAGCCGCGCCGCGGGCGGCCCGAGCCGCGCGAGCGCCTTGGAGGAGAACTCCAGGGTGTTCGACCGGCGCATGAAGTCCTCGACCGAAAGCGGCGAGAAGAACCGCGCGGTGCCGCCGGTCGGCAGCACGTGGTTGGGGCCTGCCAGATAGTCGCCGACCGCCTCCGGGGTGTGCCCGCCGACGAAGACCGCGCCCGCCGTGGTGAGTCGCTCCGCAGTGGCGGCCGCCGCGCGCGTGTGGACCTCCAGATGCTCGGGCGCCAAGCGGTTCGCGATGCGGATCGCCTCCGCGAGCGATCGGGTGACCACGATCGTGCCGCCGCGGCGCAGCGACTCCTCGGCGACGGCGCGCGTGGGCAGCGTTTTCACCTGGCACGCCAGCTCGTCCGCCACCGCGCGCGCCACTCGCTCGCCGGTCGCGAGCAGGAACACCACCGCGTCGGGGTCGTGCTCGGCCTGGCTCAGCAGGTCGGCGGCCGTCCAGGCTGCGGGAACCGAGCCATCGGCGATCACCAGCACCTCGCTGGGGCCGGCGAACGAGTCGATGTCGACGAGGCCGTAGACCAGACGCTTGGCAGTGGCGACCCAGGCGTTTCCCGGCCCCACGATCTTGTCGACGCGCGGAACGCGACCGGTCCCGAGCGCCAGAGCAGCCACGGCCTGGGCACCGCCGACACTCAGGATCCGGGTCACGCCCGCGATCTCCGCGGCGACGATGACGTGTGGATCGATGCCGCGCAGCGCCGGGTCCCCCCGTGGCGACGGCGGAGTCGCCAGCAACAGGTCCTCGACTCCCGCGACCCGCGCGGGGACCGAGTTCATGAGCACCGTGGAGGGATACGCGCCACGCCCGCCCGGAACGTACACACCGACCCGCGCCAGAGGGTGCACGCGTTGCGCGAGCCGCACTCCGGCCCCGGAGGTCATCCGGAAGCCGCGAGGCTTGCCGCGCGCGTGGAAGCGCTCGATCCGCTGGCATGCGGTCTCGAGATCCTTCACGGCTTGGCGTCCGACCGCGCTCCGCGCCACGCGAAACGCGGAGGCCGGCAGCCACGGGTCGCCGCCCGGGAGCGCGAAGCCGTCGAGCCGGCGTGTCAGGGACGCGAGCGCCCGGTCACCGCGCCGCTCGACTTCGCCCAGGATCTCGCGCACCGCGGGCTCGCGCTCGGCGCTGGTGCTGGCGATGCGATGCTCGAGCTTCGCCAGCTCCTGCTCGAAACGCGCGTTCGTCGTGTGCAGCCATTTCACGTGTGACTCCGGGATTCACGCGAACTCGCGCCGCTCGAACACCAGCGTGGCGGCGATCACGAACGCGGCGCTGAGCAGCGTGCCGTAGAGGCAAGCCTCGGCCACGTGGGTCCAGGGGACCGGTATCGAGTAGAGCGCGTTCTCCTTGAAGTTGAAGCGCTCGAGATCGGGGAAGAGCGCGAATCCCAGCTTCCAGAGCGCGCTCGTGGTGTGCTTGCCGTAGAGGTCCGAGTACTTCTGCAGCTCGCCGATCGAATGACCGATCAGGAAGAAGAGCAGGCTCAGGAGCCCGCCCGTGAACGGGCTCGCGAGCGTCGAGAAGAGCAGCACCACCGCGGTGATCACCATGAGCTCGACCAGCATCAGCAGGATCGCCTGGAACGTGATGACCGAGACCCAGCCGCCGGAGGGCAGGAAAACGGCGTGGAACACCGCGGTCATGCCCACCAGCTGAACCGTGAGCACGGCGCCGAGCCCCAGGTACTTGCCGAGCAGGAACTGGTATCGGGCGACCGGCTTCGAGAGCAGGGTGAAGATCGTGCGCTTCGCCATCTCCTTGTAGACCAGCCCGGTGCCGACCGCGATCGCGATCAGCACGCCGAAGAGCTGGATCGACGCGAGCCCCACGTTCATCACCAACCGCGCGCGCTCGCCGACGGTCACGTAGCCGAGCAAGAGCGAGCTCAGCACCACCACCACGGCGAACGCGAACAGCGAGTGGAAGATCCGGTCGCGGATCGCTTCGCGGAACGTGTTCTTGGCGATCGCCAGCACTTGTCTCATGGGGCTCCCGCGCTCCCGCCTTGCAGCGCCTGCGCGAAGATCTCCTCGAGCCCCACCCGGTTGGGCGTCACCGACACCACCCGGCCGGCTTGCTCCAGGCAGTGACGGAGCAACGAGTCGGCCTCGCTCTGGGACTTGACGCGCACGCAGCAGAGCCCCGCGCGCATCTCGACCGAGAGCGGCTCGAGGCCTGGCGGCACGGCCCGCTGCGAATCGAGGCCGTCGATGACGAGATCGACGAAGGCGGCCTCGCCGGCGCCGAAGCGGGCCAGCGGGCCCTGGTAGCGAATCTGGCCGCCGACCACGACCGCGACCCGGTCGCAGAGCAGCTCCGCGTCCGACAGGATGTGCGAGCTCAGGAGCACGCTCGTTCCCTGGTTCTTGAGCGATGCGATCAGCTCGCGCACCTCGCGCCGGCCCACCGGGTCGAGCCCGCTCATGGGCTCGTCGAGGACCACGAGCTCCGGAGCGCCGATCAACGCCTGAGCCAGGCCCACCCGTTGTAGCCAGCCCTTCGACAGCTTCCGCAGTGGGGTGTCGCGAACTCGGCTCAACCCCAGGAGCTCGAGACCGTCGGCCACTCGCTTTCGCGCCACGGCGGAGGGCAGAGCGAAGAGGGCGGCGGCCAGCTCCAGGATCTCGCGGGGAGTCAGGTAGTCGTAGAAATACGGCTGCTCCGGCAGGAAGCCGACACCGTGGCGCGCGTTCCGGTCGCTCGGGGGCCGGCCGAGGACTCGCACGGTCCCGCCGTCGGGTCGCGCGAGGCCCATGATGATCTTGAGCGTCGTGGTCTTGCCGGCGCCGTTGGGGCCCAAGAATCCGACCGTCTCGCCGCGACCCACGACCAGGTTCACGCCACGCAGCACCTCGATGCGGCCGAGGCCGAACGGGGTGCGATAGCTCTTGCGCACGTCGTCGAGCAACAGCACCGGCTCCTCGGACGCCGCGCTCATCGTGGCTGCTCGCTGGCCGCGGTCGCCGCCGCCGGACTCGATGCGGGCGAGCTCGACTCCCACCAGTACCTGGGGCGCACCGTCGAATGGATGTCCCCGGCGTCGTCGAAGTAGAGCTGCCCACCGTACGGATCGCTGGGGACGGCGCGCAGCAGACCGCCCCGCACCAGCTCGTCGAGCGTCTTGGGGGGCACACCGCGGGAATCGTGGAACTGCTTGCTCGCTTGGTTCACTTGCATCGCCAGCTGATAGAAGAGGCCGTGCACCACCAGCGGGGCCATCGCCTGCTTCTCGCGGCCGCTGTCGGCGTCCGTGTAGAAGTTCATGAACAGGTCGAACGCGGCTTCCGGATCGTTGGGGCGGTCGATCGCGCGCCTGACCGAGCTGGTCCACGCGCCGGATCCCTGGTGCAACCGCGCCGCCTCGCCGAAGTACTCGATCGCCTTGACCCGGTCATGGAGCCACAAGAAGTAATTGAGGCCGATGTAGTAAGGGAACTTGTAGCTGTCGGGAAAGCGCTTGCGCCCTTTCTCGAGCAACGCGTTGGCGTCGCGGATCTGCTCCCAGCCCACCAGCCAGAAGCTCGCGGCGAGATAAGGCGCGGCGTAGCGAGGGTCGACGTCGGTGACGATGTCCGCGTACTGGTAGATGAACCGAAATCCAGACTTGCGCGCGCGTACGTCACCGACCGTCTGCACCAGCTTGAACCACAGCAGATCGGCGGCGAGCTGCCGGAAGCCGAAGGTCGTGGCCTGAAAGAGCTCCGCCTTGGGCAAGTAGAGCGCGTCGTTGGGAGTTGGCCGATAGCTCGGATCGTGCGCCATCAGCGCGCCATGCAGCCAGGCCGCGCCACCGACGCTGAGCAGCAGCGCGCACACCAAGGCCACGGTTCCACGGCGCCGACTCATGGGCTGGGGGGATCCTTGAGGGGTCGCAAAGCTAACCGTTCGCGGTGAGCCTCGAAACCCCGCGGGTTCTCTTCCCGTCACTCGGCGACGCGACGGATGCGGGCGCCCAGCCGGATCAGCTTCTGGTCGAGCGCCGCGTATCCGCGATCGAGGTGATAGACGCGGCGGATTTCCGTGACTCCGTTCGCGGCCAGCGCGGCGAGGGCCAGTGCGGCGGACGCCCGCAGATCGGTCGCCATCACCGGAGCACCGGTCAGGCGCTCGACGCCGGACACGAAGGCGGTCGAGCCCTGGACGTCGATGCTCGCTCCCATGCGCTCGAGCTCGGACACGTGCATGAAGCGGCTCTCGAAAATGGTCTCGGTCACGGCGCTGGTTCCGGGCGCCAGGCACACCAGGCTGGTGAGCTGCGCCTGCATGTCGGTGGGAAAGCCCGGGAAGGGGAGGGTGGTCACGTCGACCGGTCGAGGCGCGCCATCCATCCGCAGGCGGATTCCGTCGTCGAGGCGAGTGATCGCGGCGCCGCTCTGGCTCAGCTTCGCGAGCACCGCTTCGAGGTCCTCGGAGTGTGCTCCCCGGACCAGCACATCGCCGCCGGTGATCGCTGCGGCGACCAGCAAGGTCCCGGCCTCGATCCGGTCGGGCATGATCCGGTGCTCGACGCCGTGCAGCCGGTCGACACCCTCGATGCGGATCTCGGGAGTCCCGGCGCCCTCGACGTGCGCTCCCATGCGCCGCAGCATCCGGGCCAGGTCGACCACCTCGGGCTCGAGCGCCGCTCCCTTGATCCGCGTGGTGCCGCGCGCGAGCACCGCCGCCATCATCAGATTCTCGGTGCCGGTCACCGACGGCCGGGACCACTCGATGGTGGCGCCGGTGAGCCGCTCGGCCTCGGCATGGACGTAGCCCGCCTCGAGCTCGAGCTTGGCACCCATCTTGGCGAGGCCTTCGAGGTGCAGATTGATCGGCCGCGCGCCGATCGCGCACCCTCCCGGGAGCGACACCTTGGCGCGCCCGGTTCGCGCCAAGAGCGGCCCCAGGACGATCGCCGACGCGCGCATGGTGCGCACCAGGTCGTAGGGCGCCACGGGCTCCGCGATCTCGCGGGCCTCGATCTCGAGTGCCTCGCCTTGCTTGCTGGTTTTCGCGCCCACCAGATCCAGCAGCTTGCGCATGGTCTGGAGGTCGCGGACGTCGGGGACGTTGTGGATCCGGCACGGCTCGCGGGTGAGCAGGCACGCGGCCAGCACGGGCAGGGCACTGTTCTTGGCGCCTGCGACCTCGACTTCTCCGCTCAGGCGTGCACCGCCCTCGATCAAGAGCTTGTCCATGAGGGCTCTCAGCCTTCGGCGAGCACCAGGCGCGGATGCCGATCCAAGTCCATGGAAACGCGCGCCCGCGGGAAGCCCGCGTCGAGGAGCAGCGCCACGACGGGGTCCGGCCGCAGCGCCGCGACCTCGAATGCGACCAGGGATGGCCGCGTCGCGAGCGAGCCCAGCGCCGCGCAGATCGCGCGGTACGCATCGAGCCCATCGAGGCCGCCGTCGAGCGCGGCACGCGGATCGTGGTCGCGGACCTCCGGCTCGCACGCCCCGATCTCGTCGCTGCGGAGATAAGGCGGGTTCGCCACCAGGACGTCGAAGCGAGCGGCCGCCGCGAGCGGGTCGAGCCAGTGTCCGGCGACCAGCGACACTCGATCCAGAAGGCCGAGCTTCCGGACGTTGCGCGCGGCCAGAGCGAGCGCCGCTTGGCTCGAGTCCACGGCCACCACCTTCGACTCCGGCAGCGCCGCCGCGATCGCGGCGGCGATCGCGGCCGTCCCCGTGCCCAGGTCGAGCACCCGTGGTGACCGGTGCTGGTGCGATCGCGCCCAGTCGAGCACCGCTTCGACGAGCAGCTCGGTCTCTGGCCGTGGGATGAGCGCCTCGGGTCCGACGTCGAGCTCGATCTCGTGAAAACCCAGGCGCCCCACGAGGTGCTGTAGCGGCACCCGGGAAGCGCGGCGGGCGACCAGAGACTGGAAGCGCTCGGCGGCCGTCGCGTCGATCGGCGACGACCGGTCGAGCGCGAGCTCGAGCGGCGCCAGTCCCGTGACGTGCGCGAGGAGTGTGGCCGCCTCGCGCGCCGCGCCGAGGATGCTCGCCTCGCGCAGCGTTCGCGCCGCGGCGTCGAGCTGCGTCGCGCAGGTCGCTGCTCCGGGCGCGCGCGCCGTCACGAAGCTTCCTCGGCTTCCACGAGCGCCTCGTAGATCGGACCGATCTCGCCTTCCAGGATCCGGTCGATCTGGTGCAGCGTGAGACCGATGCGATGATCGGTCACCCTTCCTTGCGGGAAGTTGTAGGTGCGGATCCGCTCGCTGCGGTCACCGGTGCCGACCTGGCTCTTGCGCTCCGCGGCCCTCTGGCGGGCCTTGGTCTCGCGCTCGCGCTCGAGCAGCCGCGCCTTGAGGATCGACTTCGCGCGCGCCCTGTTCTTGTGCTGCGACTGCTCGTCCTGGCACGTGACGACGAGGCCGGTGGGGATGTGGACGATCCGCACCGCGCTGTCGGTTTTGTTGACGTTCTGGCCGCCGGGGCCGGACGAGCGGCACGTGGTGATCTCGAGCTCCTCGTCGCGCAGGTCGACCTCGACCTCCTCGGGCTCGGGCAGCACCGCGACCGTGACGGTCGACGTGTGGATGCGCCCCTGCGCTTCCGTCACGGGCACCCGCTGCACCCGGTGGACGCCGCTCTCGCGGCGAAAGCGGCCGAACGCTCCCTTGCCCGCCACCCGGACGATGCCCTCTTTCATGCCGCCCGATTCGCTGCGGCGGACCTCCAGCATCTCGACCTTGTAGCCGAGCGATTCCGCCCAGCGCATGTACATGCGCAGCACCTGACTGGCGAAGAGCGACGCCTCCTCCCCGCCGGTGCCCGCTCGCACCTCGACGAAGGCGGTGCGGTCGTCGAACGGATCACGAGGCGCGAGCAGCGTCCGAGCCTGCTTCGCCAGAGCCGCGATCTGTTGCTCGGCGCTGGCGGCCTCTTCCCGCGCCAGCGCGCGGAGCTCGGGGTCCTCGGCTTGGCTCTCGGCCAGCTCCCGGTGGGCGTCGAGCTCGCGCTCGAGCTCGTGCAGCCGGTCGTAGAGCCGCGCGGCCTCGCGGACCTCCGCCGCGCTCTGGCCCAGCGCCCGCAGCCGGTCGCGGTCGGCGAGCACCGCCGGGCTCGCCATCTCCTCGGAGAGCGACTGAAACCGTGCCCGAGCCTTCTCGAGCCGGGCCGTGAGACCGGGGTCGAGCTGCACCGCTTGGCTCATGGGGCCGGGTGCCGAGCACCCGGCAAGAGATGGGCGAGCCGCCGCCGAATCAGGCGCGCTTGGCGTACTTCTTCATGAAGCGATCGACGCGGCCCGCCGCGTCGATCAGCTTCTCTTTGCCGGTGTAGAAGGGGTGGCAGTTCGAGCAGATCTCGACGTGGATCTTCGGGTTGGTGGAACCCGTCGTGATCTCGTTGCCGCACGAGCAACGCACGACGACATCGTGGTACTCGGGGTGAATGCCTTTCTTCATGACCGCCTCCGCCGGAAACCGACCAAGGGTAACAGCCGCCGGGATCATGTCAAACCCGCGCCGCTGCGAACGTGCTCCTCCCCGATGACCCGCCCGGGCTTGCTGCAGGGCGCGGGCCTCACCTGGCGAGCGGTTGACAGCGTCACCTCTCGGTGCTCCAATCGGGCGCCCTTTGCTCGGCCATCGCAGGGC
>CAZYWA010000150.1:0-3854 GCA_964650975.1 uncultured bacterium
CGCGCCTGGCATTCCGAGCCGCCCTCGAAGCCCGTGGACACACCGTTAGCGTGGGCCAGCAGAATAGCGGCCTGCACGTGGCGATGCGCACCGCCGGCGGCTGGACCGCCGGCATCGATCCCCGCCGCGAAGGAGTCGCGCTCGGCCGGTGAGCCGCAATTTCACCGCGGCCCAGCCGGCCCCGAGGCGGCGCAGTCCGCATTTCCGGGGACCACCCGGTTGAAGTAGGTCTCCACGACGCCGCCCGTGGCGGTGAATGCGAGATCGACGAAGCCGTCGCCGTCGAAGTCGCCGACGGCGATTCGCCGCGGCGGCCCGCTCGTGGCCAGCCCGTCGGCGGGCAGCGTGCTCGCCAGACCTGGGACGGCGTCGGCAGCCACGAGCGTGTCGGGCTGAGTGCTGACCAGGAAGTGCAGCTCGTTGCCGGGAGGCGAGGTCACCACGACCGTGTCGAAGAAAGGCACCAGGTGCGCGAGCGCCACGCTGCCGAGCGGGTAGCCGAGGTCGATGGTGCGGACGTCGAAGCCGCCGCTCTGGTTGGATTCGATCCAGGTGATGCGGCCCGGTGCTCCGGCGCTGCCGCCCACCACCAGCGCGTCGGTCTTGTCGTCGGAATCGACGTGGCCCACGACCACCTCGCGGGGATCCGGACCGCAGGCGAGCGTCGCCGCGACGCGGAAGCCGCCGTGCCCGTCGCCCGCCAGCAGCTCACAGGTTCCGTCGGCGAGGGCGATCAGCGCGTCGTCCTTCGCGTCGCCATTCAAGTCGCCTGCACCGAGTGCTGTGATCGGGCTCGGGAGCGGCCCTCGGACCAGCGTGGGCGGAGCGGTGCGCTGGTCGGGGCTCCAGGCATAGAGCCGGCCTCGGCCACCCGCGTCCCTGGTGGAGATCAGGAAATGCGGGTCGTCGGTGGTGAGATCGGCGATGACCGCGCGCTCGGCGGGCTCGGGGAGCGAGGCGACCGTCGCCTTGGTGTCGTCGAAGGTGCCTTTGCCATCGCCGAGCATCAGCGTGAATCCGGCCGGGCTCCTGGTCGGGTAGGCGAGGACGACCTTCACGTCGTCACTGCCAGGGGTGAGCGCGATGAGATCGTCGCCGAGCGATCCGCCGGCGTGGATGGAGCTCGGCGCGACGGTGAAGCCGCCTTTGCCGTCCGCGAGCAGCAGCCGGAACGTGGCGCCGGCGGTCGAGTCGAGTCCGACGATCAGGTCGTCGGCGAAGTCTCCGTTCACGTCGGTGGACGCGAGGAGTCGCACGTCGCTGCGACCGAGGTCGTGAAGGGGATCGTGCGCGATCAACTGGCCCGGCTCGCCGCGCAGCACGATCGGCCCGACGTCGAGCGAGTCGCCCGTGATCGGGACGGGGCGAGAAACCCCGACGATCGACCGGTCCTTGCACGTGAGCCTCGCGTACGCGCGAACGGGATTCGGAACGGCCGGCCAGCTCGAGATCGAGAAGCGGCCGTTGGCCTGGCTCGCGACGGCGCTCCGCGGCTGCTCTTGGTGGAAGACCTGTGCGCCCTCGACGGGGGTGGGAGCGCCGGAGGCGGTCGCGCGCACCACCGTGCCGGCGATCGCGACCCGCGTGGGTCCCCCCTCGTGCTGCCGCTTCGGACCGAGATGCCGGCGGATCTGGTCCCAGGACCAATCCAGAATGTCGTGGAAGGTGCTGGCGATCACGAGGTGCGCACGGCGCATGAATTCGTGGAACCGCGCGGCGCCCCCGATGCTTCCTCCGCCGTGCTCGACGGTCACGGCGGCGATGTCGCTGGTGCTGCGCACCAAGATCCGTCCGTCGGCGAAGCTGGGATAGGTGCGGCTGGTGCGATCGAGCACGTCGAGCTTCGCCACCTCGTGATAGCCGCCGGGCGTGGCGTCCGCGACGACGACCGTTCCGCCCCGTCCGAGGATCACCAGATGCTCATCGACGAGGATCAGGCCATGTCCTCCGGGCGGCCGTGATTTCCAGATCGTCTTGCCGTCGTCGGCCGACACGCAGGTCAGGAAGTCGCCGTCGTAGCCGTAGATGAACCCGTCATGCACCACCGGCGTCGAGTAGTCCCCCTTGAGCTCCGCGGTGGCCCAGATCGGGCTCACCTCGAAGCCCTCGCTGCCGCGGCGCACGCGGAAGGCACCCGATCTCTCGTTACCCGACAAGAGGATTCGATCGTCACCCAAGAGCACCGGTGACGGAACGAGCTTCGCCCCGTAGCCGCTCGACCAGTACGCCTCTCCCGTCGCCGGATCGACACCGCGCACGACGTTGTTGGTCACGGTCACCACCTGAGCAGCTCCCGCGAGCTCGGCGAGGATCGGCGACTGGTACTCCGCCGAATCGTCTCCCGTGGACCAGACGACGTCGCCGGTCTTCTTGCTCAGCGCGATCACGCTGTGGCCGGGCGATCCACCGGTCTGGACGATCACCAGGTCACCGGCGACGAGCGGTGACGTGGCGAAACCGTGCTCCGGCATCACGGCGCCGGCCTTCTCCATGAGTGGCACGCGCCAGATCTCGGAGCCGTCGGCCAGTCGCACGGCCAGCAACTGACCCTTGGGTCCCAGCGCGTAGACCACGCCCCCGTC
This sequence comes from uncultured bacterium, assembly GCA_964650975.1. Taxonomy (GTDB): domain Bacteria; phylum JADJOY01; class JADJOY01; order JADJOY01; family JADJOY01; genus CAZYWA01. The sequence continues at coordinate 2,583 of CAZYWA010000150.1, forward strand.
GATCGTGGGAGCGCTTTTGGCCCCGGCTTCCCCGACGTCGGGCGGGAACATGGAGTCGATCGCGTCGGTCCAGAGCGTGGTGCCGGTGGCCGCATCCAGTGCGATCACGTAGTCCTGGTTTCCGTCGCCGTACATCGTCACGATGCGACCGTTCACGACGGAGATCCCGGAGCACCCGGCCCCCAGCGGGCGCGACCAGGCCATCCTGAGGGTGAAGGGCCCCCTGCCGAAGATCCCGCTGGCATCCGCCTTGCCGTCGTAGCCCGGACCGCGCCAGTGGGGCCAATCCGCCGCGGCCGCGACGGACGTAGCGGCCGCCATCAGGCAAAGCAGCACCAGCAGCCGCCAGCGATGCGCCGTGCACGTCGTATCGTTCATGGGCTGGCGCCGAGTCAGCAGCGGAATCCGCGAGCAATCAACCGATCGCACTTGAACGCTTCGGACGCGAGGGGCTGCGTCCACCCGAACGACAGGCATAGGGGTTTTCGAGCTGCGGTCCCTCGCCGCCGAAGCGTACGATCGCGTCCATCGATGAACCGAGGCACGAGCCGCTGGCGAGCATCCCGGTCGCGGCGTACGATTCCATCACGACGCTGGTGCGGTGACCCCTGGGGGACGCCAAGGAGAGCACAGCGAGATCACCGGGGCCACGCGCGTGTCGTTCGAGGCCAAGCTGCGCGGCATCCTGCTCGGGTTCGCGGCCTTCTTGATCGTCACGGGATCGTTCACCGCGCCGTTCGCTTCGCCTCCCGCCTGGATCCAGCTCGTCCAGGTCGCCCACACGGTCGCCGGTGTTGCGACGATCGGTCTCGGGCTCGCCTACCTCGTATGCCACCTGCGCGACGCGGCGGGCGGGTTCGGTCCTGCGCTCCGCCGCATGCCGCGCCTGAGCCAGGTCGGCACGGCGCTCTTCGTGGTGGGCGTCAGCTCGCTGGCCCTCCCGACCTCGACCACGGTGGCGCGCCACCTCGTGAACACCTGCGTCACGGGCGGCTTGGTGTCGTTGCTCGTTGCCGTCGCCGCCGCGCTGTTTCGATTCATCCCCAAGGTCAGCGCGCGAGGCCTGCGGCTGAGTGGGCTCGGGGCGCTCGCGATGCTGGCGGCGATTCTCGCGGGTCTCACCGGCGCTGGCCTCACCAGCGGTTCGGCACTCTACGGCGAAGGCACGCTCTCGCCCTCGTCGCGACCGGTGCACGTCGTGACGAGCTTCGCGTTCATCGGCCTCGCGACGGTCCATGCGCTCGACTCGTGGCGGAACCGCAGGTCGCGCTC
>CAZYWA010000150.1:3864-15848 GCA_964650975.1 uncultured bacterium
GCAAGGTCGAGGTCGGGGTCGTAGGCGACGACACGCGCTCGCAGGCGGGCGCCTCGAGCTACTCGTGGCGGCGTCCCTTGATCGGGCTCACGATTCCGGCCGCCGTCGGTCTGATGGTGGCGACCGGGCTCGCCACCTGGCGCGGGTTGGCAGAGCTCGAGCCGCCGAGATCCTCGAACGGCACGCTGGTACCGACGACCGTCGGCTTCTCTCGACTCCCGGATGGCTGTGCGGACTGCCACCCGGACGTCGTGGACGGCTGGCGCAACTCTTCCCATGCGCTGGCCGCGTCCAATCCGCTCTTCACGTCCATGCTGCGGCGCCTCGTCGTCGAGCGCGGCTCCGACGCGGCGCGGTTCTGCTTGGGCTGTCACGCGCCGCATGCGCTGGACCCGGGGCAGGGGTCGTTCGAGCAGGTCGTGGCGAGCGAGGGCTACCGGGCCGGTGTCCACTGCGTGACCTGCCACCGGTCGGTTCCCGGGCCTGGGCATGGAGACGGGTCGCTGGCCGTTTCAACACTCGCGGCCGACTCGCCGACGTCACTCCCTTTGGCGTGGGCACTCGAAGGGGTCCGCATGTCCGGCCCGTTCACCGCGCTCGCCACTCACTCGCTCATCTCCGCGCGGCTGGATGGACATCGCGCCCGGTTCCGGTTCGCGAGCCACGAGGCCGCGTCGTGCTTGCCGTGCCACGTGCAAACGCTGACCCGCCCGACCGAAGGGCGCCTCACCGTGGCGTTGCAGGATCAGTACGATTCGTGGGCCGCCTCGGAGGCGGCGCGAGCCGGTCTGGACTGCAAGCAGTGCCACATGCCCTGGAGGCTGTCGGCCGGCGACTACCCGTTCGCCGACCATCGTTTCGTCGCGGCCAGCACCTACGTCCAGAGCCAGAGCCAGGACCCGGGCGCGGTGCACGCGGTGGTCGCGATGCTCGAGGGCCGCGTGCCCGTGCCGGGACCTTCCCGGCAGGATGTGGTTCGCGGAGCTCGTGGAGCGGAACCGGCGCTCGCGCCGCGTCCGTTGGTGGACATCGATGTGTCCATGTCGGGATCGGCGGCGAACCTGAGCCTCAGGGTCGCCCTGCGCAGCACCGGACGGATCGGCCACTCGTTTCCCAACGGCCCAACCGATCTCTTTCAGGTGTGGCTCGCGGTGAAAGTCGTCGACGCCCGTTCGCGAGTCCTGGTCGATCTGGGCGAGACCGGCCCCGGCGATGCGCCGAGGCTGGGACACGCCTTTCGCGATCGGCTCGGCCGACCGATCGAGGACCACCGTCTCTGGGCCATCACCGACGTCGTGGATCTCGGGCACGTCCCCGCCGATGGCAACCACGTGATCGCGGTGCCGCTCCCCGCGGGGCCTTACGATCCTCCGCTCGACGTGCAAGCGACCTTGAAATATCGACGCCTCGACCCGGCGCTCGTGGAGCAGCTGGCGCCCGGAGCCGCGCCTGTCCTTCCCATCGTTTCGATGGTTTCGTTCCACGGGTCCCTGGGTTGAGAGCGGCCTGGTATCGGCCTTACCGCTGAATCCTGATCATGCGTGGACGACGAGGCTGGTACCCGGCGTGCTTCGCGCTGCTGACGGTGCTGCTGCTCAGCACCGTCTCGTCGCTGGTGCTGGCGCCTCTCGAGTCGCGCTGCGGCCGGCTGCATCAGAGCCCGCTCGCCGGCGGTGTCCTGACGCTCGACGAGATGCGGCTCGCTCTCCCCGCGGGTGCCTCGTGGCGCGACTTGGCCCTGCGCTACGACGTCGCGGCGGGGGAGGCCCTCGAGGTCGTGCTCGATCGGCACGGCGACGACTTCCAGGTGCTACGTCTGAGTCGCGAGCCGATGCGGCCGGGCGGGGTGTTCGGCTTCGTCGGAGGCGAGATCGCGACACGGCGACCGTTCCCCGCCGCGAGCTCCGAGCGCGCACCCGACCACGGCATCCTCAGGTTGCATCGCGCGGGCGGCACGATCGAGGCGAGCGTCGACGGAACACCGCTCACCACCGTCCCCGCGGCGAGCGAGCCTGGCGAGACGGCGCTGGCGCTCTTCCCACCGTGGAGCCCGAGGCTTCTCGCGCGTGTCGACCTCCGTGAGGTGGTGCTGGCGGACGGCACTGCGCTCGGGCCGACTTCGAGCCTCTTTCGTCGCGCGCAAGACCAGTGGTGGCTGTGGGTCGCGCTCGCCGCCGCCGCGAGCGCTCCACTCGCCCTCGCCCGCCGACCGCTCTTGGCGCGCGTGTTTCGCAACCACGCGGAGGCGGCACCTGGCCAGATCACGGTGTTCCTCGTCTGGCTGGCGGTTCTCCTGGGTGTCGGCGACGCGTTCATGCGGGTCTTCCGGACCGGCTACATGTCGCCGGTCGGGGCAAGCCAGCGCGACGGAGTCCGCGCGGCGATGGGCGTGATGGTGATCTGGTCGCTGCTCTTCCTGTGGCTCCGGGACCGGCTGCTGGGACGGTTTCCCCGGCTCCGCGGCGGATTCGCGATGCACGGCGCCTGGCTCGTGCCGATGCACGTTGCGGCGACGCTCGCGATCGCGGCCGTCGTCGGCCCGGTGCTCGGGAGTGACGTGATCGTGCCGCAGGTGGCGCGTGAGGCGCCGGCCCCCGACACGCGCGTGCGCGTCCTCTGCTACGGCGGATCGAGCACTCGTGGACACCCGTTTCCGGTCGACTGGCCATTCACGTTCCCTGCGTGGCTCGAGCGCTTGCTGCGCGCGGACATCGACCCGCGGGCCGTGGTGTGGAACCTGGGCATGGACTCGAAGCGGATCACCGACATCGACGAGAGAGTGGAAGGCGACCTCGCGTCGTTTTCCGCGACCGAGGTGGTCCTCTATTCGGTGGTGAACAACCTGGAGCTCGATCCGGAGCGGTTTCGCGCTGGAGTGCGGCGTTTTCTGGACTCGACGATGGTGCGGCACCGCGGGCCGCAGGTGCTGCTGGTCGAGGAGCAGGACTTCAACTTCGTCTACGAGTGGGAGGCCTTGCCGCCTCACTACGCGATCCTCGCGGATGTGGCGCGCGAGCGGGGAGCCCCACTTCTCGACCCCACCGACGCGTTCCGGCAGCGTCGCGAAGAGTTCCTCTTCATGGACCGCGACGGCCACCTGACGAAGTACGGCTACCACCTGCTGGCGAAGCTCGTGCACGGCGCCATGGACAGCGCCTCCCAGCCGCCCGCCTGATCGGCGGCCAGACCCGGCGCAGGTGGCGCGCGAATGCGCCCCCGCCGTCGCTCCTGAGTCCCCGGACTTTGCCCCAGGCGCAAAGAACGGCCTTCTGGCCGATTTCCCCGCAAAAAAGCGCATTTTGTGGCGTGGCTCACGTTGTTTGTTTAGCTGTCTGTAACGTAAAGTGTCAGCTATTTGTAGAATTATATGTCAGCTGATTGTAACGCTTATTCGGCGCTCGCTGATCTATCCTCGCGCGCATGCGACGGCTCACGTTCGACCGGGTCCGTGCCCTGCCTCCGCGGACCGATGGCGTCGCGCCGAGCTTCTGGCTCGAGAGCGCGCGACCGCCGCCCCGCGGCGCGCTCGCGGGCGAGCTCTCCGTCGACGTGGCGATCGTGGGTGGCGGCTTCACCGGTCTCTGGACCGCCGTCGCGCTCCAGCAGGCGGATCCGAGCTGCTCCGTGGCGGTGCTCGAAGGCGCCGCGATCGGCTCCGGCGCCAGCGGGCGCTGCGGCGGCTTCGCGATGACGCTGGTCGATCGCTCCCTCACCGATCTGGTGCGCCGGGTGGGAAGGAGCGAGGCGCTCGCGATCCACTCGGCGCTGGCCGAGCGCGTCTCGACGCTGGCGCCCTTCCTCGCCGCGCACGGCATCGACTGCGACGCGATGCCGAACGGCTTGCTGGTGGTCTCGAGCGGCCCCGAGCAGGACGAGCGCATCGAGACCGAGCTCGCGACCATGGCGAAGCTCGGCATCGAAGCCCGGTTCCTGGATCGCGCCGCGGTGCAGCGCGAGATCCACTCGGAGACACTGCGCTCAGGCTTCGAGGACCCGGCGTGCACGCTGGTCGACCCGGCCAAGCTGGCGCGCGGCCTCGCGCGCTTCGCCGAGAGCCTCGGAGTGCGGATCTTCGAGCGGACCCCGGTCCTCGAGATCGAGGAGACCTCGGGCCGCGTGCGGCTTCGCACCGCCGCGGGGACAGTGGTGGCGGATCGCGTGGTGCTCGGGCTCAACTCGTTCGGCTTCGCGCTGCCGGAGCTGCGGCGTTACCTGATGACGTTCTACAGCTACATCGTCCTCACCGAGCCTCTCGGCGACGAGCGCTGGGAGCGGATCGGCTGGAAGAGGCGCCAGGGTGTCGAGGACCGGCGCACCTTCCTCCACTACCCGCGCCCCACCGCCGACGGCCGGATCGTGTGGGGCGGCTGGAAGACGCCGCTCAAGCCCAACGGACCGGATATCGCGCACGATCGCGACCCGCAGGTGTTCGAGAATCTGGAGCGCACGTTTCGCACGACGTTTCCGCAACTCGCGGACGTGGGCTTCACCCATCGATGGGGCGGCCCGCTCGCGATCACCGGCCGCTTCATGCCGGCGGTGGGTTGGCTCTCGCCCGGCCGGATCGCGTTCGGCTTCGGTTACAACGGCCACGGAGTGGGGCCGAGCCGGCTGGTCGGGGAGATCGTGCGCGATCTGCTCCTCGACCGGCGCACCGGAATCACCGAGCTCGCGTTCGTCCGCAAGAAGCCGACGCGCCTTCCCGGCGGCGCATTGCGCGACTTCTTCGTCGCCACGGCCATCGACACGCTGCTCCGCGCCGACGACGCCGGAAAGCCCGAGCCGCTGCCGTTCCGGCTCATCAACCGCGTGCTCGGCTGATGCGCGTCGTTCGCCGCGTTCTCGACGGAGGGACCGCGTCCTTCCTCTTCGCGGTTCTGCTCGGCGGGTTGCTCGCGAATGCCGCGAGCGCGGCGCCGCCCGCCGGCGAGCCCGTGCTCAAGGTCGGTTCGATCCGTCCGGTTCCGCCGGACTTCGCCGGGTCCGCGAGCGAGCTCGAGCCGCTCGCGGTCGGATGGCGCTGGACGAGGCGAATCGTGGGATCGAACACGGCCATCCGAACCACGATCGAGGCTGGCGAACCAAGCGAGCTCTCGGGAAGGAGCGAGGTCGCGCGGATCTGGCACCAGCGTGTCGAGCTGATCGCGCCCGGCGAGCCGGTGCGCGGAGGAGTGGTGATCCTGGTGGCGCGCCAGAAATCGAGCTCGGTGGTGGCGCTCGGTCAGCTCGCGGACGGTCGAGAGAACCAGAAGGGCGAGGTCTGGGATCCGCCGCGGCTCTTGCTCCCGGCGAGCGTTCACGCTGGCACGGCCTGGTCGAGCGCCGGAGCCAGGCACCGCGTCGCCGGAGTGGCGGACGTGAGGGTCGGGAAGCGGCGCTACCCGATGTGCGTGGTGATCGAGGAGTTCGGCGCGAGCGGCACTGCGTCCGCGCGACGCTACCTGGCGCGTGGCGTCGGGGAGGTCGTGACCGAGCGACGCGTCGAGGGTACTACCGCGTGGCGGGCTGCGACCGTGCTCGAACAGTGGGCGAAGCCGGGATCGGACGCGCCGCCGGAATCGAGGAAGGTTCGACCCTGAGCCGTCACCGCGGCGCGCTCACTCTTCGTGGCGCGGAGGTTTCTCGGGCGCCACCTTCGGGCGCGGCATTTCCCACTGGTGCGCGCAGGTCTGGCACTCCCACTCATCGACCGGTGGGCCTTTGTAGTTGATCGACTTCCGGAGCGGCTGGACGTTGGACCCGCCGCACTGCGGACATCGGCTCGGTTCGATTCGTGTGCCCACGCGTGCCTCCCGTTCCCCCGATCGCAGTCTATCCACCGATCCAGGTCTGCTGCGCTCGCGAGTCCCCCGAGTCCTCCAGGTGGAAGCGTTCCACGAGCCATGCCACCGCCGCGCCGGTGAAGAGCAAGAACAGCGGCTCCACCTGCAGGCGATAGCGGAAGACCGACATGAAGAGCGCGATTCGCACCAGGAACCAGCCGACGAACCAGAGCAGCAGGCTGATCGGCCGGCGCCGCGCCAGCGCCAGCGCGATTCCCGCGAAGAACCCGCTCAGCACCACCGAGTACCAGATCCGGCTCACCCACACGAAGAGGTGTGGCCAGTAGGCGTGGAAGGGCGTGATCGCGAGCAGCTTGGTCCACTTGCCGAGCACGAACCCCGGCATCTCGCGCCAGTGCTCGCGCCAGAAGCTGAACACCTCGCCGCGCAACCGGCGGTCGAGGTCGACCTCGTCGGTATAGCCGGCGAAGCGCGGGTCCTGGCGGAGATTCGGCTCCTCCTGGTAGTCACGCCCTGGATGCCCCGGCCACGGCACGTATCCGCCGTGCAGGTCCGGGTCGTAGAGAACGTCGGTGTTGTTCGACTGCCAGAGAATGAACCCGGCTTCGGTGGTGAGCGGCACGAAGTGGTGGAGCGTGATGGCGTTGCGCGCGATCCACGGCGTGAGCGCCAGCACCGCCGTTCCACCCATCGCCGCGCACCACTGCACGGCGTTCCGCCAGGGGCGGACGTGGGTGAGCGCCCAGCACGCGAAGGTCGGCGCCAAGAACAGGAGGTCGGGGCGGAAGTTCGCCGCCACGCCCGCCAGCACTCCACACACCGCGTAGCGGGCCGCGCTGCCTGCCGGCTCCACGCGAGCCGTGAAGTAGTAGAGCGCCCAGGCCACCGTGGTGATCCCGAGGCTCTCGGCCCAGAGCTGGTAGTCGTAGAAGATCAGGAACGGGTCGACGATCCCGAGCAGCGCCGCGATCGCCGCGGCCAGCGGGCCGAAGAGCGGGCGCGCGAGCAGGAAGAGCGCCACCGGGCAGGTGGCTCCGATCAGCACCTGGACCAGCCGGGCCACGATCGGGTCGGTGCCGCCGGCGGCGTGGATCGCGGCCAGGAAGAGCGGGTAGCCGGGCATGCGGTGCGCCGTCGGAACGCCAGGCGGATCGTCGAACGCTCCGCGCTCGACGATCCCGCGCGCCAGGGTGTCGTAGACCGCCGCGTCGGCCGTGAGCGGCGCGTAGGGATGGAGCAGCGCGAATCCGAGCGCCAAGCGCGCCACGAGCGCCGCGCCGAAGATGAGCCAAGCCGCCGCGCGCGAATCGGCGGTCCGCCTAAGCCACTCGAGGAGCGCGCGCATCGGCGCCCAGGGTAGCAACAATCGAGCGGCTCGAATCGCTCAGCGAGAAGCGGGCGGGTTGCAGCCGACGGCCTTGAGGTCGGTGCCGAGGTTCTGGAGCGTCTCGCCCAAGATGCTTCGCCAGGGATCGCCGGCGCGCGCGACGAAGTCGGCGACGTCGGCGTCGCTCGCGGCGGCCTCGGCCATCGAGGGCGAGGCGAGGTCGATGGTGCCGGTCGAGCTGCCGAGCCCGGGCACCTTGGTCGAGAGGCGGTGCACGCCGGATCCCTCCGCCCAGTGGTCCTGGGCGTCGGCGGTGGGAAGCCAACCGGGGTAGTCGGACCAGGCCTCGATGAACGTCATCTCACCTTGGTCGTCGAAGGTGAACTCCTCGTAGATCCCGCACGGTAGGCCGCTGTAGTCGAAGACCACGTGGCAGCGGCCGAAGGGCTGGGTCGGGAAGAAGCGGCAGTCGCGGGTGGGGATCCGGCCGCCGCCGAGCCGGAGGCCGGCGTCGATCACGATGAGCCCGTCGTGGCCGTATCCGGTGAGCAAGAGCCACGGCGGCCACTCCCACCGCGCCACCAGCGACGAGTAGTCGGGCTCGACCAGTGGGCTCACGCTCGAGTCGAGGGTGTCGAAGTAGCGGCTGCTCTGGTCCGCGTAGTAGCTGGCGTCCTGGGTGGGCGCCAGGCACCGCGACGTGGCGGCGTCGGCCGGGCTGCACGAGGCCTGCGGGGAAGCGCCCGCGCCACTTCCGCAGCCCGCGGTGATCCCGGCCACCGCGAGCGCCGTGCAAACCAGGCCGAGAACGCGTCGAACCATCACCGATCTGGCTTCGCACGATTCAACGGTCGACGCAACGTGCGAGCGGGTAACGTCTCACGCTGCCCACCTGGGCCGGCGCCCGAGCCGGAGATCGGTAAACATAGGACACACCGGTTCCCGCGTTGTTGCGCTCACCCGGGTCATTTGCTAACAGGCGGGGTCCCCCGCCGCTCTCGGTACGCTCGTCACGCGTTCGGTCGAGCGCGGCGGCACTCCCATGAGCACGGCGCGATCTCCCCTCGGCTTCACCCGCTATCAGTGGCTGGTGCTCGCGGCCGCGTGGGCCGGGTGGGGCTTCGACGTCTTCGACGGTCTGCTCTTCAACTACGTGTCGCCGGTCTGTATCCCCGATCTGCTGCACCTGGCCGCGAACGACCCCGCGCGCAGCACCACCATCACGTTCTGGACCGGCCTCATGACCAGCGCGCTGCTGGTGGGCTGGGGGCTGGGCGGCATTCTCTTCGGCAAGATCACCGACCGCTTCGGCCGCACCCGCACACTGCTCTTCACCATGCTCACCTACGCGCTCGCCACGGCGGCGTGCGCGTTCGCCCCCAATCTCGCGGTGCTCGCGGTGCTCCGGTTCATCGCGAGCCTGGGGATCGGGGGCGAGTGGGCAGCCGGTGCGTCGCTGGTCGCCGAGACCGTGCCGGACGAAAAGCGGGTGGTGGCTGGGGCTTTGCTCTACACATCGGCTCCGGCCGGGCTCTTCCTCGCCACCTTCGTCAACGATCTCTTCACCCGTCAGCTCGCGGGAATCGCCGCCAATCCGTCGCTTTCGTGGCGGCTGGTGTTCCTGACCGGACTGGTGCCCTCGGCCGCGGCGCTTCTGATCCGCCTCAAGGTGAAGGAGCCGGACCAATGGACGGCGGCCCCCGCCGCGCCCAAGATTCGCGAGCTCTTCTCGCCCGAGCTGCGGGCTCGTACCCTGGGCGGTCTCGCGATGGCGGTGGTGGCGCTCGTCACCTGGTGGAGCTGCAACGCGTTTCTGCCGCGGGTCGCGAGCTTCCTGGCGCATCGCGCGTCGCGGCCCGATCTGCAGGCGCGCTACATCACGCTCGCGACCACGTCCTTCAACCTGGGCGGGCTCGCGGGGACGCTGCTCACGATCCCGATCGCCACGCGGCTCGGGCGCCGGCCGATGTTCGGTTTCTACTTCCTGCTCAGCTCGGTCACGATCTGGCTCACCTTCGCGCTGCCGATGCCCGACTCCGCGCGCTTCTACCTGATGTTCCTGCTGGGCGTGGGCACGTTCGGTGTGTTCGGTGCCTTCACCTTTTACTTGCCGGAGCTCTTTCCCACGCGGCTGCGGGGCACCGGTTCGGGGTTTTGCTACAACACCGGGCGCTTCGTCACCGCGTTCTTTCCGTTCTTGATCGGCATGCTGGCGCGACGCTATCCGAATCCGCTGCTGGTGATCCGCTTCGTGGCGGTGGCGCCGCTGGTGGGAATCGTGTTCTTGCTCGCCGGCCTGGTCCACGAGACCAGAGGACGCGAGCTCGTGTGAGCGCGGTGGGAGAGGTCACGCGGATCGAGACCCGCGCCGAGCTCGAGCGCGCGGTGGCGCGCTGGCGCGGCGCTCCCGAGATCGCGCTCGACACCGAGTTCGTGTTCGAGCGCACCTACTGGCCGCGCCCCGGTGTGGTGCAGGTGGGCGTGGATGGCGAGATCGCGCTGGTCGACGCGGTGTCGATCGCCGATCTCTCGCCCCTCGCCGAGATCCTGGTGGCGCCGGCGACGCGGAAGCTCCTGCACTCGGGTAGCGGCGACGCGTTGCTGCTCGAGCGCAGCGCCGGCGTCCGTCCCCGTCCGGTCTTCGACACCCAGGTGGCGGCGGCCTTCTGCGGCCTCGGAACGGCGCTTTCCTATGGCGCGCTGGTGCTGGCGCTTCGCGAGGTGACGCTCGGCAAGGGCGAGACGCGCACCGACTGGACCCGGCGCCCGCTCACCGACGAGCAGGTGCGCTACGCGATGGAGGACATCGTCCACTTGGCACCCGTCGCGGCGGAGCTCACCCGGCGGCTCGAAGCGCTCGGCCGCCTGGCGTGGGCCGAGGAGGATTCGCAGGCGGCGGTCACGGCCGATCCCGGGATCGACGATCCGGCGCAGGCCTGGCTCCGGGTACGTGGCATCGAGCGGCTCAAGTCCGCGGCGCTGGCTCGGGCTCGCGCGCTCGCCACCTGGCGCGACACCGAGGCGCGACGGCGCGATCTGCCGAGGACCTTCCTGCTGCGCGACGAGACGTTGCTCGAGATCGCGTCGCGTCCTGTCGCCGACGTCGACGGACTGGCGAAGGCGCGCGGCTTCGACCGGCGTCGCCACGCGCCGTTCGCGAAGGCGGTGCTCGAAGTGCTCGCGCGATCGTCGGACGCGACGCGCGACGCGGGAGAGGACCCGATTCCGGCGCAGCCCCCACGCCCGATCGATCGCGCGGTCGCGGACGCGGTGGAAGCGCTGGCACGCGAGCTGACGCTCCCACCCGAGCTGTTGCTGTCGCGGCGAGCGCGAGCTCGTCTACTGGCCGGTCTGGGCACGGGCGAGCCGCCTTCGGCCAGGCTCACCGGCTGGCGACGCGAGGTCCTGGGACCCCCGATCGATCGCGCCGCGTCGCGCTGATCGTCACGATCTCATCCGGAGGGCTGCGGTCCCTCGCAGCCGCAGCGCCACATCGCGATCGATTGCCGCGGACCCGAGGGACCGCGTCCCTCCGCCCGTACGCCGCCGGGTCGGTTCAGGCCTTCGGGGGACCTTCGGCGAATTGCGGCAGGCTGTCGGTGATCTCGTACCACTCGGCCTTCGATCCGACGTGAATGTGCGCGCGCGGGGCGAGGCCGGGGTCGCTGTCGAGGCTCCCGCACGGAACCAGAAACCGGTCGGCTGCGGGAATGTGACGTGGTGCCATCGAGCCGCAGCGCGCACAGAAGGTGGTGCCGAAGACCCGCGCGCCGGGCAGGTCGAAGCGGATGAGCCGCGGCGTGCCGCCGATGAACCGGAAGGCGTCGGCGGCGACGAAGGCGTTGGTGGCGTGGGCCGCGCCGCGAGAACACCGGCAGCGCGAGCAATGGCAGTTCATGACCACGACCGGCGGGCCGTCGAATTCGAACTCGACGTCGCCGCACAGGCAGCCGCCGTGCGTCGAGCCCGGCTTCGCCGCGACGCTGGGCCGGGGCACGTCGGGCGCCTCGTGGGGCGGCGGGAACTTCTCGTGCTGCGGGAGGCCGTCGGTGATCGGCCACCACGGCGCCTTCGAGCCCACGAAGATGTGGCTCTGCGGGCGGATGCCGAGCGCGCCCTCGAGGCTCCCGGCGGGAACGAACACCATCTCCAGCTCCGGGGCCTCGATGGGCGTCACCGAGCCGCAGATCCCGCAGAACGACCGCTTGCCCTGCGGTGACGACGGGTAGGTCTCGATCCGGTCCTGGCCGGCGACCCAGCGAAACGAGCTGGCCCGCGCCCCGACGTAGGTCGCGAACATGGCGCCCTGGTGCTTCCGGCACATCGAGCAATGGCAGTGGGACATGTGCGGATAAGGGCCGTCCGCTTGGTAGCGCACGGAGCCGCACAGACACGTTCCTGGGTTCACGATGATCTCCCGTTGGTCCGGATGGCGGAGCGCAGAATATCGCGCGGAGTGACCGCCACATGAAGCGACCCGCGCGCGCGTGTAGGCTGGTGAAGATGCGAATTCGAACCGCCTCGTACTGGATCGCGCTGGCGCTCGGAGCGGTATTCGTGCGCTCGGCGCGCGCCACGCCCCCGGTGTGCCCGCTCCCCGACATACTCATCGCGGACGGCGACGCGGCGTTCAAGCGAGTGAGCTCGCAGGACACCACGACTCCCGAGGCCAGCTTCATGGGGGTCCTGCCCGACACCAGTGCGAACACGCTCAGCCAGTTCTGGTGGTGGTTCCGGGTCGAGGGTGACAGCCGCGAAACCGAGTTCCCGTGCACTCCGTCGTCGCAGAGCGCCACCGGGAACCAGTCCTCGATCACCTGGACCGACATGGGAGGCCGTGACCTCTTCGATGCGACCGAGACCGCGACCATTCA
>CAZYWA010000151.1:0-15750 GCA_964650975.1 uncultured bacterium
TCGCGTCCGCAGCGTCTGGACCAAGATGGACGCCTGCGGCTGCGAGGGACCGCAGCCCTCCGACGAACGCTGTTTCCCGCCACGTATGCCGCTACTTCTTTCGTCTACACCCTCTCAAAGCGTGTGAGGCAATCGGCGCTCGAGCCGGCGCGGTGGTGGCTCGATGCAGAAGCACCGCGCCGCAGGCGCGCGGCGAGCAAAGCGAGCCGCCTCGCCGGGGGCCTCGAAAAAATCGCCTTTTTTTCGGGGCGGGGGGCTGTACAGCGCCCCGGTCAGCGCCGCGACGCGGCGCGTTCCTTCAGCAAGCCGAGCGACGGGAAGCCGAGCGCCAGGGTCTGGAGGAACCACCCGCTCGCCGGCTCCGCGGGCCCGATCCGCTTCGCGAGGCGATAGGCATAAAGTGCCTCACCGACGTGCGCCGCCCACGCGGCCACGGCGATCAGCTGGATCGCGCCCTGCGGGAGGATCGAGCGAAACCAGGACGGGAACGCGGCGTAGAAGACGCCGCTCACGGCCAGCAGCGTGGTGAGCGTCATGCCGATGCCGATCGAGATCCACCAACCCGGATGGGGACGCTTCACCATCGCCGTTTCCTCCTCGACGACCGACGATAGCACGCGGTCTCGACCGGCTATGATCGCGCGCTGACGTTTCTTCCGCTCTCTCCTCTTCGACCCGTTCGCCGCTCGACCCCTCCGACCTGCTCCGAGCCGCCCCGTGCCCGTCGCCGTCCGTATCCTGGCCCAGCGGCTCCACGCGATCCGCTCGCTGGCGCGCCGCACCAGCCCGCTGTTCGCGGAATTCCACGTCACCGCGCGCTGCCACCACGCGTGCCGGGCCTGCAACATCGTCTACGCCCACGGCGCCGTGCCCGAGCTCGCTCTCGACGCCATCCGCAGCGCCGCCGCGAACCTGGCCGAGATCGGCGTGGGAACGGTGCTGCTGACCGGCGGCGAGCCGTTCGCGCGAGCCGATCTTCCGGAAATCGTCGAGGCCTTTGCGAGCCTCGGCATCCGCACGCAGCTCCAGACCGCGGGCCTGGTGAGCCTGGATGCACTGGAGCGCTGCATCGACGCGGGTGCTCGCGACCTCAGCGTGTCGCTCGACACGCTCGATCCGGGCCTCCAGGAGCGGATGAACGGGGACGTGGCCGGCTCGTGGGACCGGGCCATCGATGCGATCGCGGCGATCGGCGCGCGAGTTCCTGCGCACGGGACGGCGACCCTCGCGGCACTCTTCGCGCCGGGCAACTTCGAGCACGTTCCCCAAGTGACCGAGCTGGCCACCGCCATCGGCTGGTCGATCTCGATCTCGCCGCTCCACGCCTCGCTCGACGGCCCGCCACGCCCCTTCCGCGCCCACGACCCGAGCGGAGCGCTGCGCTTCGCGCCCGAGTCGCGGGAGCGAGTACGCGCGGTCGTCGTGGCGCTCGAGGAGCTGCGTCGCGGCGGAGCCGATCTGGTCGAGCCGCCCCGCTACTTCGACGATCTGCTGCGCTTCACGGCGGGGGAGCCGGTCCGCTGGCGCGCTCGGAACGGCGACGTCTGCGACGCCGCGAGCCTCTACTTCACGATCGACCCGGCGGGCCGCGTCGCGCCCTGCCGCGACTTCCACCTGGACGAGCCGCTCGAGGTGCACGACGAGCGCTTCCCCACGTGGTTCCGCGACGGCGTGGTCGAGCGCGCCTCGCGCTCGCTGGTCGAGGCGTGCGAAGGCTGTGCCTACTCGCCCTACGCCTCCATCACCCGATCCGCGCGAGCTTGGGTGCCCTCGGTTCGCCCGGGGCTCGCGGTGCGCGCTCCGCGCCGGCGTCCGATCGCCATGAGCGCCGAGAAGCTGCGCGAGCTGACGCGTGAGATCCGCTCGAGAGCCTCGCGAGACGCCGCATGACCGAGCCACCCGAGAGCTGGCAGACGGACGTGGACGGCGATCCGGAAGGGTCCGAGCAGCCCTCCGTTCCGGAGATATCGGTGCCAGCCGCCTATCCGGCTCGCGCCCTTCGCGATCTGCTGCTGCGCCAGCTGTTCCACACCGGCCGGGACGGCGCGGCAGACGACGAGCTGCACCGGGAAGTCGCACGCACTCTCGCGGTGGAACCCTCCCCTGCCGGCTTCGAGATTTCTTGCATCCGCCGGGGCGTGGACGCGGTGATCGAGGTGGCGGAGTCGGATTTCACGTTCTTCGCCCGGGCCGACGTCGACGGCACCAGCGATACCGCCGCGGCATCGCGGAACGAGCGGCATGCGCACCGGCTCGCGCTCGAGCTGCTGGAGATCGACGCGGCGCGGCCCGAGCAGCGCGAGCGCCGGCGCTCGATGCGCGCGCTGCCGGCACGAGCAGGCGCTCTGGTGCTGCCGGCGGCGTGGATCGCGGCCGGCGGCGTGGCGGCCATCGCGCCCGCGATCCTGGCGCTCGCGTGGGGCGCTCTCGACGCGGTGCCCAGGCTCGGCCCGTTGCTGGCGGCGCTGCCGATCGCGAGCCTCGCCTACGCGGGCGCGCCGCGCGCCGCGATCGCAGGCGGTCTCGTTTACACGCTCTTTCAGGCTCTCGACCCCGATCCTCGGCTGCGCTTGGCGCGAGTCACGGCACTCGCGGCCGCGCTCGGGTTCGCGCTGTGGCTGACACCGTCTTGGGCAGTGGCGGACGTCGCGACGCCGTACAGGGGTGCGGCGATCGCGGCCGCAGCCGTCGCGTTCGCGCTGCGCTGGCCGCTCGGCGTTCACCGCGGCTCGATCGCCCTGGTGCTGCCGTTCCTGGGAGCGGGCCTGGTCTGGGACGGGCGTGGCCGCGAAGCGCTCGCGGTGCTCGCCGTCTCGCTCGCGAGCACCGCGCTGGTCGCGGCCACGCCGGTGTGGGTGCGCTGGCGGAGGCGCCGCTCCAGTCGTCGCGGCTAGTAGCGGTGCCACGGCACTCGGAAGGTGTGGACAAAATCGAATCCCTGTTCGAAGTGCTTCATCCAAACCGAGCTCGTGCTGTTTGGAGGGAAGCGGTCCCTCGCGTCCGCGGCGTCTGAACCAAGCTGGACGCCTGCGGCTGCGAGGGACCGCAGCCCTCCACGACCAGGGACAGACGCTCGAGCGGTTTCCCGCCACGTATGCAGCTGATCCAAGCGGCTGAATTTCTTTCGTCTACACCCTCTCAACGTGTGTGAGGCAGTCGTTCGGCAGGCGCTGTCGAACCGTGATTCCGGTCGGCGCGTTGTCGCGCCGGATTTGGGGATGGGGCCCCGCGAAAACCGCACTTTTTCATGACTCCTCCTCGCGGCGCGGTTGCTCCGCATCAGGCGGCCGCCGTCATTCGCCGGTGCCTGGGGGAACGACGGAGCGGGAGGAGAGGGATCACGCCGGGACGGCGAGGATCTCGCAGCTCGCCGGCACGGGGCCGTCGAGGGGAGTGGTGGCGTCGCCGGCCACCACGTGGAGCTGGTAGGCGAGCGCTTCGAACCGGCTCACGACGGTACCGGCCGAGGCGCCGAACCGCCCCCAGTGACTGGCGCGGTGCTCGAAGAGCACGACCGGACGGTGGCGTTCGATGAGCGGGTCGAGGGTCGCGAGCACCACGGCGTCGGCGCCTTCGGCGTCGATCTTGACGAGATCGAGGCGTGTGAGCTCGGTTTCTCTCGCGAGCCCCGGTCCGGAGAGCGTGCGCACTTCCATCGGCCGCTCGGCACCAGCGGCCGGAGTCAGGCTCGAGAGCGCGCGCGCAAAGGCACCCTCTCGATAGGTGTAGAACGTGGTGGTGCCATCGCGATCGCTGATCGCGGCCTCGACCACGGTGAGCTGACTCAGCCGGTTGAGCGCCGCGTTGGCGCGGATGCGGCGCGCCAGCTCGGGCTGCGGCTCGCACGCGATCACCCGCCCCGAGGCGCCGGCGCGAAACGCCATGCGCAGCGCGTGCACCCCGACGCTCGCTCCGACGTCCAGGCACACGTCGCCGGGGCGCACCAGCCGGTCGAGGAGCCGGCTCACCTCGGGCTCCCAGACGCCGCGGAAAAGCACCGCGTACTCGATCGAGCTCTGGGTGTCGACGTGGATCAAGCCGCGGTCGTACTCGATCACCAGCCGGTCGGACCGTCCGCGCCGGCCGCGCGGATAGACCGCGCGCAGGTAGAGCTTGCAGAGCCGGTAACCGAGGGTGCCGCGCTCGACCAGGTGGCCGCGCGTGAAGCGCGCCAGACGCGCCAGACGCGCGGCTGGCGGCAAGCTCAAGCCGGCACCGTCTGGTCGATCGACGCCAGACGATCCCGAAACGGAGCCTTGTCGATCGCCTTCTCGTAGGCACTGCCGGCGTCGATCGTGTCGCTGACCACCAGGCTGAAGAGGGATTCGTCCATGGTGACCATGCCGAGCGACTTGCCCATCGCGATCGCCGACTGGATCTGCGCGGTCTTGCCCTCGCGAATCAGCGTCCCGAGGCTCGCGGTCGCGAACAGCACCTCGAGCGCCGCGACGCGCCCCCCGCCCTTCTTGCGGACCAGCTGCTGCGCCAGCACGCCCCGCAGGCATTCCGCGAGCGCGCCTCGCACGCCTTCCTGCTCCTCCTCCGGGAACACGTTCAGGATCCGGTCGACCGCCTTGGCGGCGCTGTTGGTGTGCAGCGTCGCGAACACGGTGAGGCCCGACTCGGCGGCGCTGATGGCGGTGCGGATGGTCTCGAGGTCGCGCAGCTCGCCCACCAGGACGATGTCGGGATCCTCGCGCACAGCTGCCTTGAGCGCCTCGGAAAAGCCGGTGGCGTGGCTGCCGATCTCGCGCTGGCTGATGATCGACTTCTTGTTGGGGTGCACGAACTCGATCGGATCCTCGATGGTGATGATGTGGAGCTTCTGCTCCTCGTTGATGCGGTTCAGGATCGCCGAGAGCGTGGTGGACTTGCCGGAGCCGGTGGGTCCCGTCACCAGCAGCAGCCCGCGCCGCAAATAGCAGAACTTCGCGACCGAAGGCGGCATGCCGAGCTGCTCGAGCGTCATGAGCCGGGTTGGGATCAGCCGGAACACGGCACCCATGCCGCGAAACTGTTTGAACAGATTGACGCGAAACCGCGCCACTCCCGGCAGCTCGTACGCCAGATCGACGTCCCCGGTGTCCTGGTAGCGCAGCCACGCGGGCTCGTCGCCGAGAACCGGCTTGATGAGCTCGGTGAAGTCGGCGTCCGTCAGGGTGCCGTAGCGGACCGGCTCGATGTCGCCATGCAGGCGCAAGAGCGGCGGCCGCCCCACCGACAGATGGAGGTCCGACGCGCCGCGGTCGTTCATCAGCTTCAGGAACCGGTCGATCTTGTTGGATGACACGGAGCGGTCCTCGTCGCTCAGCCCAACAGCGCCTGACCCGACAGAAACTCGGGAGTCACCATGGCGTCGAAGTTCGACTTGTTCTGGGCGCGCAGCCACGCCTGCTCGGCGGTGAGCTTGCCGCTCTCGACCAGCCGGCCGAGCGCCGCATCGACCGTCAGGTGACCCACCTTCTCCCCGATCTGCATTTGACCGACCAGCTGGAACGTCTTCGATTCGCGAATCAAGTTCCTGACACTCAGCGTTCCCATGAGGATCTCGAAACAGGCGACCCGCTGGCCGCTCGTTCCCGGCAGCAGCGCCTGGCAAATCACCGCGCGCAGAGTCTCCGAGAGCATGGTGCGGATCTGCGACTGCTCGCCCGGGGGAAACGACTCGATGATGCGGTCCACCGTCTTGGGCGCGGACGTGGTGTTCATGGTGGCGATCACCAGGTGACCGGTCTCGGAGGCCTCGATCGCCAGCCTCACCGTTTCCGTGTCCCGCATGTCGCCCACCACGATCACGTCCGGGTCTTCACGCAGCGCGCCACGCAGCGCCGCCGCGAAGGAGCGGGTGTGCAGCTCGGTCTGGCGCTGGTTCACCAGGCAGCCGCGAGGCGGGTGCACGAACTCGATCGGGTCCTCGAGAATCAGGATGTGGCTCCGGCGCCGCTCGTTGATCAGATCGACGAGCACCGCCAGCGTGGTCGACTTTCCCGAGCCGGACGGCCCTGCCACCACCACCAGCCCCTGATTGAAGTTCACGATGTCCGCCAGGTGCGACGGCAGGCCGATGTCCGCGAGGGTCGGTACCGTCTTGGGGATGAGCCGGAACGACGCGGCGAGCCCCTTGCGCTCGACGTACACGTTGCAGCGATAGCGGCCGGCACCGGCGATCGAGTGGCAGAAATCGAGCTGACGTTCGCGGTCGAGCTTCTCGTGCTGCGGTTGATTCAGAATCGGCAAGATCAGCTCGCGAGTCCCGTCGGGCGTGCACGGCTCGTCGGCGAGCGGCTGCAACTGTCCGGCGACCCGCATCGTCGGTGGTGCATCCACCACCACGTGCACGTCCGACGCGTCCGCTTCGCGGGCCTGCACCAGGAGCTTCTCGAGCGGGCTCAGGGTCTCCGTGCCCCTGGGCTTCCAGCTGGCGAGCAACGATTCGCGCAACCGCGCCGCGCCCCCCGACTTGCCCGCCCGGATCTCCGCCAGGTGGCCAGCGGCCCGGGCTCGAACCTCGTCGGAGCTGTCCTGCTCGATCACCTTCTCGTACACGCCGTGGACGCGCGGATCCTCGAACGCGCGCAACGCGTCGAGCACCGCGACCCGCACCTCGGGCTTCGGGTTGGCGAGCTGCTGGACGATCGACACCAGGGTGCCGGGATCGCGCAGCATGGCGAGCGCCTCGACGCACGCGAGCCCGCTCTCCGGATCCCCCAGCCCCTCGACGAGCGCGGGGATCGCGGCCTTGTCGCCGATCCGGGCCAGACCTTCGGCGGCCAGCATCCGGATCATCCAGTCGCGGTCCTTGAGCCGCTCGACCAGTCCCATCACCACGTCGGGCCCGGTGAGGATCGAGCCGAGCGTCACGGCCATGGCGCGGACGTCGTCGTCCTCGTCGGCCATCAGCCGCACGGTCCCTTCGCGCAGCTTGGGGGCATGCGCGCGCAGCGAATCGAGCGTGCGATCGCGCATCCAGCCCGTCAGGTTCTTGCACACCACCAGCAGCGCGCGCAGATACTTGGCGGCGTCGGGCCGCTTCATCAGGATCGACAACACCCCGTTCCGCACCACCTCGGTGCCGTCGGTGAGCAGCGCGACCAGGTGCTCGTCGGCGTCCGCGGTGCCCTCCAGGCGGTCGAGCGCCACGCCGAGCAGCTTGAGCGCCGATTGCTGCACCACCGGCGACGTGTCCCCGACGTGCTGCAGGCACACGCGGATCGCCTCGGCTGGATCGAGCTCGAGCATGATCTCGAGCACCTTGAGGCGGATGCGCTCGTCGCCGTCGTCGGCCATCGCCGCGACGGTGCGTTGCAGCCGCGTGTCGGCCAGCAGCTCCCTCGACTCCGCGATGCGGAAGAGCGCCAGGCTTCGGATCTGGGGACGCTCGTGCGACAGGAACCGCACGAACACCGGGCCGACTCGCGATGCGGGAAGCGGTGCCAGCGCCGCCATGGCGCGCACGGCGGTCGTGGGATTGCTCTCCGTGACAGCCTTCTCGAGCTGCGCGATCGCGACCTCGGGCTTGGCCCGCGCCAGTCCGTGGAAGATCAGGGACTGGAACTTGACGTCGAGCTTCTCGGCGGCGCGAAACACAGCCTCGGCGGTCTTCGCATCCAGCCGCTCGCGCGCGAGACGCTCGGCGAGCCCGCGCACTGGCGCGTCGGAATGGCTGAGCAGCGCGATCCAATCGTCCGTCTTGAGGTCGACTCGCGCACGATGGAGATCCTGGAGCAGCTGATCGCGGGTGGCGTCGTCCTTCCAGTCCTTCGTGACCACCCGCTTGAGCGGGTCGCCGCGCACGATCTTGGTGGTACCGGTTCCGAAGAGTGCCATCTTTCCGCTCGGTTTCGCCCGAATCCCCCAGGACCGACGGGCGCACGTCGCGCCTATCGCCTCGCGGGAATCTACCACAGCGATTCGCACGTCTCGTCGGCCGCTGATCGACCTCGCGATCCTGTTACGCTGGAGGTTGGAGCATCGGAGCGGAAGCCAAAGAATCCATGTCGTCGATCGCCGTCATCTCGGATCTACACCTCGGAAGACGGGGCGGAGCGGATGCGTTCCGTCACGACGACGGGGAGTTCCTCAAGTTTCTCGACTTCCTGGAGCAGAGCTTCTCGTCGGTGGTGCTGCTCGGCGACATCTGGGAGACGCTGCGCTGCAAGCGCCCGCTCATGCACGGCCTCGAGCTGGCGCGGGTCCGCGCTGCCCATCCGGAGATCGCGGCCCGCTTCCGCCGGCCCGCCTACCGGTATCTGCACGGCAACCACGACATCATCGCTGCGACCGCGGACCCGGCGCCGACGGACTGGTCCACCACCGTCGCGGGCTCGCGTCTCTACTTCACCCACGGACACCACTACGACTGGCTCTGGCAGCAGGCCAAGTGGCTGGGCGAGCTCGGCTCGTGGACCGGCGGCTGGCTGCTGCGCATGCGGCTCAAGCCGCTCTTCCGGACCTTCGACCAGATCGACCAGCGGGTGCGCGGCGCGCGACCCGAGCCCGAGCACTGCGCGTTCCAGCGCTGGGCGGTCGAGCTGGCGAGGAAGCGCGAGGCCGACGTGGTGGTGACCGGTCACACCCACCTCGGTGTGCGCGCCGAGCACGGGGACCGGCTGTTCCTGAACAGCGGCTCGTGCTCGCAGGGAAAGTTCTCGTTCCTGTCGATCGACCCCACGCGCGGCGACTACTCGCTCCACACCACCTGGTAGCCGCTCATTCCACGTACCCCAGTGCTTCGAGGCGCTGGCGGGCTTCGTCGCTCAGGCCCTGCTGATGCTTGGGGTCGACGCTCGATTCGGTCTTGGCGCCGACCTCGCGCTGGAACCCGTCGAAGGCCTGACGCAGCTGGGCGAACGTTTCGGGCTCCTCGGCTTGCACGTCGCGCTTCTCGCCGGGATCGGCGCGCAGGTCGAAGAGCGAGAAGCCGCGGTGCAGCATCGCCGGAAACGGCAGGTCCGCGGGGAAGTCGATCCACACCAGCTTGTGGGTGAGCGTGCGCACCGCGACACAGTGATTTCCCTGGCTGATCGCGATGGGCGGGACCTGCGCGGCGCGCGCGAACACGTCGAGCCCCTGGAACTCCGCGGGAATCGCGAGGCCGGCGCGCGCCATCAGCGTGGGTGCCACATCGACGTTGCGCGCCTGGATGGCGGGCGCCGGCCCCCACGCCTTGGCGCCGTCGTAGAGCACCAGGAAGCCGCGCGCGACCTCGTCGAACGGATTCCAGCCGTGGCTCGCCGAGTAGCGATCGAGCAGCTCGAGCCCGTGATCGGCGCTCACCGCGATCAGCGTGCGATCGAGGGCGTTCTGGGCGCGCAGCTTCTCGACCACGGCACCCAGCGCCTGATCGCCCGCCAGGATCGCGCCGTCGTACTTGGCGATGAGGTTGGTGCGCTTCTGCGCGCTGATGCTCGCCACCTTCTCGGGCGGCGGCAGCTCGACGCACGAGAAGAGCCGCTTGGCGGGCTCCTTCTCGGTGAGCCACGGCGACGGCTCGAGCCACGGCGGATGGGGATCGAGAAAGTGGATGTAGACGAAGCGAGCCCGCCGTCCCGGCGGCAGCGGACGATCGAGGTACGCGAGCACCCGGTCGCGCACCGTGGCCGCGCGCACGAATTCCTTGCCGGCGCTCGAGAAGTCCTCGTACTCGTCGAAGCCGCGCCCGTAGCCGAGCTCCGCGGCGAGATGCGGCGTCGCGACGAAGCCGGCGGTCGCGTAGCCCTGCTTGCGGAAGGCTTCTGCGATGGTCAGCAGATTGGGAGGAAGGTGCTCGTTTTTCTCGAGAACCCGGTGAGTCCGGTACTCGAGCGAGGTGAGCAGCGAGGTCAGCGAGGTCTTGGTCGAGAGCCCCGCGGGGACCACGTCGCGCAGCGCCGTGCCGTGCTGCGCCAGCCAGTCGATGGTCGGGCTGGTGTTCCGCTCGTAACCGAAGAGCGAGAGGTGATCCTGGCGGAGCGCGTCGAACGTGACCAGCACCACGTCGCGCGGCGCCGCGGCGGGAGCTTCCGCGGCACTGGCTCCCGACGCGCGGAGCGCCATCGCCGCCAGCAACGCCAGCGCGACAGTCCTGCAGGGACGATTCGTGTGCAAGGAAAGCATTTCGGAGAGTCCGCGCGCGAGTCGCGGCGATAACATGACCCGCGATCCAGTTGCAGCCAACCCATCGAGGTCACCCATCGAGGCCACCATGCCGACGATCGTTCGCCGCCGCTTCACACCTCGCGTCTCGGTGCTGCTGCTCGCGGTGCAAGGCCTGGCGCTCGTGAGCGCCTGCCGCGGCGCGCCCGAGGCCGCGACGGCAAAGCGCGCGGCGGCGCCGCCGCCAGAGCTGGCTCAGGTGTGCCGGGACGGTGTCGGCGAGCCGCGCATCGAGAAGGTGACGCCGCGAGTCTTCGTGGCACTCGGCTACGACCTCGCGAACACCATCCTGGTGCACACCGAGGACGGCAACGTGGTGGTCGACACGTCGATGTCGCCCGACCGCGCGCGTCCGGTGCGGGACGCGCTGCTGGCGCAGGCGCCAGGGCCGATCCGCGCCATCGTCTACACCCACAGCCACATCGATCACGTGGGTGGCGCATCGGTGTGGATGGAAAGCGGCACCGACGTGTGGGCGACGCAGGCGTTCGCACAGCACCTGGTCGAGCAGTACGGCGTGTTCCAGGCGGCGCAGCGCACCCGCGGCTGGCGCCAGTTCGGCCGCCACGTGAGCGACGACGAGCTGCCCTGCTCGTCGCTGGGGCGGCGTCCCGATCTCGAGGCGGCGCTCCAGTCGGGCCTGCGCATGCCCACCAAGACCTTCAGCGGCCAGACCCGCTTCGAGGTGGGCGGCGTCGCGTTCGAGCTGGTCGAAGCGCACGGCGAGACCGACGATCAGCTCTTCGTGTGGCTGCCCGGCGAGCGCACGCTGCTCTCCGGCGACAACGTGTATCGCGCCTTTCCCAACCTCTACACGATCCGCGGCACGCGACCGCGTCCGGTCGACGACTGGATCGCGAGCCTCGATGCCATGCGGCGCCGCGAGCCCGAGCACCTCGTTCCCTCGCACACACCGCCGATCCACGGAAAGGAGCAGGTCGCGGAGGTGCTCACCACTTATCGCGACGGCATCCAGTGGGTGCGCGACGCGGTGGTGCGCGGCGCCAACCGCGGCGAGCCGATCGACGCCCTCGCCAGCTCCATCCAGCTCCCGGAGCATCTGCGCGCCAGCCCGTTCCTGGCCGAGACCTACGGCCAGATCGACTGGTCGGCGCGCGCCATCTACGGCAACGACCTGGGCTGGTTCGACGGCTCGCCGGAGGATCTCTATCCAGTGGCGCCGGACGACGTCGCGCGGCGCGAGGTGCTGATGATGGGCGGCGCCGAACCGGTGCTCGCCGCGGCCAACCAGGCGCTCGACCAGCACGATTGGCGGTGGGCCGTGCATCTGCTCGCCAAGCTCCGCGCCAGCGGCCGTGCGCGCGGCGAAACCAGGCTGGCCACCGACCAGGCCTTCGCGCGCGCGTTGCGGGCTCAGGCGGAGGCCGTGACCAACACCAACGGGCGCGCCTATCTGCTCGAGAGCGCCTACGAGGTCGAGCACGGCGCCAGCCCGGCCGCACTCTCCCATCCCGACGACGCGGCGCTGGCGCCGATCCCGCTCGACCTCTTCTTCCGCGCGATGGCGACCCGTCTCGACGCGGAGGGCGCGATCGATCTGCTGCAGTCGGTGCGCTGGTCGTTCTCCGACACCGGCGAGCGCTTCGTGGTGACGATCCGCCACGGCGTCGCCGAAGTGGTGTCGGGCGACCCGCTGCCCGGCACTCCACCGCCCGCCGCGACGCTCACCACCGATTCGCTGACCTGGAAGAAGCTCGCGCTCAAGCTCGAGAACCCCGCGGGTGCGCTCGCCGCGGGCAAGCTCAAGGTCGATGGCAGCTGGCTCGACTTCCTCGGCTTCGTCCGAAGATTTCAGGCGTGACGAGCCCGGAGGGACGCGGTCTCTCGCGTCCGCAGCGGCCGGGTCGAGAGGTCACGCCGCGGCTGCGAGGGACCGCAGCCCTCCATCCGAACGCGGCCGCTAGCCTTCCACGCCGCCCGATCGGATCCGTTCGATCGCTTGCGCCGCCTCCTGGCGGACCCATGCGATCTCGTCCCCCAGCGCCTCATCGAGCGCGGGGATGGCGGACGAGGCACTCGCGCCGATCGCGCCCAGCGCCTGGGCGGCCACCTGGCGCACGTCGGTGGCCGCGTCGCCGAGCGCGCTCACCAGCGCGGACACCGCGGAGCGCGCTTCCGGACCGACGTCCGCCAGCGCTTGCGCCGCCGCCACGCGCACCTCGGTGGCGGGGTCGGTGAGCAGCCCCACGAGCTTGGGCACGGCTGAAGCAGCATCGGAGCGGAGCGCACCCAGCGCCTGCGCGGCGCGCCGCCGCACGTGCGCGTCGCTGTCGGCCAGCGCCGCCACCAGCGCCGCGAGCGCATCCTTGGCGGCCGGGCCGAGCTGCCCGAGCGCTTGCGCGGCCCAGTAGCGAACGTCGCTGGTGGGATCCTGGAGCGCGGCGATCAGTGCCGGAACCGCTTGCACCGGATCGGGGTGGATCGTACCCAGCGCCCACGCCGCCGATTTGCGCACGCCCCACTCGCGATCGCGCAGCGCCTCGATGAGCGCCGGAACGGCATCCTTCGCCTCGCGGCCGATCTCCGCGAGCGCCCACGCGGCGCTGCGTCGCACGCTCCAGAGCGAGTCCTTGAGCGCCTCGATGAGCGCCGGCACCGCGCCCTTCGCCACCGGTCCGATGTCGCCGAGCGCCCGCGCCGCCGCCTGACGGACGTCGCCCAGCTCGTCCTTGAGCGCCTCGACCAGCGGCAGGATCGCGTTTCGCGCGGAGGGTCCGATGGCGCCCAGCGCCATGCCGGCGCGGCTGCGCGACGCGACGTCGGGATCGGTGAGAGCCGCCTCGATGAGCGCCGGCACCGCCGCCTTGGCCGCGGGACCGATCTCGGCCAGGGCTTGCGCCGCCGCCTGGCGCACCTCGGCCGCTGGATTCTTGAGCGCGCCGCTCAGACCGGCGACGGCGTCGCTGCCCACGTTGACCAGCGCCTCGGCGGCGCGCCGCCGCACGTGATGGTCGGCGTCGCGCAGCGCGTCGATGAGCCAGGGCACCGCGTCACGCGCGCGGGTGCCCAGATCGCCGAGCGCTTGCGCCGCCCAGTAGCGAACGTCGGCGACCTCGTCGCGGAGCCGCTCGCCGAGCGCCGGCACCAGGGTCTTCGACTCGCCGCGCACCCGGCCCAGCGCCCAGGCCGCCGACTTGCGCACACCCCATTCCGCATCGCGTAGCGCCTCGAGCAGCGCCGCCACCACACCGTTTCCTTCGAGCCCGATCTCGGCGAGCGCCCATGCGGCGCTGCGCCGCACCCGCCAGTGCTCGTCGCGCAACGCATCGACCAGCGCCGGCAGCGCGCCCTCGGCGGTGGGACCGATCTCTCCCAGCACTTGCGCCGCGCCCTGGCGCACGTCGGCGGCGGCGTCGTGAAGCGCCTCGATGAGCGCCGGCACGGCGCTCTTGACTCCCGGGCCGATCGCCGCGAGCGCCAGCGCCGCGCGCCCGCGCGCACCCGCGTCGGCGTCCTTGATGCTGAGCTCGATGAGCGCGGGCATCGCCGACTTGGCCGCCGGTCCCAGCACTTCGAGCGCGCCGGCGGCGGCGCGGCGCACCTGGGCGTCGCCGTCCTTGAGCGCCGCCACCAGACCGGGCAATGCGGGCCGGGCGGCGGAGCCGAGCTCCGCCAGAACCTCCGCCGCCGCGAGCCGGAGCTCCACGCGCCGATCCAGCAAGCACACCGCGAGCCCCGCGACCGCCTCGGTGCCGAGCGCCATCAGTGCGGCGCGCGCGTCGTCGCGCTGCTCGTCGCCGGCGCGCGACGCGAGCAAGCTCACCAGCTCGGTGACGTCCACCGGCTCCGCGAGCGGTTCTTCCGCGACCGGACCCTCGACCCTCCGCTCGAGCTCGAGGTAGCGCCGTTCGAGCTCGGCGAAGCGTGCTTCCAAGCGCAGCAGCAGCGTCTGCATGTCGGGCTTGGCTTCGGTCACGTCTCCGCTCCTCTCTCCCGCAAGCACCCGATCGTAGCTCCGCCCTCGCCTCCTGACGATGAAATCGTCACCAGGACGACGACTCGTTTTGCGCTCACGACCGTCCCAAGCGACCCGACGCCCCAGACCGCCGCGCTCATGCCACGCGCCCCGCGACGCGCACGATCTCGCGCAGCGCCTCGTCGCCGACCTCGCGGGTGCGGTCCGCGACCGACTGGAATTCCTCGAACGCGCGCTCGAATTCATCTCCGGCCAGGACGAAGCCCAGCTGCTCGGTGCGGGCCCGGAAGCCGGTACGCCCCGAGAGCTTCCCCAGCACGATCTCGCTGCCGCGCTCGTTGCCGACCGCGGCCGGGTCGAGGATCTCGTAGGTCTCGCGAAACTTGACCACACCGTCCTGGTGAATGCCCGACGCATGGCGGAACGCGTTGCGGCCGACCACGGCCTTGTTGGCCGCGACCGTGAGGCCGCTCCTCTCCGCGACCTTGCGCGACAGCGGCTGGATGCCCTTGGTGTCGATGCCGGTGCGGACTCCCATGCTCTCGCCGTGGACCGAGAGCGCCATCACCACCTCTTCGAGCGCGGTGTTGCCGGCGCGCTCGCCGATGCCGTTGACGGTGACCTCGACTTGCCGCGCGCCCGCGGCGATGGCGGCCAGCGAGTTGGCGGTGGCCAGACCGAGATCGTCGTGGCCGTGGAACGAGATCACCGCGGCCTCGATCTCGGGTACCCGGCGCCGCACCTCGGCGATGCGCGCGGCGACGGTGCCGGGCATCGCCCAGCCCACGGTGTCCGGCAGGTTGATGGTGGTGGCGCCGGCGCGCAGCGCGGCGCGCACCACCTCCGCGACGAACGCGACGTCGGCGCGGGTCGAGTCCATGGGGCTGAACTCGATGTCGTCGGTGTAGCGGCTCGCGCGGCGCACCATCGCGTCGGTCATGGCCACGATCTGCTCGCGATCCTTGTTGAGCTGGTGGCGCAGATGCACTTCGCTGGCCGACAGGAACACGTGGATGCGCGGCCTCGCGACTTTGGCGAGCGCCGCGCCCGCCGCGTCGACGTCGCTCTCGACGGCGCGCGCCAGCGCCGCGATGCGCGCGTCCTTGACCTCGCGGCCGATCGCCACCACCACCTCGTGCTCGGTGGGCGACGCCGCTGGAAAGCCGACCTCGATGACGTCGACCCCCATCGCGTCGAGGTCGCGGGCGATCTCGATCTTGTCGGCGAGCGAGAACGCCACACCCGCCGATTGCTCGCCGTCGCGCAGAGTGGTGTCGAAGATGAAGACTCGTTGAGCCTCGGTGAACGGGGACTTCGTGGGCGTCGCTGACATCGCTGTCGCTCCTTTCGGCCGAAGGGCCGGTCGGTGCGGGTCGCGATGTTGGAGCCCCATGCCCCAGGAGCGCGAAACCCTCTCCGGCCGGTTTCGGCGGGAGAGGGTTGGCTGAGTAGAGCGCTCGGCTCGGTCTCAGGCGGTCCCTTCCCCCGCCCAGCTAAGGGAGAGGAGAAGGGCTAGACGGCCGGACACGGAAACCGCGCGGGAATTCATGACGAGCCGAGAGTATGGACCCGAATGGCGATCGTCAAGCGGACGGAAGGACGGTGGTGTCGCAGTTTGCCGATCTCCGGCTCGGGCGCCGGCCGTCCGATGGCCGTGCTCGGGCACGGCTCGGCCACGA
>CAZYWA010000152.1:0-15736 GCA_964650975.1 uncultured bacterium
CCACGCCAAGAAGATCTGCGACCGCATCGTCGAGGACAAGCTCGACTTCGCGATCACCTTCCCGAACGGCGTGCGCGGCGATCTCATGGATCGCGAGCTGCTGCAGAAGCTCGCCAAGGCCGGTTGCTATCGCATCACGTACGCCATCGAGACGGCGTCTCCCCGGCTGCAGAAGATGATCAAGAAGCACAACAAGCTCGACAAGCTTCGCCAGGTCATCGAGTGGACCGACGAGCTCGACATCCTGCAGAACGGCTTCTTCATGCTGGGCTTCCCCGGCGAGAGCCGCGAGGAGCTCCAGACCACCATCCGCTACGCGCTCGACTCGAAGCTCCACACCGCGCAGTTCTTCGTGGTGAACCCGTTCGAGGGCACCGAGCTCACCGAGCAGGCACGCACGCTGGGCAAGGAATTCTCGACCGACCCGGAGATCTTCAGCTACTTCCGCGCCCAGAACACGCTGTGCGAGGTGCCGCCCGACGAGCTCAACGCGATGCAGCGCTCGGCCAACCGGCGCTTCTACCTCAACCCGCGGCGCGCGGTGCGGTTCTTCCGTCTCTACCCGCAGCGGCTGCAGCTGGTGGGGCTCTTCTTCATCTGGCTGGTGCTCTCGTTCAAGGTGTTCAGCGACAGCCACGAGCGGTTCAAGTGGACCAGCGTCTTCCGCAGCTTCCGTTTCTTCCGGCGCCAGAAGGAGATCACCTCCGCCGTCGCCGCCGCTCCCGCCTGAGGTCTCGCGCTGCGATGACGATGTCCGGGCTCGATGCGCTGCGTGAAGCGGTGCGCCAAGCGGGTCCCTCGATCGTCGCGTTCTCGGGCGGCGTCGATTCCGCGCTGGTGTTGCAGGTCGCGAGCGAAGTCTTGGGCGACGGCGCGGTGGCGCTCACCGCCGTCGGCCCGACCCTGCCCGCCGAGGAAGAGGCCGAGGCGCGGCGTTTCGGCGAGGACCTCGGGCTAGGCGCGCGCCACCTGTTCGTGGCTTCCCACGAGCTCGAGAATCCGGACTACGCCGGCAACCCGACCAATCGCTGCTACTTCTGCAAGACCGAGCTCTACGCGCTCTGTCACGGCGAGCGCCAGCGGCTCGGCCTGCGCTCGATCCTCGACGGCGTCAATCGCGATGATCTCGGCGATCACCGCCCGGGGCTCGTCGCCGCCACCGAGAACACGGTTCGGCATCCGCTGGTCGAAGCCGGTCTCGGCAAGCAGGAGGTGCGCGAGATTTGCCACATGCTCGGCATCGACATGTGGGACAAGCCTTCGTTCGCGTGCCTGGGCTCGCGTTTCCCCTACGGGACCTCGATCACTCTCGATCGCCTGACCCGTCTCGAGCGCTGCGAGCGGGTGCTGCGGCAGCTCGGGATGCGCGGGTTCCGGGTGCGCTTCCACGAGCAGATCGCGCGCATCGAGGTGAACGTGGCGGACCTGCCCCGGCTCGTCGACCCAACGGTTCGCGAGCGCGTGGTGAACGCCTTCAAGGCGGAGGGCTTCGCGTACGTGACCCTCGATCTCGAGGGTTACCGGACCGGCAGCCTGAACGTCGGCCTGGCCCCGCTTCGCTCGGCGTCCTGATCAGCCGCCCGCGAGCCGCGCGGCTCAGTTCTTGACGGGCTCCGGCGCGGGGCTCGCGGGCATCGACAGGAGTGCCAGCCGGGCACGGAGCTGCGACGCCGCCGGCCCTGCTTGCGGGCCGTCTCCGGCCTTCGCGATCTGGTCCTCGAGTAGCTTCTTCGCTTCGTCTCGCTGGCCGCTGGCATCGAGCACCCGGACCAGGTCGAGGGTCGTGACCTCGTCGAGCGTGAAGCCCTCGGTCTGCAGCGCCTTGTAGGTGGTCGCCGCGTCGGCCGGTTTCCCGGCTGCTTCCTGGGCGCGCGCCAGCGCCAGCCGCGCTACCGGGAGCAGCGGGTCGGCCGACGGCATGTCGCCGACCAGGCTCGTGAGGACCTCCGCGCCGTCGGCCGCCTTTCCGGAGCGCACCAGGAGCGCCGACTTCACCAGCCGGGCCTGACGAGCCGCCGCGGTGCCGCGATGCTCCGTCACCACTGCGTCGCAGGTGGCGATTCCGCTCTCGGCCTGCTCGGCGCTCCCGCTCCCGGCCTTGACGCACGCCGCGAGTGCCGCCTGTCCCTGCTTCTCTCGCTTCTCCGCGAGCGACAACCAGCCCGAGTAAGCGAGCACCGCGACGATGCACACCGAAGCCATCGCGGCCCACACCTTCCAGCGGGACTGGATCCACTGGAGCGCCGCCTCGGTTCCGTCCGCGTGCACCTCCTCGAGGAGCTGCTCCCGCAGATCCTTGTGCTTGGTGCCTTGCTTGCCGGCGGGCTTCGCCGCGGCCTTCGAGCCTGATTTCTCACCGGAGCTGGGACGCATCTCGGGCATGGCGCTTCCTCGCGTACGGGTCCGGAGCGGACCCGCCGTCACATCTTGGTCACATCTTGTATTTGCCGAACTGATCCGGCGGAAGGTTTTCCAGGAACTCGACCACCTTCTGCTGATCGCTCACGTCGAGCGCTGGCTCCGCGGGCGCGGTGGTGGCGTCGGCCTGACGGGATTTCTCGAACACCTCGTCGCGCACGAAGATCGGCGAGCCGGTCCGCAACGCGAGTGCCAGCGCGTCGGACGGGCGCGAATCGACCTCTTCGAGCCCCGAGCCGATCCTGAGCGCGATGCTCGCGAAGAAGGTGCTGTCGCGCAGGTCCACCACCGTGATTCGCTCCACGCGCGCGCCCAGAAGGCCGATCACGGTGCGCAGCAGATCGTGGGTCAGCGGCCGCGTGACCTCGACGTTCTCGAGGCGCGTGGCGATGGCGCTCGCCTCGAGCAGCCCGATCCAGATCGGCAGCACCCGTTCGCCCGCCGCCTCCTTCAGCACCACGATCGGCATGTGGGTCAGAGGATCGAGCGCGATCCGTTCGATGCGCATCTCGATGTCCATCGCGTCCCCCTTCCCCTCGCGCACGTCAGGCCATCGCACCCGTGAGCGAATGCGATCCCGCTCGCTCGACGCGCACCTTCACCATCCGCCCGCGCAGCGACTCGATGTCGCCCGAGAAGTGCACCGGGTGATAGGCCGAGCTCCGGCCCTCCACCTGGCCGGGATTCCGGGTGTTCGCCCGCTCGACCAGGACCTCGACCTGCGCCCCGATCCAGCGCGCGGTGCGCGCGCGCCGCACTTCCTCCTGCACCGACAGCAAGCGCGCGAGCCTCTCGGCCCGGACCTCGTCGGGTAGATCGCCTTCGAGCTTGAGCGCGCGGGTGTTGGGCCGCGGCGAGTACGAGAAGCAAAACGCGTTGTCGAACTCGACCTCGCGAACCAGCGACAGCGTCGCCTGGTAGTCGTCGTCGGTCTCGCCGGGAAAGCCCACCAGGAGATCGGTGGTGAGCGCCAGGTCGGGACGAGCGGTCCGCAGCCGCTGGGCCAGCTCCAGATACTCGCGACGGGTGTGTCCGCGGCGCATCTTGCCGAGCACCGCGTCGGAACCGGATTGCACGGGTAGGTGGACGTGGGACGCGAGTCGCTCGAGATCGCGGAACGCCTCGACCAGGCTCGGCCCCACTTCCGCCGGATGCGAGGTCAGGAACCGGATCCGTTCGATGCCCGCGACGGCGTGGATCTGGCGCAACAGACCGGCGAGGTCCGGCTCGGACGGGTCCTTGCGGCCGTACGAGGTGATGTTCTGGCCCACCAGCGTCACTTCCTTCACGCCACGAGCCGCGAGGCGCCGCACCTCGTCGAGCACCGAGGCGCTGGGACGGGTGATCTCCCGTCCCTGAACGAAAGGCACGATGCAGAACGTACAGAACCGGTCGCAGCCGCGCTGCACCGCGACGAACGCGCGCACTCCGCTCTCGTCCGGCGCCTCGTGATCGCCGAGCGCCGTCTGCCAGCTGCGCTCGAAGCTGAGCGCGGCCGGGCGGCTACCGCGCTCGAGCGACGCCTTGCGGATCAGCTCCGGGACCTCTCCCAGGTGGTGGGTGCCGAACACCAGATCCAGGTACGGCGCGCGCTTGAACAACGACTCGCCCACCTGCTGTGCGACGCATCCGCCGACGCCGATCACCACGTGCGGACGCTCGAGCTTGTGCTCGCGGAAGCGGCCCAGCGTCGAGTACACCTTTTGCTCGGCGTGGTCGCGAACGCTGCAGGTGTTGAGCAGCAGCACGTCCGCGTCCTGCGGTGAATCCGCGGCCTCGTAGCCCTGCTCGGCCAGATGATGGAGCAGCGCCCGCGAATCGCGCTCGTTCATCTGGCAGCCGTAGGTCTCGATGAAGACCCGTGGCCGGGGCGGAGCCGAGGCCAGCGCGCGCTCGAAGTCACCGTCGGGAATCGTAGTGGACACGCGCGTGAACCTAGCCGTGGGGTCGGCACCGGTCAAGAAATGGACCGCTGTGGGAGCGCCGGCGGCTGGCGTTTCAGAAGGTGTGGACACAATCGGATCATTGCCCGGAGCGCTTCCTCCGAAGCGATCTCCCGCTGTTTGGAGGGACGCGGTCCCTCGCGTCCGCAGCGTTCGGACCAAGATGGACACCTGCGGCTGCGAGGGACCGCAGCCCTCCGACCAGCAGACGCAGACGCTCGAGCGATTTCCCGCCACGCATGCCGCTGATCCAAGACGCTGAATTGCTTTCGTCTACACCCTCTTCAGAGTTCATGAGCGAATCGATCGACGGGGCCCGCGCTACGCGTACCCGGGCTCCCCGGAGTGGTGACCCCGAATTTGCCAGCGCGCCAGGAGGTGCGCTGGCGAGCGGGCCGCGAGCCTCGTGGCGACTCAGTTGATCAAGACGCGCTGGAACTCGCGCAGCGACTCCAGCACCTCGCCGGCGCCGTAGACCACCGCCTTGAGCGGGTCTTTGGCGCGGAAGATGCGGATCTGCGTCTCCTGGTGCAGGCGCGGGCCGAGGCCGCGGATCATCGATCCGCCGCCCGCCAGCACGATGCCCTGATCCAGGATGTCGCTGGCGAGCTCGGGCGGTGTCTGGTCCAGCGCCTGGCGAATCGACTTCACGATGTGCTCGATCGGCTCGCGCAAGGCGTCCCGCACCATCGCGTCGGTGAGCGTCACCGTCGACGGCACCCCGCGCACCAGATCGCGGCCGCGCACCGTGATCTCCTCGGGCTCCTTCAGCGCCACCGCCGAGCCGATCTCGAGCTTCACGCGCTCGCTCTCGTAGAGCCCGATCAGCACCTGGAAGCGCTCGCGGACGTAGGCCTGGATCGCCTCGTCCATCTCGTCGCCGGCGACGCGGATCGACGTGCTGTAGGCGGTCGCGAGCATGCTGATGACCGCGATCTCGGTGGTGCCGCCGCCGATGTCGACGATCATGTTGCCCTTGGCCTCGTGCACCGGGAGTTTCGCTCCCAGCGCCGCTGCCATCGGCTCCTCCATGAGGTGCACCTTCTTCGCACCCGCTTGCTGAGCCGCGTCGACCACCGCTTTCTTCTCGACCTGGGTGATGCCCGAGGGCACCGCCACCAGCATCGTCGGCTTCCAAAAGGGGCTGCGCTTCACCGCGAGCCCGAGAAAGTGCTGGATCATCTGGTTGGCGATGTCGAAGTCGGCGATCACTCCATCCTTGAGCGGACGGATCGCGCGCAGCCGCTCCGGAGTGCGGCCGTACATCGCCTTCGCTTCGCGGCCGATCGCGAGGATCCCCTGGCCATTCTGCGGCACCACCGCGACGCTCGGCTCGTCGAGGACGACGCCTTTGCCGCGCACGTAGATGAGCGTGTTCGCGGTGCCCAGGTCGATCGCCACGTCGCCCGAGCCGAGCCATTCACCGATCCGTCCGATCATCCGAGGAAGCTCCTGAATCCAAACACGAGGTGAATCGGTGCCGCCCGAGCCGCGCGCGGCCTAGGCTTCGGCGGCGAGCGCCCGGGCACGGGCGTGGTCCAACCGCTCCAGTGCACGCCTGAGCAACGCCTCCGGGTCGCGGGTGTCGGGGTCCGAACGGACCGACACCACCCGCGCCGGCAGCGTGCTCGAGGTATCGCCCAATTCGAAGACCTTGTCCTCGAGCGCGCGCTCCACCAGCTGGCGCGTCCGTTCCTCCGCGCGGCTCGACTCGACCCGGCACGCGACCGCCCAGGTCCCCGGCCCCACCTGCGTGATCCATGGCGCCGGCACCAGCACCCGCGCGACGACGCCGAGCGCCTGATCGATGAGGCGGTCCACCGTGCGGTGCCCGAGCTGACGGTTGCGGCGCGCCAGTCCTTCCGGATCGATCGCCAGCACCTCGACCGGATCGCGCTGCTTGAGCCAGTGCGAGACCTCGTCGAGGAAGCGACCGTAGCGCACTACCGCTTCGGGCGCCTGCCCTACCCGCGTCGCGAGCCGCGAAACCGCATCCGCGTTGGCGAGCGCCAGCGCCGACGCGTCCGCCACCAGCCCCAGCACGTCGGTGGTCTGGCGCGGGTACGCCACCGGCTCGGTGTTGGTGAATGCCAGCACGCCCAGCGAACGCCCCGCCGCGCGCAGCGGCACGCCCAGGAACGACTGCATCGGGATGCGCGGCTCGCCCGAATAAGCGAGCACCGAGCGGCGCGGCCGCTCGTCGAGGCCCGAGAGGTAGATCATCGTGCCCTTCCGCTCCACCCAGCCGATGAGGCTCGACTCCGCCGCGATCTCGGCGCCCAGGAGGCGCAGGTGCTCCGGTCCGTGCGCGCGCGCCACCCAAAGCGGACCCTCCTCGCGCTCGCGCACCGCGAGCAAGAGACCGGTGCGCGGCACGATCGCGGCCGGCATCGACGCGATGTGATCGAGCAGTTGCTCGGGGTCGCCCTGCCCCGCGAGCGCCTTGCACAGCTCGCGCGCCGCCTCGAGGCTCGGCGAGCCGCCCAGCATGTGGCGGACCTGTTGCTGCCGCCCGACGCGACGCGCCGCCTCCTCGGCGAACCCGGCCAGGATGGTCTCGGTGCGCGGCGAGAACTGATAGGTGCGCTTCGAGTCGACGGCCAGCACTCCCACGTGCCCGTCGAGGCGCACCGGGACGCCGAGGAACGCCTTGAGCTCCTCGGGGACGGCGTAGAGCAGGAGCGAGCGCGCGTCATATCGGAACCGGGGCACGTGGATGGGACGATCGTTCTCCGCGACCAGACCGATCAGGCCTTGACCTGGGTTCACCACGCAATTTTCCACCACATGCTCGCTCAGGCTCGCGTGGCTCGCGAGCCGCAGCAGGCCGTCCTCTTCGGGCAGGAAGAGGGCCGCGGTGAAGGCGTCGGTGACGTTCCAGACGAGGCGAACGAGCCCGTCGAGGTCCGGCGCTAGATCCATGGGGCGGCCTCGGGGGTAGCACTTTGCGCCAGGGGACGCAAGCAGGTCATGAGCGACTGCGCGCGCGTCGCCCGAGCCCCGCGCTACACCACCAGATCCTGAACCGCTCGCACCAGCTGATTCAAATTCCGCACCTCGCGGACGTGGTCGCAGTGCGGCAAATAGTCGTTCATGACGCTGTCGCCGAAGCCCCAGGTGAGCCGGTTCTCCGGATTGAGCCAGATCACCTGGCGAGCCTTCTCCTGGATCGCGGCCAGCGCGCCGGCGCGCGGGTCGTGGTAGTTGCTGCGCGCGTCGCCCAGGATGATCACCGTGGTGCGGTGCGTGACCTCGCCCAGGTGGTGGGCCCGGAAGCTCTCGAACACGTGCCCGAAATCCGAGTTGTTGTAGTAGTCGATCTCGCTCGAGGTGAGGATCTTGCCGATCGCCTCGCGGATGTCGCTCTCGGCGAACCAGCTCGTCACCTCGGTGAGCTCGCGCACGTAGACGAAGCTCCTCACCCGCGCGAAGAGATCTTGGATCGAGTACATGAACTGCAGCATGAAGTGGGCGATGTAGCGGACCGACCCCGAGACGTCGCACAGGTTCACGATCTCGGGCCGCTCGACGCGGCGGCGACGGAACACCAGCTCGATCGGCACGCCGCCGTACTGGAGGTTGCGGCGGAAGGTGCGCTGCGCGTCGAGGGTGCCGCGGCGCGCACGGCGCCGGCGCATCGAGAGCACGGTGCGCAGCCGCCGGGCGAGCTCGCTCACCACGTCGTTCATGTCGCGGATCTCGCGCTCCGAGAGGCTGAAGAAGCTGCGCTCGGCCAGGTCCTCGCGGCCCGGCGCGGGCTTGGCGACGGTGTTCTGCTCGAGCTTGCGCTCGACCGCGCTGCGCGCCACCTCTCGCATGCCGCGCCGGAACGCTTCGAGCGCCTGCTCCATCTGCTCGATGTCCTCGGGCTGCCAGCCGGCGCGTGCCAGCGCCTGTCCCAGGCCGCGCAGGGCGGGATCGGACGGGTCGAGACCCATGCGCTCGAGCAGCCGCCTGGTGAAGTAGCCCACCTGGAGCCGGTTGCCGATCTGGTCGAGCGACACGTCCTCGCTCAACCCCCGCATGCGCATCTCGAGCGACGCGGGATCGGCGAGCTGCTCGATTCGCTCGACGAGATCGCCGAGCCCCTCCACGTCGCGCAGTCCCGCGAGCCGGCGCGCCAGATCCTCGGGGTCGCCGCCCCATGCCGAAGCACTGCTCGCGGCGCTGAAGAAGAGGTCGAAGAGCCGGTCGAAGGTCGGCCGATCGCCGTGGTTCTTGATCAAGAGCGCGCGCAGCGCGTCGCGCACCGCGGGGCGGTCGCCGACGTCGTCGAGCTTCGCGAGCCCCGCGACCGCGTCCAGGCTCTCGGCCGTCGAGACGCGCACGCCGGCCCGCCTGAGCGAGCCCACGAACTCGACGAGCCGCTCTTCCACTCAGCTTCGCCCGCTGGTGGCGGCGCGCGGCTCGTCGGACGCGGAGGGGAGCCGCGACACCAGTCGCGTCACCTGATCCCGGGCCTTCTTCACGTCGCCCTCGTGCTTGAGCACGATGCCCAGCGTCTCGCGGACCACCGAGTCGTCGAGGCTGCCCACGTTGAGCAACGCCAGCGCCCGCGCCCAGTCGAGCGCCTCGCTGACGCTCGGCGCCTTCTTGAGATCGAGCTCGCGCAGACCGTGGACGAAGCGCACCACCTGGCGGGCGAGCGTGGGCCCGGCCTCGGGCACCTTCATGCGCACGATCTCGGTCTCCATCGCGTCGTCGGGGAAATCGAGATAGAGGTGCAGGCAGCGCCGCTTGAGCGCGTCCGAGAGCTCGCGGGTGTTGTTGCTGGTGAGGATCACCATGGGACGCTCGCGCGCCTTGAAGGTGCCGATCTCCGGCACGCTCACCTGGAAGTCGCTCAGGAACTCGAGCAGGAACGCCTCGAACTCCGGATCGGCCTTGTCGATCTCGTCGATCAAGAGCACCGACACCGATTCGGAGCGGATCACCCGGAGCAGCGGACGCGAGAGCAGAAAGCGCTCCGAGAAGAACACGTCCTCCTGCGAGGTGAGGCGCTCGACCGACTCGCGCAGATCGCGCGCGCCGGACAGCACCTCGCCGATCTTCTCCTTCAGGATCTGGGTGTAGAGCAGCTGCTTGGCGTACTCCCACTCGTAGAGCGCCTTGGTCTCGTCGAGACCTTCGTAGCACTGCAGGCGCACCAGCTCGACGCCCAGCACCCGCGCCAGCACCTGCCCGAGATCGGTCTTGCCGACGCCGGCCGGACCCTCGACCAGAATCGGGCGGCGCATCTTGGACGCGAGGAAGATCACCGTCGCGACGCTGCGCGTGCACAGATACTGCCCGGCGCGAAACCGATCCATCACCTCGTCGATCGACTGGAACATGTTCCCTCGGAGGGCATTTCAAGCCCTCCGCCCCGAAAAAGTTCGATTTCTTCGGGGCCTCAACCCCCGATCTGGACGCGAGTGTAGCAGGCGCGCGCGGTCAGTCCGTGTGGAGGCGAATCGTGAGGCCGAGGCGCAGCTCTTCGGGAATCGAGTACGAGTCGAGCTCGCTGCCGGAGAGGGCGAACTGCCCGGCGAGGTCGACGTCCACGGGGCCGAGCGCGAGGCCGACTCCGGCGGTCAACTCCGGTCCGAGATCGCTCTCCGCCAGGTTGTCGAGCATGCCGAGGCGGAGCGCCAGTACCTGGAACGGCAGCCACTCGACTCCCACCGACAGGTTCTGCACCTGATAGCCGCGTTGCAGCAGGTCGTCGAGGAAGGCGCCGTTTCGCAGCAGATCGACGTCGAGTGCCACGGTCAACGAATCGAACGCGTGCGCCGCGAATCCCAGCCTGAGCTGGGGATCGAGGACCACGCTCGAACCGATCCCCGCAGCCCGCCCCGCGGCACCGAAGCCGAAGCTCGGCTTGGTCAGGTTCCGTCCCAGGAGGCCGATCTCGAGCCAGCGGTCGTGAAGGAAGACACCGGCGTCGAGACCGAAGGCGCTCGAGCCGTGCAGGTCGTCGAAGATGGCGCGGAAGTAGTTCGACGAGTCGACCTGGTTGATCGGTGTCCGCACCGCCAGGGCCTGGCCGTAGAGGTACTTGACCGAGACGCCCACCGAGAGCCACGGCGTCGGCGCCACGGCATAGGCGAGGGGTACCTCGTTCAGGATCAGCCCCTCGTAGACGAGCTCGACGGGCAGATTGTCGGGATCGAGCTTCCCCGGGTCGATCTGATCGATCGGCACGCTGGGCCGCGGAATGCCCGAGATCTCGGTGGACGCGAGGTAGCCCAGCCCGAGGGCTCCGAAGTGGACGAAGACGCCGGCGTTCCCCTCGGCGCTCGCGGCCCACTTCTCGTGGATCAGCCCGTTCACCAGCCGGGTGGCCTCGTCGACCGAGCCGATGCTTCCGCCTCCGGTCTGGCCGATCTGGACCAGCTCGTCGACCGCCTGGCCGACGTCGTTGAAGGCCTGAATTCCCGGAGTGGCCACGACCTCGATCGAGAAGCTCGACGGATGACGCCACGGCGCCGAGGCATCGACGGAGTTGCGCCCGTCGAAGCTGCCGAGCTGCGCCAGCACGCCCGGATTCCAGGCCACCGCCGATTCGTCGAGCACCGACGCCACGCCGGCGCCGCCCATCGCCAGGGCTCGAGCCCCGACGATCTGGAATTCCTGCGCGCCCGCCGCGCGTGGCCAGCCCGCCAGGACGCACCCGACGACGCATGCCGCGACGGTGACCGATCCGACCCACCGAGCTCGACTGTTCACGAAGCGCCTCCAGGGACCCGGGTGAGGCCCGTCCTCGCTCACTTCGGACGGACCGGGGAGCCGGAAGCGCTCGCCGAGGCGACATCGCCTCGCCCCAGCACGACCACGCGGTTTCGGCCGACCTTGGCTTCGTACATCGCGGTGTCGGCGAGCCTGAGCAGCGCGTCGCGATCGTGATCGGCGTCACGGCTCGAGGCGCAGCCGATCGACGACGTGAGGAAGCGCAGGTCGAGCCCCTCGTCCTTCATGAACTCGGCCTCCGCGATCCGGACGCGGATCTTCTCCGCGATCTGGACACCCTCCTCGATCGTGCAGTTGGGGATCACCAGGATGAACTCGTCGCCGCCGTAGCGCGCGATGAAGTCGTGCTGCCGGGTGTTGTCGCGCAGCAGGCGCGCCACGGCGATCAACGTCCTCGATCCCACCTGGTGCCCGTAACGGTCGTTCACCTGCTTGAAGTGATCGAGGTCGATGAACAGCACGCAGAATTCCTCGCCGGTGGTGCGAGCCTCGGCGAGACCCTTGGCGAGACGTTCGTGGAGCGAGCGGCTGTTGTAGAGGCCGGTGAGCGGATCGCGCGCCGCAGCGGACGCGTGCGAGATCGACTGGGTGATGAGCTGCGCCAGCACGTTGAGCAGATCCAGGTCGCGGTCGGTGTAGGCACCGTCGGCGCCGTCGCCGCCCACCCGGTTGAGGAGCTGGATCACGCCGAAGCGCCGCGGACCCACGTCGAGCGGCGCGCACAAGACCGACTTGGTCTTGAACTGCGCCTCGGCGTCGATGCGGCGGTAGAAGCGCGGATCGTTCTGCACGTCGTTCGCGAGCAGCGGGCCGCTCTCGAATGCGTAGCCGGCGAAGCCCTTGTTGCGCGGCACCGCCTTCGACTCGAGCGAAACCGCCGAGGCTCCGTAGCTGACGGCGATCACCAGCTCGTCGCGACGCGGCCGGTAGAGGTAGACGGAGCCGGCTTCGGAAGGAACCAGGCGATTGGCCTTGGCGAGGGCGTCCTGCAGCGATGCCTTGAGATCCGGCACCGTGTTCGGGAACGGGATCTCCTCCTCGATGTTCTGGAACAGCTCGAGCAGCTCGGGGTCGGGTCCGGGGCGTGTCACGAGAGCACCATCCTCGGTCCGCGACCCAAGGCGCCCGAAACCGCAGCGTTCAGAGCGCCCAGCCTTCTTCCGGAAACTCGAGCATCCACTGGCCGTCGTGGACCACCCAGATCTGCTCCAGCATCACCTTGTGGAACTCGTTCGAGGGCAGCCTCGAGTACTCGATCCGCACCTGCACCCGCGCCTCGGTGCGCAGCCCGGCCTTCTCGTCCGAGCTGTCGATCACCGACTCGTCGACCGAGAAGTCGTTGATGTCGAGGCTTCCCTCCATGCGCTGGGAGAACCTGAGGAACGCCTTCTCGCGCCCGGGCAGCACGAACAGCTTGGCCTTCGCGTACTGCTTCCAGCGCAGGTACTTGGTGAACGCGTCGACCGACTTCTCGA
Organism: uncultured bacterium; assembly: GCA_964650975.1. Classification (GTDB taxonomy): domain Bacteria; phylum JADJOY01; class JADJOY01; order JADJOY01; family JADJOY01; genus CAZYWA01. The sequence goes on from CAZYWA010000152.1 coordinate 12,566, forward strand.
GCTCTTCCTGGCCCGGATCGGTGAGGTGGCTCAGGCTCGAGCACGACGCCTGCAGCCCGAGGAACAGCACCAGCATGAGCACGGATCGCCTGCGCACGGTGACACCTCCGGCGCACGTCATAGCCCGCGTGCTCCCATGCTTCAACCGGCGAGCCGCCTCAGAAGATCACCGCGAGCTGCGGGCGCACCATGAAGATGTCCTGCGCGGTCGGTCCGAAGGCGCTGCCCACGAACAAGTAGCCCATCTTGATCTCGGCCCGCAGGTTGTCGCCGAACTTGCGGTCGATGCCCCAGTCGATCTCCACTCCCAGGTCCTTCTTGGTGCCATCCGAGACCACCGTGACCGGTGTCGTCGGATCGCCGTCGTCGGCGCCCACGATGTGGTAGGTCTCGACGCCGCGGTTGAGCTCGCCCCAGATCAGCGACGACCAGAGCCGGGTGGCGTCGTCCAGTTTCCACTCCCCGGTGCCCTTGAGGTAGGTCGTGTTGTGCACGTCGGGCTGGAGGTTGACCGGCTCGAGCGGACCGACCTCGTGGTAGAGGATCACCGCGACGTCGTACTCGGTGTCGAACGGATAGCTGCCCACCTTGGTTCCGGTGAGCGCCGCACCGAGCGCGTCGTTCTCCTGCGCCGCGACCGCGGCCTTGGCCTCCGGTCCCTTCCCGGCCACCGGACCGACGAAGTTGATGAGCGCGTTCTTGCCGTCGCCGCCCGACGAATAGCCCCACTCGCCGGTCAGGCGTAGGGGTCCGCTCTCCATGCCACCGCGCACCACGCCGCCGCCGAGAAAGATGTCGAGCGGCTCGTCGCGCGCCACGTCGAAACCGGCCGACGCTCCCTCGGTGGCGATGGTCTGCGCGACCTTCGGCGAGAGGCCGTTGTCCACGAGCCCCTTCGCGACCGCGTTCGCGACCAGGCCGATGTCGGTGCCGTGGTCCGCGATCTGGTCGCCGAACGAGCCGAGCTGGCCCTCGAGCCCAGTCTTGATCGAGTCGATGAAGTCCTGACGCTTGTTGTTGGGCACCAGACCGCTGCGCTTGCTCGAGCCGAAGGCCACCACGCCCTCGCCTTCCATGAACAGCGCGAATCCCTCGCTCACCTCGCGGCGCACGTGGAAGTAGCCCTCCTGAAGGCCCACGTCCGCGGCCGACGCCGACTTGGTCACCAGCACGCTGTAGATGCCCGCCTCGGTGTCGCCGGTGACGCGCGGCGAGATCGAGCCGTCGGTGTAGAGGTTGGCGAGGATGAAGTCGTTGACGTCGTCGCCCTGCTGGAAGACGTCGAGCTCGACGGTGCGGTCGTACGCCACGGCGGTGATCAAGTGCTGGTCGTGCCAGCCCATCGGCACGCCGAGGTCGGTCAGGAAGAGCGCGCGATCCACGGTGTCGCCGGCCTCGGGACCGTTGCCGTCCGGCCCCCACTCGAGGCTGCCGCCGCCGTTGGCGAGGATCCCCAGACCGAAGTTCGAGGGCTGCCTGCCGACCCGCAACAGGCCCACCGGCGTGCGGATCTCACCGTAGAGATGGTTGATCTGCACCTCTTCCACGGGCTTGAGCGCGCGATCGAAGCTACTCGTGCCCTTGGCAAGACCGGTCAGGATCGAGGGCTCGTTGTCGTTGTTGCCCCAGATCACGTTGTCGAGGATGTCGACGCGGGCCTTGAGCTTGATCTCGTCGGTGACGCCCAGCGTCGGGTAGAGCGCGAAGCGGTAGTCGAGGAACTCGGTGTTGAGGTTGTTGCCCGTCGCCGGATTGAGGGGTGTGTTCTCCTCGTAGAAGTAACGAGTCCGCCACCAGCCGGTGGTGTCGAAGCTCAGCGCGCGCGCGGGTGACGAGCACGCCGCAACGAACGCGGCCGCCAGGGCGACCCCGAGCGCTGCTCGGACGACGGCGTCTCGAACGGCTGGGCGGGACCCCTTCATCTCACCTCCTCGGGCTTGGGTCGCGGCGAAACGGGCGCGGCGCGACCTTCCGGCCGGCGCGAGCGCGCCCAACAGTAGACGAGCGGGGAACGCGCCGTCAACGCGTCGCGGCCGGAAAACCCGGCGGGGACGGGCAGTTCGGGGGGCTCCGAACGAATATGGGATGGCGCTCGTCGTGGCGGAATTGCTACAGTGGCGTGACCGTTCCATCGCGCCCACGAGGCGCAGGAGTTTCACATGCGAAGCGATATCCGATTCGCCCTCGGCAGGGGTGCGCGGCGTGTGGCCGCGCTCCTGGCTGCCGCCGGGCTCGTGGCCCTTCCTGGACGGGCGAGTGCCTTGAGCCAGGTCGGACCCTGGATAGACGCCGTGTCGCCCACCAGCGCCACCATCTCGTTCACCGCCAACGCCACCAGCGCCACGGTGGACTACGGGCACACGACCTCCTACGAGCTCGGCTCCCAGACCGGCAGCCCGGCACCGATCGACAACCCGCTCAACGCATTCACCACCGCGTTCGGCAACAAGTTCGAGGTGGCCCTCACCGGGCTCACCGCGGCCTCGCACTACGAATACCGGGTGCGCGTGGGTGCCAGCACCTTCGCCACCGGCAGCTTCGACACCGCGAAAGTGGGCCCGTCGAGCTTCACCTTCGTGGCGCTCGGCGACACCCGCCAGGGAAACAACGCCGACCACCAGCGGGTTCGCGACTGCGTGATCGGCGACAGCGGCGCCTACGGGCCCTATGCCTTCCTGCTCAACACCGGCGACCTGCAGGACGCGAACAACCAGACCACCTGGCAGAACTTCTTCGAGATCGAGTCGGTGAACGCCACCAGCACTCCCGGCCTCGGCGCCATCTACCTGAACGTGATCCCGTTCTTCCCGTCCATCGGCAACCACGACTTCACCCAGATCTGGTACCCCGATTTCTTCGCGCCGCCCACCTTCAACTCGGGCACCGAGGACTACTATTCGTTCGATTACGGTGGCATGCACGTGCTGGCGCTCAACGCCAACGTGGCCGCCGGTTCGACCGACCCGCAGACCCAGTTCGTCGAGTCCGATCTTCTGGCCCAGAAGAACCTGGGTTACCCCGGCCCGATCGTGGTGTTCTTCCACCAGGCCGGCGTCTCGAGCTCCAACCACGGCAACGACAACGCCGTGAAGAACAACTGGTTCCCGATCTTCCAGGAGTACGGCGTGGATCTCGTGTTCCAGGGTCACGACCACGTCTACGAGCGCTTCT
>CAZYWA010000153.1:0-15503 GCA_964650975.1 uncultured bacterium
GCTCGCCGTAGATCGCGACGTCGCGCTGCCCGATGTCGATCCCGGTGCCGCCCTGCGACGAGGGTACGGCCGGGCCGAAATTGAAGGCACGCGGCACGTTCCGAACATCGAGCGCTTTGAGCTGGATCACTCCGCCGGCGTCGATCGCGCGCTGCAGGTTTTGCACGTCACGCGGAAACTGCCCGGTCGGGCGAAGCACGATCGGAGCCGCCGGGTTGGCTGCGGCTGGAGACACCGCGACGGCGACCAACACCATCGCCGCGATCCGCGAAACCCTTTCGAACCGGGCGTCGACCATGTGGCTCCTCCTCGTCGTGAGGGTCGCGTCGCGCGCCGATCCTCGCACGGCCCAAATCCGACCGCAACGCAGCGAACGCGCACTTCCTCCGTCACCGGCGGCGCGGATTCACCCACCGCCACATGAGTGCCGCCGCGGCCAGCGCCAGGAGGAGCCCGGCGTAGCCGTGTTCGGGATCCCAGATGCTGGGATCGGCGACGCCGAGCTGCCCCACGTTCTCGCCGGCCCCGAAGAACGTGTAGACCGATGCGTTCCAGAGCGCGTGGCATGCGCTGGGGACGACGATAGATCCCGAGCGCAGCCGCAAGAGGGCCATGGCCACGCCGAAGGCGGTCGATCCGATCACGTACTGCGGGACCTTGCCGAGCGGTTGCGCGAAATCGGGATCGAGGATCGGCACTGGCAGATGCCACAAGCCGAACACGATGCTGGTCCAGAGGACCGTCTTTGCCGGAGAAAATCCGGCGCGGGCGCAGCTGCCCCACAGCGCACCGCGGAAGAAGCCGTCCTCGGTGAGCAACGTCAGCACGAACGTCACGAGGAAGTTGAGCGACAGGCGGCGCGCGACGGTCGCGCTGGAGTAGTGCGCCAGGTCGACGAGCCGCGCGCCCCAAGCCCCGAGCGCCACGATTCCGACGATGCCCACGACGTAAGCCAGCGCGGCAAGCCACGACCGGCCATCTCCGGTCGCGATGCCCACTTCGCGCCGGCTCAGGCGCTGCGCCGCCCACACTCCGATCATCAGCGCCGCCGGGCAAAGGTTGTAAAGGGCGCTCTGTCCCGTCGCGAGCAACAAGAGCGGCGAGATCCCGAGCACCGCGATGCTGCTGAACAGCGGCCAGCTCTCGTCCTTCAGACTGCCGATCATCGCGTTCTCCGGAATTCGATGGATACGTCGAAGATGTGTCGGAATTCTCGGCGGACCGGGCGCAGTTGCGCACACCTCGGTGCTCCGGTGAGACTCGGTGTCATCGTTGCTGGGATGCTGGACGACGGGAAGGTCGAACGACCCGTTTGACGCAACGGATGGCGAGACCGCGAGTGGAACATGGACGATAGCGGCGAACCCAGTGCCCCCACCAGCGAGCTGTTCGCCGGAAGCGGCGAAATGGCCGCGATCATGCGCGGCATGGACTGGTCCAGGACGAAGCTCGGACCCGTCGAGGATTGGCCACAGAGCCTCAGGACCATGCTGGGGGTGATCCTCGGCAGCCGATTTCCGATGCTGCTGTGGTGGGGTCCCGAGCTGCTGCATCTCTACAACGACGCATATCGCCCGATCCTGAGGGACAAGCACCCCGCCTCGCTCGCTGCTCCCGCGGCGGAGGTGTGGGCCGAGGTCTGGGACGTCGCCGGCCCCATGGCGAGGAGCGTGCAGGAAGGAGGCCCCGCGACGTGGACGGAGGATCTCCAGCTCCTCATCAACAGCGGCGACATGGCCGAGGAGACGTACTTCACGTTCTCGTACAGTCCCGTTCCCGGCGACGACGGGCGGATCGGCGGCCTCCTCAACACGGTGCAGGAGACCACCGCGAAGGTGCAGAGCGAACGCCAGGTCCGGATGCTGTACGAGCTGGCCGGTCGCGCGGCGGAAGCGAAGTCGGAGGAGGAGGCCTGCCGGATCGCGGCGGAGGTGCTGTCCGGCTACGACCTCGACCTGCCGTTCGTCCTCCTCTATGCCCTGAACGCCGGGTCTGACGAGGCTCAGCTCGTCGCCGCGAGCGGCTGGAACGAATACCGAGGCGCCGCCAAGCCCGTCTATGTGCCGATCGACGATCGCGCCGCGCCTGGTTCCTGGCCTCTCGCGGAGGTGGCTCGAACCGGCCAGGAGCTCGTCGTGGACGACCTTTCCTCGCGCTTCGGGCCGCTACCGGTGGGGCGATGGAACGCGCGTCCCGAGCGAGCGATCGTCCTGCCGCTTCCTCGTCTGGGCACCCCGCCTCACGCGCTCCTGGTTGCGGGCCTGAGCCCGCACCGCGCACTCGACGAGCGCTATCGAAGATTCTTCCGAGCCACCGCGGACCAAGTGGCCAACGTCATCGCCAATGCCGGGGCCTACGACGCGGAGCGAAAGCGGGCCGAGGCGCTGGCCGAGATCGATCGGACCAAGACCGCGTTCTTCGGCAACGTCAGCCACGAGTTCAGGACTCCGCTCACACTGCTCCTCGGCCCGCTCGAGACGTTGCTCGCGGAGCAGGAGCTGCCCGCGGAGGCTCGCGAGCGGCTCCTGCAGATGCAGCGCAACGCGCTCCGCTTGCTCCGGCTGGTGAACACGTTGCTCGATTTTTCGCGCATGGAGGCGGGGCGGTACTCGGCGCGCTTCGCGCCCACCGACCTCGCGCGCTACACCGCCGATCTGGCGAGCGCCTTCCGCTCGGCACTCGAGAAGGCGGGGCTTTCGTTCACGGTGGACTGCCCGACGCTCCCCGAGCCGGTCTTCGTGGACCGCAGCATGTGGGAGAAGGTCGTGATGAACCTCCTCTCCAATGCCCTCAAGTTCACGTTCGAGGGAGGCGTGAGCGTGCGCTTGGCGCCGTTCCAGGGCGGTGTGCAGCTCACGGTGAAGGACACCGGCACGGGAATCCCCGCGCGTGAGTTGCCGAAGCTCTTTCAGCGGTTTCATCGGGTGGAAGGGGCACGCTCGCGCTCGTACGAGGGCACCGGCATCGGCCTGGCCCTGATTCACGAGCTGGTCAAGCTGCACGGCGGTGAAATCCGCGTCGCCAGCGAAGAGGGGAAGGGTGCGGAGTTCACCGTCACTCTGCCGCGGGGACGCGAGCACCTGCCGTCCGAGTACGTCGTCGACGAATCCTCGGACACCGCGTCGGTGGCGAGGAGCGCGGCGGCCTACCTCGACGAGGCGCTGCAATGGCTTCCGTACCCGGCTCCGGCGCTCGCCCCCGCTCCCGCAACGAGCGGTGGCCGTGTGCTCATCGCCGACGACAACCGCGATCTGCGCACCTTTCTCGCGAGCCTGCTCACGCCTCACTACGACGTGGAGCTGGTCACCAACGGCCGCGAAGCCCTCGCCGCCGTTCAGGCGAGAAAGCCGGATCTGGTGCTGAGCGACGTGATGATGCCCCAGCTCGACGGCCTGGGCCTGGTGCGCGCGCTGCGCGAGGACCCCGGAACGCGCACGTTGCCGGTGATCCTGCTTTCGGCGCGCGCCGGCCAGGAAGCCTCCCTCGAAGGCCTCTCGGTCGGCGCGGACGACTACCTTCCCAAACCCTTCACGTCGTCGGAGTTGCTGGCACGGGTGCGCACGCACTTGACCATGGCGAGAGCGCGGGACGAGCTGAACGCGGGGCTCGCGCGCGCCAACCAGGAGCTCCAGGCGTTCAGCTATTCCGTGTCGCACGACTTGCGCGCGCCGCTCAGGGCGATCGACGGTTTCGCCCGGATCCTTCTCGAGGACTATGCGTCACGGCTCGACGATCAGGGCCGCGACCATCTGGGAAAGGTGTGCGCCAGCGCGCGGCGCATGAGCGAGCTGATCGACGACCTGCTGCAGCTCTCGCGGGTCGCGACCGGCGGCCTCAGCCGGAGCCGCGTCGACCTGTCCGGGTTGGCGCGCGCCGTCGCCGAGGAGCTGAAACGCAAGGACCCCGAGCGCGGTGTCGAGCTCTCGATCCAGGAGGGTCTCGCCGCCGACGCGGACGAGCGCCTGCTGCGCATCGTGCTCGAGAATCTCCTCGGCAACGCGTGGAAGTTCACGGCCAAGACCGAGCACCCCGCGATCGCGTTCGGAGCGGAGGAGCGCGACGGGAACGAGGCGTTCGTGGTGCGCGACAACGGTGCCGGATTCGACATGGCCAACGCCGACCGGTTGTTCCGACCCTTTCAGCGGCTCCACACCGAGCGTGATTTTCCCGGCACCGGGATCGGGCTCGCGACCGTTCGCCGGATCGTCGAGCGGCACGGTGGTCGGGTGTGGGCGGTAAGCGTCCCGCACCGCGGTACGGCCTTGTTCTTCACGCTGCCGCCTCCCGCGCTGGAAGGCCGGCGCTGACCGACGTCGGCGCTGGGTGACCGAATCAGGTCGCCGCAGGGCAGGTGTGGAGGCCGATCCCGACCTCGTCGCCCTGCAGAGCCTGGTCAAGCGGCCTTGGCGAGCGTGGCCGGCCGCTGCGCGAGGACGTCCTGGACGGCGCTCGCGGTGACGCGAGCCACCAGACCCGGTAGCGATCGATTGAGCAGCGCGATCACGCGCGCCGATCCCGGCACCACGATCAGCGCCTGGTTCCGCTCCACGCCGCGCAGTGCCGCGTCCGCGAGCTTTGCCGCTGGGTAGGGCGTGCCGCAGAGCCTGGTCAGGTAACGACGCAAGTCGGGCCGCCACGAGAGCTGGGGTAGGTCGCGGGGCGTATCGCTGTCGAGGAGCGGCGTCTCGATCGCTCCCGGACAGAGGGCGCTCACGCGCACCCCGAAGCTCGCGGCTTCGATACGCAGGCTGGTGCTGAGACCCACCACGGCGTGCTTGCTCATCGCGTAGGGAACGAGAAGTGGCGCCGGACCCAGGCCCGCGATCGACGCCGTGTTCACGATGTGACCGCTCTTCTGGCGGACCAGGATCGGATAAGCGGCGGCGACACCGTTCACGACGCCGCGGATGTTGACGTCGATGACGCGGTCGTAATGCTGCACCAAGAGTTCTTGGCTTTCGCCGCCGATCCCCATTCCCGCGTTGTTGAAGACGTAATCGAGACGGCCGCGGTCCTTGGCCACGCGCTCGATCACCTCGCGGACCGCCAGCACGTCGCGTACGTCGAGCTTCGCGAAGCGAGCCTTGGGACCCAGTGCCTCGACGGCCTGCTGGACTCCAGGGCCGTTCGAATCGGTCATCCACACGTCGGCGCCGCGTTTCACCATCGCGATCGAGAGCGCCAGTCCGATGCCGGAAGCCGCACCCGTGATCACCACGTTCTTGCCGTCCCAGTTGCTCATGTTGGTGCCTCCTCGGCTGATCTCGTTGCGATTACGCGCCGCGCCGGCGCGCGGATTCGCGTCGAGCATCGCACGGTGATGCGTCAGGCGCCCGCCCTTACCCGCGCTCGACGAGGCGCCCGTTGAGCGGGCAGCCTGGCGGTGATGCTACTGGCCGAGCTGGTCGAGACGTCCGCCGCGGTGGCGGCGACCCGCAAGCGAACGGAAAAGCTCGCGCATCTCGTGGCGCTGATGCGGCGCTTGGCTCCGGGAGAGATCGAGATCGGCACGGCCTATCTCTCGGGCGAGCTGCCGGGAGGGCAGATCGGCGTCGGCCCGGCGCTGCTTCGCTCCGCGGAGCCGAGCGGGCACGCCGCCGAGCCGGGTCTCGAGCTCCTGGAGGTGGACCGGAGGCTCACGGCGATCGCGACGACGACGGGCTCGGGCTCGGCCGGCGCGCGCCGGCAGCTGCTGAGCGAGCTGCTGTCGAGCGCCACGGAGTCGGAGCAGAGGTTCCTGGAGAGGTTGCTGCTCGGCGAGCTTCGCCAGGGCGCCCTGGAAGGCTTGCTCACGCAAGCGGTCGCCCGCGCGGCGGAGCTGCCCGAAGACGCGGTACAGCGCGCGTTGATGCTCAACGGGACGCTCGGGCCTGTCGCTCGCGCGGCGCTGCTCGACGGGGCGGCGGGTCTCGATCGTTTCGCGCTGAAACCGCTCTCGCCGGTGAAGCCGATGCTCGCGCAGGACGCGAGCGACGTTCCGGACGCGCTCGCGACGTTCGGCCGGGCGGCGTTCGAATGGAAGCTCGATGGCGCTCGCATCCAGGCGCACAAGGACGGACACGAGGTCCGCATCTTCACGCGCCAGCTCAACGACGTGACCGCCGCCGTGCCCGAGCTCGCGGAGATCGTCCGCGCGCTTCCGGCGCGAAGCATGATCCTCGACGGCGAGGCGATCGCGCTCGACGAGGAAAACGCGCCGCGGCCCTTTCAAGTCACCATGAAGCGCTTCGGCCGGAAGCTCGACGTCGAAGCGCAGCGGCGGTCCTTGCCGCTCTCGAGCTTCTTCTTCGATTGCCTGCTGCTCGACGGCGAATCCCTTCTCGACCGGCCCGCGGGCGAGCGCGCGAATGCGCTGGCGGGGGCACTCCCGAGCGGAATCGTGGTGCCGCGTCTCGTGACCGACGACCCGGCCGAGGCGCGGGCATTCCTGGACGGAGCGCTGGAGCGCGGTCACGAGGGTGTCGTGGCGAAGGCTCTCGACGCCGGCTACGAGGCCGGGCGCCGAGGAGGAAGCTGGCGCAAGCTCAAGCCGGTCCACACCCTCGACCTGGTAGTGCTCGCGTGCGAGTGGGGCAGTGGGCGCAGGCAGGGCTGGCTCAGCAACCTGCACCTCGGCGCGCGCGATCCCGGCGCCAACTCGTTCGTGATGCTCGGCAAGACCTTCAAAGGGCTCACCGATGAGATGCTGGCGTGGCAGACCCAGCACCTGCTGGCGCTCGAGATCGCTCGCGATGAATGGACGGTTCACGTGCGGCCCGAGCTGGTGGTGGAGGTCGCATTCGGCGACGTGCAAGCGAGCCCGCGCTACCCCGCCGGCCTGGCGCTACGCTTCGCGCGCGTGAAACGCCACCGCCCGGACAAGCTCGCGACCGAAGCCGACACCATCGACACGGTTCGCGCGATCCATGCCCGCTCGGCACCGCACACGGTCGGCTCCTAGCCGAGCGGCCTTGCCGGCGCCTCTTCAACCGGCGACGACGCGATTGCGTTGCACGCCGAGGTCGATGACGCCCTCGGCGCTCGAGATGCGGGATTCCACGGTATCCCCGGGTTTCAGATAGCGCGCGCTCCCCTTCTGGCCGCGGACGAAGAGCTTCCAGCGCGTCGCCTCGGGCAGGAGCGACGCGAGCCGCTGCACGAGCGGCGGCGGCAGGCGCAGCGCGCAGCCCGATGGCGTGCCGGTGGCGATCAGATCGCCCGCGAAGAGGTCCTGCAGCCCCGAGAGCTCGGTGAGTGTCTCGGCCGGGCCGAAGACCAGCTCTTCGGTGGAGGCGCTCTGGCGTTTCTCGCCGTTCACCGTGAGCTCGAGACGCAGCGCTTTCAAATGGCGCATCTCGGCCGGGTCGAGGAGGCAGAGCGTGGGACCGACCGGGCCGAACGTGCGGTAGCTCTTGCCCTTGTAGAACTGCATCTGGGGAATCTGCACGTCGCGAGCGGAGAAATCGTTCACGATCGTGACGCCCGCCACGAATTCGTGGAGATTCGCGTCGGTCACATCGACCCTCGCGGTCACGTCACGGCGCAGAACCAAGCCAAGCTCGATCTCGTAATCCATGAGCTGCACGTGCGGCGGGACCACGAGCTCGCTGTCCGCCGGCACGATCGAGCTCGAGGCTTTGCGAAACACCATGTTGAAGCGTTTGGCGTCCGGGTCGATGCCCGACTCGATCATGTGCGAGCGGTAGTTGGCGCCCAGGCAGATGAACTGCTGGTTGCGCGTGACGGGCGAGAGGAGCGTCACGGAGCCGAGTTCGATGACTGGACCGGACGCGGCGGCCACGAGCTCGCGCGCGGAGCGCCGAAGCAGCTCGCCGGTGGTGGCGATCTCGGCCGCGATCGGGTGGATGCACTGTGCCTCGAGCACCCCCCATCGGGGGCCTTCGCCGGTCTCGAAGTGAACGATGTTGACGGCCATGGCGGGCGCTCGCTGCTCGACGCCTGGGTCTGCCACGGCTCGGCACGCAAGTCGAGCGCTTCGTCGCGCATCGGGGATGCGGTAGCGTACGCGGCGCCGCGGACCGAGGTCCGGAGCGAGCGAGGAGCGACGTGAACGCACACGCGAGGCGATCCACTCTGGTGCTCTTGGTCTGCGGGCTCGTGAGCGGCTGCAGCGGCTCGAGCTCGAGCGGCCACCACCTTTCCGCCGAGCTCCGCCGCACCGAGTTCGGCATTCCCCACGTGAAGGCGGACGACTGGGAGAGTCTCGCGTTCGGCTACGGCTATGCGTATTCGCAGGACGACTACTGCGTGACGATGCACGAGATCGCGCTCGCGTCCGGTCGCTCGGCCGAGATGATGGGCGAAACCGAGGGCGATCCCGGAGTGGATTTCCTGTTTCGATTCCTGAACGGCACCAAGGACGAGTTCCGCAAGAACTTCGTCGACCAGCTGCCGCGCGACGTGCAAGCTCTCGGCCGCGGCTTCGCGGCCGGAATGAACCGGTACTTGAGTGACACCGGAATGGATCACCTGGCCGAGGGATCGGCGGGGTGCAGGAACGCGCCTTGGGTCTACGCGATCGACGACGTGGATCTGTGGATGTACCTGCGCCGCATCGCCCTCGGCGGGAGCTCGGACCTCGAGATCCTGCGGGACGCGATCCTCGCCACCCAAGGACCCACGAGTGGCGCCGCCGCCGCTTCGAAGTCATTCGACCCGGCGCGCTTCGAAGCCGGGCTCAGGAGCGACAGCGCGAGCTTCGCGCGACTCGGCCGCGCGCTGCATCCTCCCGAGGGCAGCAACGGCATCGCGCTGGGCCGCGATCTCACCCGCAACGGCAAGGGAATGCTGCTCGGCAATCCGCACCAGCCGTGGGCCGGCAGCGGCCGCTGGTACGAGATCCACCTCACGATCCCCGGTGTCTACGACGCGGCGGGCGCAGCGCTCCAGGGGTTGCCGTGGGTGGGCATCGGCTTCAACAGCGACGTCGCGTGGACGCACACGGTCTCGCAGGCGAGCCGGTTCACCTTCTACCTGCTCGACCTCGACCCATCGAACCCGCTCCGTTACCGCTACGACGACGGCTCGCGCGACATCACCTCCGACACCATCCAGATCCAGGTGAAGCACGACGACGGCACGATGGAGACCCGCAGCCACACGTTCTACAGCTCGCACTACGGCCTGATCGTGAACCTCGCCTCGTTCAGCACGCTGCTCGACGGCTGGCCGATGGTGAACGGCAAGATCCTCGCGATGCGCGACGCCAACCTGTTGACGCCGCTGCGCTCGGCGACCCAGTGGATCGCCGTCGGCGAATCGCGAAACCTCGACGAGCTGACGGCCGCGCTGCATTCGATCGGCAACCCGGTCTTCCACACCCTCGCAGCCGATCGAAACGGCGAGGCCTTCTACGGCGAAGTCTCGGCGGTGCCGCATGTGACCCAGCAACAGCTCGGCTCGTGCATGAAGAGCCTGCTCGGACAGGTGCTCGCTCAGGCCACGTCCGACGCGCTGCTGACGCTCGACGGTTCGACGTCGGCGTGCGAGTGGGGCTCGGACGCGGATTCGCCGGCGGACGGCAACCTCTTCGGCTACGACTCGCGGCCCAAGCTCCGCACCACCGACTACGTGGCCAACGGCAACAACAGCTACTGGATCGCGAACGCCGCGCATCCCTTCACCGGGTTCCCGCTGGTCATGGGCTGGACGGAGTGGGAGAACGAGCCGCAGAGCCTGCGCGCGCGAATGGCGCACGTGTTGATCGAGGACCGGAAATCCCTCTCCGATGGTCTGAGCGCTGAGCCCGGTTTCGATCTGCCGACGCTGCAAGGGCTGATGTACGAAAACCGCGTTCTGGGAGCGGAAATCGCGCTCGACGACGTGCTCTCGATCTGCGACGGCGTCGGCGCGCCGGCCGACGACGTGCAGACGCGCGCGCTCGCGGCCTGCGCCGTGCTCCGCAACTGGGATCGGCGTGTGAACCTGGGCAGCGTCGGGGCACAGGTGTGGACCGAGTTCTGGCACGGCATCGAGAACGAGCGCGGCAACGACTTCCAGGGCGTCGTCGACTCGGCCGAGCTCTGGAAGGTCGACTTCGACCCACACGATCCGGTGCACACGCCGCGCGGCATCGACACCTTGATCGACGCCAATCGCACACTGGTCCTGAGCTCGCTCTCCGATGCCGTGCAGGCACTCGGCGCCGCGGGCGTGCCGATCGACGCGCCTTGGGGACAGGTTCAGTTCTATCCGCGAAATGGCGTGAACATCCCGCTCCACGGCGGCGACACGGGCCTCGGCGTGCTGGGTGTGATCGGCGCGCCGCTCGAACCAGGCGGCTACTTCGACGTCCAGTTCGGCAACAGCTACATCCAGACGGTCACCTGGGACGACAGCGAGTGCCCGATCGCCGACACGATCCTCACCCACTCGCAGTCGACCGATCCCGCGTCCCCCCACTTTGGCGACCAGACGGTCCTTTACTCGCAAAAGCAGTGGGTGCGCTTCCCTTACTGCGAAGCCGACATCACCGCCCACCAGGAGGGCGAGACCCTGACCCTCACGCAGTAACTTGGGCGAGGTTCACGGCTCGGCGATCGGCTGCGCGGTCTCGTGCACGCCGCGGGCGGCGAGTGCATCCTGCAAGATCTTCCTGAGCATCGGATCCTCGTCCGCGGGGCGGATGAGGATCGGGAGGCGCTTGTCCGGCAGGCGCTCGGCCCTTTCGACCACTGGATTGTGCCCCGGCTCCGGATCCGCTTGCAGGCGGAACTCGCGGCCCTTCGGTGTGACGGCGAGGTAGGTCGCGTCGCCCGGGCCGAGGTTCACGTGGGTGTGGTACCAGTCGTCGGGAGGCGAGTAGAGCGTGCCGGGCCGGAAATCGGCGCGCACCACGCTCGCGGCGTGGCCGCCGGTCCACGGTTGCGTGCCCGCGACGCTCGGCCACATGAGAGCCATGCCCTCACCGCGCACGATCAGCACGGTGGCACCGGGTCCGTGGCGGTGCGCGGCCTGGTATTGCGCGGGTCCCCACGTGGAGACGTGCGGGCTGAGCGTGTTGCCGCACATCGAAAAGCACACGAACCAGCCGCGCTTGGCGGTGGCGTGGAACATCTCGTCGCCGAGCCCGAGCACGTCCGGGATGAAGTTGGCGACCATCGGGTGGAGTGGGTCGGCGACCGGCTCACCGGCCGCGCGTGGGCGCGGCAACTGCCGGAAGAAATCCGGATTGCCGTCCCAGCGCTCGTCGAACTGAGCGGGGTTGTCGAACACGAACGCGGGATCGCGATAGAAGTCGACGATCGGCGGTGCATTGGTCATCGCCACCAGGAGCGCCGGCTCGCTGCCCTCGTTCGCGTGCTCGTGCCAGGCGTTGAGCGGGGGCGAGATGAGCGAGCCGGGACCCCACTCGACCTCGGCGGGCGTGTCGCCCTTCTTGCGCCAGAAGCGCGTGCGGCCGTGGCCGCGCATCACGTAGAGGTACTCGTCGAAGACGTGACGCTCGGGAACGGTGTGCGTGCCGGGCGCGATCTCGAGCACGTACGAGTTCACCAGGCCTTGCTGCCCGTAGAGCCGGATGTAGGCGCCGCGCGCACCGAGGCGCCGCCAAGGAGCGAGCTCCAGCCGATCGACGTCGACGGCCCAGTTCTCGTAGACGGGGATGCCCTCGTCGTGCATCCACTGGTCCGAGAAGAACGACACGCCGCTCTCGACCCGCGCGCGCTCCCGGTCGCCGCGCGAGACCTCGGGCAACGCCCGATTGTGATGCCGGATCCCGATCCAGGCGGCGACCCCGCCGATCAGGCCCGCCGCGATCCAGATCCGCGCTCGGCCGGAGGAGCCCGCCGCACTCGACGGCCGATCGCGATCCGGCACGAGACCCTCAGTCGGCCTCGCCGGCAATCAGCGGGTAGAGCGTTCCCGCGAGCGCCGCACCGGCGATCGGCGCCACCCAGAAGAGCCAGAGCTGCGCGAGCGCCCAGCCGCCCACGACCAGCGCCGGACCGGTGCTGCGCGCCGGGTTGACCGAGAGGTTCGTGACGGGAATTCCGATCAGATGGATCAAGGTCAGTCCCAGGCCGATCGCGATCGGGGCGAAGCCGGCCGGTGCGCGCTTGTCGGTGGAGCCCAGGATGATCATCAAGAACATGAACGTGAGCACGACCTCGGCGATCGCCGCGGCGAGCATCGAGTAATGCCCCGGCGAATGCTCGGCGAAGCCGTTGGCCGCGAATCCGCCCACCTCGAAACCGGGCTTTCCGCTGGCGATCAGGTAGAGGACGCCCGCGCCGATGGCCCCGCCGACGACTTGCGCGACCACGTACGCGGGAAGCTCCGCCGCGGGAAACCGCTTCCCGACCACCAGCCCGACGGACACCGCGGGATTGAGGTGGCAGCCCGAGATGTGCCCGATCGCGTACGCCATCGTCAGCACGGTGAGCCCGAACGCCAGGGAAACCCCGAGCAAGCCGATCCCGACCTGCGGAAACGCCGCGGCGATCACCGCGCTCCCGCAACCGCCGAACACCAGCCAGAACGTGCCGAGCGTCTCGGCTGCACATCGCTTTGCCAGGGACATGATCTCTCTCTCCGTGGATGGGTGTGGGACGTTTCGTCGCGATCCCGAAGGGGCACGAGATAGCGGCCGGAGCGACCGCCGGCAATCGACCGCTCGGCGAGCCGAGTTGCGATGATCCCGTGTCCTCGCGACGCGGTGCCCCCGGATCGCCGATACTTTTACTCGTGAGCTCCCACTATCGATCCCTGCGGCGCCAGACGCTTCACTACTTCGCGCGGCCGCACCAGCGCATTCCACGCGCTCCAGTGGTGTCGCCCGCGGCGTGGCGCGGCGAGGAGTTGCGGCGTACCAGCGACTGGGCGCAATCGCTCGACGCCGCTGAGGCGGAGGAGTGCCGGCGCGCGGTCGAGGTGGCGCTCGGCACGGGCAAGCCGTTGGGCGAGATGTCGGCCACGGACTTTCCGCTGCCCACGCTCGCGGCGCGGATCGGCGCGTGGCGGAACGAGCTCCGGCGCGGGCGTGGATTCGTGCTGATCCGGAACCTACCGGTCGGTCCGTGGTCGAGCCGCGAGGCGGAGTGCTTCTTCTGGTGCTTCGGGTTGCATCTGGGAGTGCCGGGCGCCCAGAACCCGCGCGGCGAGCTGCTCGGCCACGTGGTCGACGCGCACAAGCCGGGGGACGTGCGCTTCTACGAGACCAACCGGAACATCGCGTTCCATTGCGATGCCGCGGACGTCGTGGGGCTCCTCTGCCTCTCGCCCGCCAGGTCGGGCGGCGCCAGCCGGATCGCGAGCTCGGTCACGGTGTTCAACGAGCTGCTGGCACGGAATCCGGAGCGCATCGATCGCCTCTTCGAAGCATTCCACCTCGATACCCACGGAGAGGGTGGCGTTCGCTCGGTCCCGGTTCCGCCCTGCCGGTTCGCGGCCGGCGAGCTTCGTACCTTCTGGCACAGCGATTACTTCCGCTCCGCCGAAGGGCTGCCCGGCGTCCCGCGCCTCGATGCCGGAGCGCGGGCGCTGCTCGACGAATACGACGCGATCGCCGCCGATCCGGCCGTGCATCTCGACATGGAGCTCGCCGCCGGAGACATCCAGCTCCTTTCCAACCACACCCAGATCCACGCGCGTACCGCGTACCAGGATTGGGACGATCCCGCCCGGGCTCGCCATCTGCTGCGGCTCTGGCTGTCGCTCCCCGAGGAGAATGGCGTGGCGCTGCGGGCGGCGAAGGCGTGGAGCGCCGTCCAGTTGATCGCGGAGCTCGCGATCACCCGAGCGAGCAGTCGCAGAGCGAGTCCCTGATCCGAGCCCTGGAGGCCCACCGGTCCCTCGGTGGGCAGCGCTCGAGCGCGTTCTATCTCATTCGTGCGCTCGCGCGCGAGGGACCGCGCGCGCTCCAAACGGCGGCCACTTGGGCTAAATGGAGGCGCAGAGTCCCTCGTGCACACGATCTTCTACGCCGTTCTCGTCGCTCCCCCGTCGCTCGTCTGCGCCTATCTCCTCGGCTCCACGATCCGCGGCCTGGGCGGGCTCCGGAAGCTCGTCGCCGTTCGCGCGGATCTCGAGCGCTGGCCACGGCTCTCGATCGTGTCGCCCGCCTGCAACGAGGAGCGCCACGTCGAAGGATCGATCCGCAGCATCCTCGCTGCTGATTACCCCGATCTCCAGGTGGTCGCGATCGACGATCGCTCGAGCGATCGCACCGGAGAGATTCTCGACTCGCTGGTTCGCGAGGATGCGCGCGTGGCGGTGGAACACGTGCGCGAGCTACCGGCCGGCTGGCTCGGCAAGCTCAACGCGCTGCGCCTGGGCGCGGTGCGCGCCGACGGCGAGTGGCTGCTGTTCATGGACGCCGACGTCCATCTCGCGCCCGCGGCCCTTCGCCAGGCGATCACGGAGGCGCAGCGTCGCCAGCTCGATCTCCTGACCGTGGTGCCGACGATCGAATCGGCGGGCTGGCTCTCGGGCGCGATCTTCGGTGTGTCGCTTGCGATCTTGAGCGCCGGAGGACGGCTGGTGCGAGTGCGCGATCCCCGTTCCGCCGCGGTGGCCGCGACCGGCGCGTTCATCCTGGTACGGCGCAGCGTGTTCGAGCGCACGCCCGGCTTCGAGTGGCTCAAGCTCGAGGTCGCCGACGATTTCGGGCTGTGCATGCTGATCAAGTCCCATGGCGGCCGCTGCGACATCGTGAACGGCGCCGGCGTCGTGACGCTCGATTGGTACGCCAGCTTCCGCGAGATGCGGGTCGCCATGCAGAAGAACATGTTCGCGATCCTGGGTCAGTTCTCGGTGGCGCGGATGGCGGTGCTGGCGGCGATGCTCCTGTGGTTCGGTCTCTTCCCGTTCGCGGCGCTGGCGTCGATGCCGCTCGGCTGGCGTGCGCTGCCGCTCGCGGGCGAGGGCGCGCTGATGCTGGCGATCTGGCTCGCCGGGCGCTGGACGGGCCGCTCGCGAAGCGGCGCGCTCCTGGCGCCGCTCGCGTGCCTCGGCATGTGCTGGATGACAGTGCGCGCGGCGTTCGTGGGCCACCGCCAGGGAGGGATCGTGTGGCGAGGAGTGCTCTATCCGACCGAGCTTCTCGCCGCGCACCAGCGCGTGAAGATGTAACGGTGTCGGCTTCGCTGGGAGGGACCGGCTCCCGCCGGTCCGGTTTCATCGAGATCGAACGCGGCGCGGCGGGAGCGCCGAAGGCGCGGGCGCCCTCCCCCGGTGCTACCTCCCGGCGGCGTGCGCCAGCCGTTCGATCTCGAGGTTCCTGACGATCGGACCCGGCGCGCCGTGCTTGGCGGCCCGGAGCATGGCGCGGCCCACGTTCTCGGTGGTGGTCACGTAGCGCGGCACCAGCGTGCGCAGCACGGGGATCAGCGGTTTCAGCCCCACGTAGAACGCTCGCACCAGCTTCGCCTTGGGCTCGATGCCGTGGAGCGGCTGGATCAACGCGGGCCGGAACATGTACGCGGAGCGGAACGGCAAGCGCAGCAGCGCGTTCTCGGTCGCACCCTTCACGCGTGCCCACATGATGCGCCCGCGCTCGCTCGAGT
>CAZYWA010000154.1:0-15273 GCA_964650975.1 uncultured bacterium
CATGGCGCTCTATTGCCTGCGCGATCTGCCCGCCGGTGTATACGAGGGCCAGGTGGCCGCGCGGGTGCTCGAGGCTCTCACCGACCCGGCGCCGGAGGTGCGTCTCGCGGGGCTCTCGGCGGCCGCCCGCATCGGTGGCGACTCGCCGGCACTGCTCACCGCGATGGTCGGTGTCCTCGAAGGCGACGGTCGTCCGGGAGTGCGGCGCGCCGCTGCGGCGGCGCTCTCGAAACGTGGCAAGGACGGACGGCCGCGGGGTGCCTTCGACACCGCGCGCGGTGCGCTGGAACGCGCCGCACGCGACCCCGATCCGCATCTGCGCAAGGCAGCTCAGGGCGGGCTGGCCTTGCTCGCGCTACATCCTCGCCCCGAACCGGCGCCGAGCGCGCGTCATCCGCGCCGTGGAGAGAGCGACCGGTAGGGGCTCGTGAGTCGCCCCGGCGAGCGCGGGTGCAGGGTGCGCGTGGGAGGGTCGGATCGCGGCGCCTTGCCCACCGATCCGCTCCTCGGCCCGTCGTGGTGCGTGTCGTGCCGCTGGATGTTCGCCGTGAGCCAGAGCCCCAGGAACTGGAAGATCGCCGGAGGCAGCGGCACCGGTGCCAGGCGGCACGCCGACACGATCTCGGTCAGCTGCTGGTCGAGATCGCGGTGCAGCGCGCGACGCGCCTCGAGCCCCGGGTAGCCGATCGAGCGCATCCGGGTCTCGTCCTGGGTGAACTGGCTGCGCGCCGCGCGCACCAGCTCGTCGAGCACTCCGTGCAGGCTGCCGCGGGGCGAGCCAGAGCGGTTCATCTCGTGCAACCGGTCGATCACCTCGACCAGGCGCCGATGCTCGTCGCTCATCGGCTGGGTGCCGAGATCCGACTGCCGACTCCAGGGTGCGTGAGGCGCGGGCATGCGAAGGACCTTCCGCAAAGCTCTACGGCAGTCGGGCGCCGAACTTGAGCCGCCGCCCAAGAGTGCGGCGGAAGAGGGCGATGGCGGCCACGAGCAGCATCAGGGGCGTCGCGATCGCCAGCGGGACGCTCGAAGCCGCGGCCACGCTGGAGCAGTCGGAGGTGTCGCACGGGTTGCCGATCCCGTCGCCGTCGGTGTCCTCCTGGCCGGGATTGTAGATATTCGGGCAGTTGTCGCAGGCGTCGCCCTGGCCGTCGCGATCGGTGTCCGCTTGGTCGGCGTTGGCGACGGTGGGGCAGTTGTCGCAGTTGTCGGCGCGGCCGTCGTGGTCGGTGTCGGCACCGCTGCAGGCCTCGTTGATCGAGTAGACCGAGCCGCCCGCGTCCTCGTGGTCGGCGACGTAGAGCTCGCCGCTCGCATCCTCGCCGAACGTGGAGATCGCGATGCCAGCGGCCAGCAGCGGTGAAAACGACCACGAGCCCGCGGCGCCCTGCTTCGCGCCCGCGATGACGCCGGAGCAGAAGTCTCCGAACACGTAGGTGCCGACCAGCGCCGGAATGCGCGTGCCGCGATACACGAAGCCGCCGGCCACGGCGCAGCCCTGGGTGTGGTCGTAGTCGAAGATGGGGTGGGTGTAGGCGGAGCTGCCGCACGGTGGGGTGCCGGCGGGGCATCCGTCGGTGCTGTAGCACGCCAAGCCCTCCTCGACCTTCCAGCCGTAGTTGCGGCCGCCCGGATCGCTGGCCAGCTCGCGGTCGACTTCCTCTCGATTGTCCTGGCCGACGTCACCGATGAAGAGGTCACCGGTCACGCGATCGAAGGAGAATCTCCACGGGTTCCTGAGCCCGCTGGCCCACACCTCGTCGGGCGGGTCGCCGGCACCCACGAACGGGTTGCTGGGCGGAATGCCGTAATAGGGCGCCTGGTTGAGGTTCTGGTTCACGTCGAGGCGCAGCATCTTGCCGAGCAGCGTCGAGGGGTTCTGCGCGTTGCAGTTGGGATCGCCCGCCCCGCCGCCGTCGCCGACCCCGGCGTAGAGGTAGCCGTCTGGTCCGAATGCGAGGTTGCCGCCGTTGTGGTTGGTCTCGGGCTTCGGGACCACCAGCAACGTCTTCGCGGTGCTCGTCGAGACTTGGTCGGGACTCGAGCTCGAGGTCTGGTAACGCTCGATCACGACGGCGCCGTCGGCCGCGCGCGTGTAGTCCACGTAGAAGTAGCCATTGCTCGCGTAATTGGGGTGGAAGGCGAGACCGAGCAGGCCTTGCTCGTCGCCGAACACCACCTTGCTCTGGATGTCGAGGAACGCCGTGCTGAGGATCTTGGTGCCGTTCCAGATCACGATCTTGCCGTGCTGCAGCACGATGAAGAGCCGGCTGTCGCCGGCGTTGGTGATGGCGGTGACGTCGGCCAGGTTGGTGGCGAGGGTGCTGAGCTGGATGCCGGGGCTCGCGGCGCTGGCGCGGCCCGCGATGAGCGCGCACACCAGCATCGCGAGCGCCGCAACCGGCGCTCGCCGCGCGAAGTCGTACGAAAGGTGAGATCGGGTCGACGGAATTCGAGGCATGGACGCCTGCGTTCGCAAGAAACGCCAGCGACACAGTGTCGAGTCCCGCGGGCCACCCCACAAGTGGCGCGGAGACGCCATCGTCGGGCGACAAGCGGCCCGCGCCGGGGCCGATCTGGGCCTCGTCAATCGGCGGGCAGATCGAAGGCGGCGGGCGCGGCGTCGAGCGGATCGACGACCAGGTGCAGCCGCGCCGCGCCGCTCCGGTCGAGGGTGAGGCGCGCATGGCCGCGCCCGGCGTGACGGTAGAGCACCGCCGCGCCGTCGCAGATGGGATCGACGTTGGCGGTCGAGCCCGAGATCAGCTGGTAGAGCTTGCCCTCTCCGCCCACGATTTCCCTCAGGTCTTGGCTGCGCCCCAGATCCATCACCGAGAGCGAGTGGTCGTGACCGGCCGCGTAGAGATGCACCCCGTGACGGACCAGTATCTCGGCCATGCGGCGCCGATAGGCGAAGTAGCCGGCCGCCTGCACGTCTTGCTCGTTGAACCAGCCGCTCGCATACCAGCCCAGCACGGTGAGCTGCGCCACGACCGGCAGCGCCAGCGCATAGTCGAACGATCGCGTGTACTGTGGCCAGCCGGGGCCGAACGCGAGCCGTCCCGGCTGCAGCGGCCGGTGGCGGCCGTAGCTCTCGAGCGGATGGTGCGCGATCGCCACCGCGACGTCCCCGGCCGCGCGCGCGGCGGCCAGCAGTGCGTCGAGCGCTCGCCACTGGATCGCCGCCGCGGCGTCCTCGTGATGGTGCTCGAGCCCGATCAGCACCTGGCTGTCGACGGCGATGAGCGCCAGTCCTGGCGGCGATTGGGCGACGCGCTGCGGACGCGTGAGGCAGGCCCACGCGCGTATCCCCTCGCTCGACGAGCCGTCGGCGCCCGGGCCCGCGCCGGGCACGGCGGCGTGGCGGATCGCGCGCAGCCGCTCGAGATCGAGCTGCTCCGCCACGGGACAGTCGGCGTCGGACGACGGATCGAGGTGGGCCGGCGCGTAATGCCACTCGGGCCGGTCGAGCGGCACGAGCATCTCGTTCTCGATCGCGCCGTAGCTCTCGAGCGATGTTTGCCAGGTCTGACCGAATCCGGCGTCGTGATCGTGGTTCCCGGGGATCACCACCAGCGGCAGCGGCGGTCCCGTTTCGCCGCTCGCTGGCGCTGGCCCGCGCAGGTCGAGCGCCGAGAGGATCGGCTCGAGCTGCCGTCTGGTCTCGGCGCGATCGGCCGAGGCGCCGCGCTCGTAGATGTTGTCGCCGAGCTCGACCGCGATGGTGCCGTCCGGCTCGTGCGCCACGCTAGCGCGAATCGCCGCGCCGACTCGCGCGAGCTCCGGGTGTGGCGCCCCGAAATCGCCGAACAAGAAGACCGCCGGCGTGCGCGACGCGCGCGAGACCGCCTCGATGCCCGCGTCCGCGGAGCCGGCGACCGTCGTTCGCTCGGGCGCGGCGGCCTGACCGCTCGCCACTGCCCACGCCGCGATGCCGGCGGCGAGCGCCGCGCCGCCGGCGGTCAGCCAGCGCGCGTGACGACCCACACCACCGCCGTGATTCCCGCGACCACCCCGATCAGCACCGGCAGCCACCACCAGTTGCGCAGCGTTCGCCGCCACGCCCATCCCGGCGCGACTTCCGGGGGAAGATGCACCGCGGCGCGTTCGAGGTCGCGCAGCAGGTGGCGTGCGTCGACGTGCCGCTGCTTGGAGTCGGGCGAGAGCGCCTGGACCACGATCTTCTCGAGCGCCTTGCGCAGCGCGGGCGGTGAGGCCCCGCCGCCCGGCGCCGGCATCGCGCGCGTGGTGCGGCGCACGGTGCCGGTGGTCTCGCTCGGCCCGCGGTTGCCGGGCAGAGACCCCGTGAGCAGCTGATACATCACCACACCGAGCGAGTACACGTCGGCGCGGGTGCCGAGCGGCTCGCCGGTGGCTTGCTCCGGTGCCGCGTACTCGACGGTACCGAGCCCGTCGCGGCTCTCCACGGCTTCACGCGTTTCCGGATGGATCGCGATTCCGAAGTCGAGCAACACCGTGCGCTCGGAACGGCCGTCGCCGGTGGGCGGAACGACGAAGATGTTGTCGGGCTTGAGGTCGCGGTGAACCCAGCCGCGGCGGTGCGTCTCGCCGACCGCACCGGCCACCTGCATCATCAGCGCAAGCACCCGCTCGGCCGAGAGCGCGCCCACCTGGCGGATCAGCTCGGAGAGCAGCTTCCCCTCGAGGAGCTCCATTGCGATGTAGGGCATTCCGTTGGGGAAGAGCCCGAAATCGAACACATCCACGACGTTCGGGTGACGGATGTCCTTGGCGGTTCGGCCCTCGGCCAGGAAGCGCTGCTCGGCGGTGTGCTCGCCGATTCCCTCGGCACCGAGCAGCTTGAGCGCCACCTCGCGCTCGCCGCGCAGGTCGAACGCCCGCCACACTCGCGCCATGCCGCCCACGCCGAGCAGGCTTTCCAGCCGGTACCGATCGCCGTACACGTCGCCGGGCCGCGGCTCGATCAGCTTCTCCGGGTCGGAGAGCCACTCACCGCATTGCGAGCAGCGCGCCGCGGGCGCGGGGATCGGCGCCGAGCAAGCGGGGCACACGGCGGCGGGCGCGGGCGCGTTGGCAACGGTCGAGTCATCCATCGGGCGGGCGATTGTAGGCGAAATCACGTCGATTCGGCGCCTCTTTCTCAAGACTTGACCGCGCTGAGCGAATCCCGTGCCCACCGAGCTCGAACCGATCACCGACCCACTCGAGGTCCCCGCGTTCCGGCGATTGCTCGCGGGGCGCGTGCTGGGTGTCCTGGGCCGGCAGATCCTGTCGGTGTCGGTCGGCTGGCAGGTCTACGATCGCACCCAGTCGGCCTGGGCGCTGGGGTTGATCGGCCTGGTGCAGGTGATTCCGGTGGTGGCGCTGGTCATCCCGGCGGGAGTGGTGGTGGATCGCTTCGACCGGCGCTGGGTGGCGGTGCTCACCCAGCTCGCGCTCGCCGCGTGCGGAGTGGCGATGCTCGAGATCACCCGCGTCGGCGCGCCGATCGGCTGGATCTTTCCGGTGCTGCTCTGCTGCGGTGCCGTCACCGCGTTCAGCGCGCCGGCGATCTCGTCGATCACCCCCAACCTGGTTCCGCCGTCGGCGTTCGTGCGTGCCAATGCGTGGAACGCGACCACCTTCGAGCTCGCGGCGATCGCGGGCCCGGCCGCCGCCGGTGCCTTGCTCGCGTGGTCGGGGCCGGTGCTCGCGTATGGCTGCGTGAGCGTGTTCGCGCTGTCCTTCGCACTCGCGCTCGCCGGCTTGCCGCCGGTGCGGGTGCGCGCCGGCCACCAGGCCGCGGCCGACCGTGCCCAGGAGCTGCGCGCCGGGCTGCGCTTCGTGCTGACCTCGCGCTTTTTGCTGCCGGCGATCACGCTCGATCTCTTCGCCGTGCTCTTCGGCGGCGTGGTGGCACTGCTGCCGATGTTCGCGCGCGACCTGCTGCACGTGGGACCTACGGGGCTGGGCTGGATGCGCGCGGCGCCGTCCCTGGGCGCGGTCACCATGGCGCTCGTCACCACCCGCATGCCGCCGTTTCAGCGTCCCGGGCGCGCGTTGATGCTCGCGGTGCTGGGCTTCGGCGCGGCTACCATCGGATTCGCGCTGTCGCGATCGTTCGCGTGGGCGCTGGTCTTTCTGTGCCTGACGGGACTCTTCGACAACGTGAGCGTGGTGATCCGCCAGACGTTGGTGCAGGTGGTGACGCCCGATGCGTTGCGCGGCCGCGTGTCGGCGGTGCACTTCGTGTTCATCGGGCTCTCGAACGAGCTCGGTGCCTTCGAGTCGGGAGTCACGGCGGCGCTCCTCGGACCGGTGGGATCGGCGCTCCTCGGTGGCGGAATGACGTTCGTGGTGGTGGCCTGGGTGCTCAAGCGCTGGCCCGAGCTGTGGACGGTGGGACCGCTCGCGCACCTCCTGCCCAGCGAGCCCGACGTGGTTTGAGGTCTCGGCCTGGCATAGGATGAGGCCAATCCGACCGACCCGCTCGCGCGCCTCCAGGAGTTCGAAGCTATGGCGAAATCGAAGCCCAAAAAGCCCAGGGTGAAGTGGTCGCTCGACGCGGACTACGTCCAGGCGTGCAACTGCAACGCGGGCTGTCCTTGCGAGTTCCAGGCTCCTCCCAACCTCGGTTACTGCGAGGGTCTCGGTGCCTGGAAGATTCGCGACGGACGCTACGGCGCCCTGCGTCTCGACGGGCTCGCGTTCGGCTTTGCCGCGCACTGGCCCAAGGCGATCCACGAAGGAGGCGGCACGATGGTGGCCTACTTCGACGAGCGCGCCGATCCCAAGCAGCGCACGGCGCTGGTCGAGATCGTGAGCGGCGCCGCGGGTGGGCTGCCGTTCGAGATCCTGGCCCAGACCATGTCGAAGTCTCTCGAGCCGCGCTTCTTGCCGATCACCTTCACCGGCAAGGGACGCGAGCGCAGCGTGCGTTTCGGCGACGAGCTGGTGGTCGAGACCAAACCGGTCGTGAATCCCGTGAACGGCGCTCCCGAATCCTTGAAGATCGACCACGCGACCGGCTTCGTGTTCCAAAAGGCCGACGTGGTCCTGGCGCCCTCGATGCGCGTCCAGTCGGGCGAGCTGTCGTTCGCCTGGCCCGGCAAGGGCGGCTTCGTGAGCCGAGTGAAGTACGGCAATTGAGTCTCCCGGGGGGCTGTTCCGGCCCCCGCCCCGAACGTGTCCTCGAGGTCTTACGAAGACCCCGAACCCCAAGGGGTGCGATTTTTTCGGGGCCCCATCCCCAAGTCGGCTCGCTTCGCTCGCCGGGCGCCTCTCGGCGCCGGCGCGAGATCCGCGCGAGCAGTCGGTTCGGGGATGACCGCGAGTGGGAGCGTCCCCGAACCGACCGACACCGCGATTCCCTCACAAACTCTGAGAGGGTGTAGACGAAAGAGTTTCAGCCGCTTGGATCAGCTGCATACGTGGCGGAAAATCTCTCGAGCATCTGTCCCTGGTCGTGGAGGGCTGCGGTCCCTCGCAGCCGCAGACGTCCACTTTGGTTCAGACGCTGCGGACGCGAGGGACCGCGTCCCTCCAAACGGCGGGCGATCGCCTCGGAGGAAGCGTTCCGGGCAATGATCCGATCTTGTCCACACCTTCTGAGCTCCGGCCTCGCGCTCTCCATGGTCACGGGGTCTGGAATGGGAATGGATCCCCGAAGACAACTCGCCCGCGATCGGGTGTTGGTGCTCACCGGTGCCGCTTTGCTGGCGGCGCTCGCCTGGGCGTACACGGCTTACCTCGCGTGGGCCATGCATCGCATGGCGGGCGCCGGCGAGATGGACATGCCCGGGATGCTGATGCCGATGAAGCGCCACTGGTCGGCGTGGGACGGCGTCCTCGGATTCGTGATGTGGTCGGTGATGATGGTGGCGATGATGGTGCCGTCGGTGTCGCCGACGCTGCTCTTGTTCGCGAAGGTGAACCGTGCGCGACGCGAGCGCGACGACCCGTTCGTGCCCACCTTCGTGTTCCTGGCGGGCTACCTCGCCGCCTGGACCGCGTTCAGTGCCGTCGCCACCGCGCTGCAAGCCGCGTTGCACGCGGCCGCCGTGCTGTCGCCTGACATGCGCTGGACGCATCCGGTGCTGGGCGGCGCGATCCTCGCCGCGACCGGTTTCTTCCAGTGGTCGCGGCTCAAGCGCGCGTGCCTCACCCATTGCCGCTCGCCGCTCGACGTCCTCATGAAGGGCTGGCGCGAAGGCCACTGGGGGGCCTTCCGCATGGGCGTCGAGCACGGCTTCTCGTGCCTCGGCTGTTGCTGGGCGCTCATGGTGCTGCTCTTGGTGCTGGGCGTCATGAACCTGGCGTGGGTCGCAGCGCTCTCCGCGTTCGTGCTGATCGAGAAGGCCGCCCGGGGCGGTGTCTGGCTGAGCCGTGCGTCGGGCGTGCTGCTGGTGGCCGCCGGTGCCTGGATGGCTCTGCACTGAGTTCCCTGGGGCGTTTTCCAAGCCCCCGCCCCACGACAAGCGCGGTTTTTCGTGAGGCCCCACCCCCAAATCCGGCGCGACTCCGCGCCGACCGGAACCACGGTTCGACAACGCCCGCCTACCGATTGCTTCACAGACTCTGAGGGCGCGCCACGGAACACGGCTTGCACAACCCCGCGTCGCGGGCACTTCGAGCAACTTTCGTTTCGGGCCACTGGTGGAAAACCCTGATTGCCTCGATGATGTGACCGCGGGGGCGTGATGCGAGTCTGCTGGTTCGGAACGTACGAGCGCGACTATCCGCGAAACCGGATCGCCATCGACGGGCTCAAGCGCCACGACGTCGAGGTCCTGGAATGCCACGTCGAGGTGTGGGGTCTCACGAGGATCAAGCTCTCCGAGTATTTCCGCGCCGCTTCGCTGATCCGGCTCGCGTTCCGCTACGTGCTGGCGATGGCGCGGCTCACCTGGCGGCACGCGCGGCTCGACGACTACGACGTCATGGTGGTGGGCTTCAACGGCCACCTCGACGTGTTCCTGGCGCGGCTCCTGACCTGGTGGCGGGGGCAGCCGCTGGTGCTCGATCCGCTGGTGTCGGTCTACAACACCCTGGTCGAGGACAAACGTTTCTTCGCGCCGGGGAGCCTCGCGGCGCGGGTCATCGATCGCGTCGAGCGCCTCGTTTACCGGCTCCCCGATCTGATCGCGGCCGACACCGACGCGCATCGAGGGTACTTCTCGCAGCGCTTCGGGGTACCGGCCGAGAAGCTGGTCACCATCCTCACCGGCGCCGACGATCGCGTGTTCCGCTCGCTCGGGCCACCGCGCGCGGGAGTGCCGTTCCGGGTGCTCTACTACGGCAAGTACCTGCCGCTGCACGGCGTGCGCACGATGTTCGAGGCATCCAAGCTGCTCGCCGGAGACGGGATCGCGTTCACCTTCATCGGGCGCGGCCAGTTCTCGGACGAGGTGCTCTCGGTCTACGGCGTGCGCCGCACCAGCGACGTGCCGCACGTAACGCTCATCGACTGGGTGCCTTACGAGGAGCTGCCCAAGCTCATCGAAGCGGCCGACGTCTGCCTGGGCCTCTTCGGCGGCACCCGCAAGGCGGACCTGGTGATGCCCAACAAGGCGTATCAGGCGTTCGCGATGGGAAAACCGCTCATCACCGGCACCAGCCGCGCCGCCGCCGAGGTGCTGGGCGCCGACCCGTGCGCGGTGCTGGTACCGATGGGTGATGCAGCGGCGCTGGCCGGCGCGATCCGCGCGCTGCGCGCCGACCCGGCGCGGCGAGCTCGGCTCGGAGCCCGTGCCCAGGCGGAGTTCCGTTCACGGATGAGCATCGATCACATCGGCGCCGGCTGGCACGACGCTCTTTACGATCTGGTCGAGCGAAGTCGCGGAGAGCTGCGGATCGATCCTCGCGTCGAGCGCCGCGTCGAGCCCGGCCCGATAGACCGCGAGCCATTCGGCCCCGAAGCGCCGCGCGTCGAAGCGTGACGCCCAGCGCGGCCCGAGAGCGGCGACGCGCGCGCGGTGAGCCGAGTCGCGCAACCCGTGCTCGACCGCCGATATCCAGCGCTCCACCTCGGCCTCGAGCGCCCGACCTTGGCCAGGCTCACCGTCGCCGGAGAGAGGCACGTAGAGCGCGAGGTCGCCCAGCACCTCCCGGGTGATCGGCAGGTCCGTCACGGTGACCGGCGTGCCGCAGGCCAGCGCCTCGAGCGGCGGAAATCCGAAGCCGTCGGCCCACACCGGGTGGATGACGATCGAGGCCGCCCGCATCAGCGAGGGAAGATCGTTTTCGGGAACCTCGCCCAGCGCCAGCACCCGGCTGGAGCGGCCGCCGAGCGCGATCGCGCGCTCGGACACAGGCCCCGATACCACCAGCGGCACCGGCTCCCGGCTCTGCAAGCGGCGCATCGCGCCGACCGCCAGCTCGGCACGAGAGCGCGCACCGCCCGAGCCGTGGAGCAGCACGAACCGCTCGGGCAAACCGTAGCGCCGCCGAACCGACTCGACCCGCGCGGGGTCTCGCAAGGCCGCGTCGCGAGCGGCGATGAACTCCGTGGCTAGCGCGTTCCGCACCACGTGCACCCGATGGGCGAGCGCGGGCCAGCGTCGCACGACGGCTTCTCGAGTCGTGACGGACACGGCCACGATCGAACGAGCGCGCCTCACCGTGAGCCCGAGCAGTGCCTGGAATGCCCAGCGCTTGAGACGAGGGTGCCGCTCGGGATGATCGAGCACGTCGAGATCGTGCACCGTCATCACGAGTTTCCCGGCGCCGGGCGCGGGGAATCCGGAGGTGAGGTGCACGAGCGTCGGGTGGTGGCGCGCGAGGAAATGGGGCAGGGCCAGGTGCCACGCGAAGGTGCCGCCGGGAACCGAGGGCACGCTCGGAAGGCGAAGCCAGGGAAGGCCGGCGGCCCACGGAGGTGCCGCGCCGGGGCCGGCGAGGAGCAACTCCAGATCGGACGTGTCGCCGGCTGCGGCGGCGGCCGAGAGGGCTTCTGCAATCGAGCGCGCGACTCGACCCACGCCGCTCGCCAGGACGCGGCCGGGCTCGACCACCACGATCACTCGCGAGCGGTCCACACCGGTCTCCCGTCGAGGGTGTAGGCGGGCGCCGCGCGCCAGCGAGCGATCTCGGTCACCACGATCGGCTGGAGGCGCTTCGAGCGCCAGCGCAGATCGGACGGCGCCCGCAGCAGCGCGCGCAGCCATGCCTCTGCGTGGGCGAGGAGCGCGAGAGCCCCGGGTAGTCCCGAGCCGCCGCCGACGAGCCGGGGAGTGGGCGGCCGCGAAGCCGAGCGCCCGGCGAGGCCGAGCGCAGGAAAATGCCGGATTCCGAGCCGCACCCGGTTCCTCTCGAGCCACACCAGCCGCCGGTAGCGGCGGGTGCGAGCGGTCGCTCCGCCGCGATGCAGCACGCGAGCGTCCGGGATCAGGAGCGCGCGCTCGCCGGCGGCACGCGCCCGGAGCGCCAGGTCCACGTCCTCGAAGAACGCGAAGAAGCTGGGCTCGAACCCGCCCAGCCGCTCGAGAACGTCGGCTCGGTAAAGCGCGGCGCCGCCGCTCGGCCCGAGGATCTCGACGGGCGCCAGCGGTGCGCGGTCGACGGATTCGTCCGCGAGCCAGTCGCGGACGCCGCCTCCGGAAACCAGCTCCAGTCCGGCGGAGTCGATGCGGCCAGGATCGGCGTGGCGAAGACGCAGCGCGGAGAAGAGACCGACATCCAGGTTCGTGACGATCGCACGGCGCGCGGCATCGGCGAAGCCCGGCACGAGCTCGGCGTCGTCGTTGAGCAGCAGCAACCAGCTGCGATCCGCCGGCTCTCCCGCGGGCGTCCCGGCGCGGGCAGCCTCGATGCCGGCGTTGGCGCCGGCGGCGAAGCCGAGATTTCGATCCGATCGCACCACGCGGCAGCGCTCGTGCGTCGATGCGATGCGCCGCACGATTCGCCGCACTTCCGCGCCGGCCGAGCCGTTGTCGACCACGATCGTGTCGAGACCCTCACGGTCGAGCGACGCGAGACAGGGAGCGAGATGCTCGCGCGGCGCGTGGCTCACCACCACCGCCCGGATGCGTACCGAGCTCAAAACCGGCGCCGCTCCTCGAGCGCTTCGCGGTATACGGCGAGCGTCGCGCGCGCCGTGTCGTCCCACGAGAAGCGCGCGGCGTGCCGGCGTCCGGACGCCACCAGCCGCGCGCCGAGCGACGGATCGCCGAGCAGC
This sequence comes from uncultured bacterium, assembly GCA_964650975.1. GTDB lineage: Bacteria > JADJOY01 > JADJOY01 > JADJOY01 > JADJOY01 > CAZYWA01. The sequence goes on from CAZYWA010000154.1 coordinate 12,137, forward strand.
CGCTCGATCGCGCACGAGAGCCCGCCGACATCGCCGGGAGTCACCCGCAGGAACGCATCGTCGGGAGCGCCGCTCAGCGCCGGAACGTCGGTCGAGACCAGCGGCACCCCGTGCGCCAGCGCTTCCAGCACTGCGAGCCCGAAGCCCTCGTAGAGAGACGCGTTGACGGCGACCGAGGCGCTGCCGAAGAGCGCAGCGACCTCGCCGTCCGCGAGGGCGCCCGTGGACACGATCGCGCTTCGATCGTCGGCACTGGCGCAGAGCCGCTCGAGCGTGCCGTCGCCCCAGCCCGCGCGTCCGGCGACCACCAGCTGATGCGCGAGCCCGGAGCGCTCGCGCATGCGCAGGAACGCGCGCACCACCGTGCCCAGATCCTTGCGGGGCTGGACGGTGCCGAGCGCCAGCACGAACGGGCCGGTGATCCCGTGGCGTGCCAGCAGCTCGGTGCTGGCACGCGAGCCGCGCGCGGCGGCCGAACCGAGCGGCACGCCGGCCGAGCCTGGCGGCACCACCGTGATGCGCTGCCTGTCGAGCGGCAGCGCGCGGGCCAGATCGCCGCGCGCCTCCTCGCTGATCGTGACCAGCCGGGTGGCACGGCGGGCCGCGTCGCGGATGTGTCCGCGATGATGGATGCCTTGCACCCGCGTGAAGCTTCGCGCGTGCAGGAAGGGCGCGGCGTCGTAGACCGCCACCACGCTCGGGACCCGCAGGCCGAGCGGCAACGCCGCCTTGGTGTGGTGGAGCAGGTCGAGGTCGAAGCGGGCGAGCGCCTGCGGCAGCCGCACGTGGTCCCAGAGAGGCTGGGCGTAGCGGTTTCCGAGCGGCACGTGCACCGGGTGAACTCCCTCTTGCTGCGGGACCGCGTCGGGCTGGTCGGTGAAGACCCAGTACTCGTTGCGATCGTCGACCCGCCCGAGTGCCTCGACCAGCGACCGCGCGTAGGTGCGCGGCCCGCCGAGGGTGCCCAGAATCGCGGCGATTCCGATCTTCACGAGGCCTCCGCCGTATGCGATTGGGTGCGGTTGGGGTTCATGTTGCCGGCCGGAAGCGGGACCTCGATCAAGGATCGTATCCGACCGAGACGTTGTCCCAGAGCGTCGAGTCGAGCCCCACGCGCAGGCCGACTCGGCCCGATCGCAGCGTCGAGTCCTGCGCCGACACCACGTCGGCGCCGTCCAGGCTCACCACGAAGTTGTCGTGGTCGGATCCCTCCGCGCGCACCTGCATGTGGTGCCACGCCTCGGGCGAGACCGTCGGCCCCTCGACGTTGGCGAGCGTTTCCACGGTGAAGCCCCGTCCCACGCCCGGTTGCTCCTCGATCAGCTGGATGCGCCACGAGCTCGCGGCGCCGGGCTCTGCGCCGTGCAGCACCGCCGCCTGGTAAAAGCGCTGCGCGTGGCTCACCGGGTCGACGTTCACGTGCCACATCATCGCGGTGTCGACGAGGGCTACGATCCGCTGGAAGTCGACGTCGTAGCGAAGGTTGGTCTGGGTGCCGTCGATCGACGGCGGAAACACCACGCGCTCGCCCTGAAACAAGCCCGCGGTCGTGAGCACCGGACCGTTGGTGCCGTCGGTCTGGATCGTGTGCTCGATCCAGAGCGGTCCGCGCATCAGATACTGCGGTGGCGGATACCACGCACCCTTCGGCGTGTTGGCGAAGTCCTGCTGGAACACGATCGTGGTGTCCGCCCAGCCGATGCCCGGCGGCGCGATCGATCCGAGCACCGCGGCCAGAGCGAACGACGAAACCGCGCGACCAACCCCCTTCGAGAACCGTGACATCGCGACGCTCCTCCACTCGCGTGCAGCGGCGCGAAACGCGCCGGCGGCCGCGGGTGATGGACGACGCATTGTGCAGAGCACGTGCCACCGACTGCGACGGTGGAGAACGGCCGAGAAGATTCGGGTTTCTCGCTGCGATTCGCGTCCGCGCAACATCGGTACGCAACTTCGGTGCGCGCACGCGCACCGAAGTTGAATCGCGTCCGCGCGATCTGAGTTTCCTCGGGGGTTTTCCAAGCCCCCGCCTCATCCGAAGTGAATTCGGATGGGGCCCCACCCCAAATCCGGCGCGACGCCGCGCCCCCGCGCCTCTTGGCGCGGGGCTGGTTCGGGTCGATTTCTTCACACGCACGGAGCTTCAAGGATCCGACGTGACGACGATGTTGTCCCAATGGGTCATGTCGCCACCGACACGCCCGCCGATGCGCCCGCCGGCCAGGGTGTTGTCCGCGGCGCGCACGACCTCGACGCCGTCGATGCTCAGGATGTGGGTGTCGACTCCGTGGTCGCCCACGACCTTCACCTGCACGTGGTGCCACTCGTCACGGTGGAGAATCGGGCCATCGGCCTCCGCCAGCGTGGTCGCGACGAAGCCGGAAGGAAAAATCGAATCCTCGGTGATGATCTGAATGCGGCACACGGTGGGCTCGAGTCCCTTCCGCCCATAGCCGATCGACGCTTGGTAGTAGGTCTGCGCGCCGGACTCGGGGTTGACGTTGACCCGCCACATGAGGTCCGTGTCGAGCACCTGCTCGAGCCGTTGGATGTCGACGTCGTAGGTCATGTTCCCGTCGACCACCGGTGTCAGGACGAAGCGCTCGCCGCGCATCAGCCCGCGAGTCGCGAGCGCCTTGGTGTGAGTTGCGGGCGAGACCTCGGGCGCCTCGATGAAGAGCGGTCCGCGTGTGAGAACGCCGTCGGGGGGAGTCCACGGTCCGACCTTGAAGCTCTCGAAGTCTTCCTGGATGACCGGTGCCCGCCCCTTCGGGTGCGACGCCGCCTCCAGGCTGCGCACGGCCATGAACGACAGTCCCACGGCGAGGGCGATCATCCAGGCGGCTGGGCGATTCGGGTGCTGGGTGAGCCGACGTCGGTTCATCGTGGTTTCTCCTCGGCGAGGCTGCCGAGCGCGGACACCTTCCGCGCCCGCCCTGCCGGCTCACCGGTTGCCCGCAGGACCCGTCCCGAAAAAGAACGGAGCGATATGGGATTTCCACCATGTTGCGCCGACCACGTCGAATGGCGCAACGGCGCGGCGCCGCGAGGTTCGCACCCGGACCGCTCGAGGCTCGGGAAGCGCCTCTGGCGAGGCGCGGGCTTTGCACAAGCTCCGCCGCCACCCACTCGTCCGG
>CAZYWA010000155.1:0-15212 GCA_964650975.1 uncultured bacterium
AACCTCAACACCTGGCTGCTCCAGCACTGCTACCTGTCGCTCGCCGACAAGGGCTGCGGCGACGCGGTGAAGCCGGCCGATTACCCGAAGCAGGATCTGTTCTTCGATCCGGCGGCGCGGAAATCGCTGGTCGACTGGTCGAAGACCAAGGCCTACGCGTTCGGCACCGGTCAGATCTACGTCAACCTCGCGGGCCGCGAGGGCCACGGCATCGTCACGCCGGGCCCCGACTACGACAAGCTGGTGGACGGGATCGTGAAGGAGCTGAGCGATCTGGTCGATCCAGCCAACAAGACCAAGCCCGTGGTCGGCGTCTACCGCGGCGACAAGTCGTTCACTGGAGGCGCCGCGGCGCTCGCTCCCGATCTGCAGGTCGCCTTCGCCGAGGGCTATCGCACCGACTGGAAATCGATCCTGGGCGGCTTCACGCCCGAGGTGGTGGTCACCAACGACAGGAAGTGGAGCGGTGACCACTCGTCGTCCGATCCCAAGGACACGCAGGGCGTGATCTTCAGCAACCACGCGCTGCAATCGAAGAATCCCGGCATCGTCGACATCGGCCCCACCGCGCTCCAGTTGCTGGGGGTCTCGGTGCCCGCCGACATGGACGGCAAGCCGGTGATGTGACCCGCTTCGCCCGGGCTCTTGGGCTAGCCGCCGCGCCCGAGACCGATCGACCGCCGCCCGACCACGGAGAACGTCCTCGATGGCGCCATCCAACCAACGAACGCTGTGGGGAGCCGTCCGCGCGGCCTGGCGCTGGCTGCCGGCGGCCGTGCGCTCCACGGTGAGCGTGTCGTTCAAGGCCGCGGTCACGGTGGGCGCCTTCTACCTGCTCTTCGCGCACCAGATCCCGGTCCGCGACCGCGTGACGGTCAACGTTCACGGCGCCGAGAAGGTCGAGGTGCTGAACGGCGAGACCCTCACCGTTCCGGGGCACGGCACCGGCCAGGTGACCGACGCGCGCACCGTGGTGGTCGGCGAGGTGCCGGTGCACCTGCTCGACGGCGCCACGGTGGTCCTGGCCGACGGCCGCGGCGGCCGCGTGGCGCCGATCGGCAAGATCACCACGTTCGCGGCGATCCGCGCCTATCTGCCGAAGATCTCGCTCGGCACGTTCGTGCTGTTCTGCGCGCTGGCCGCGGCGCTCAAGATGGTGGGCGTGTTCGCCAGCATGTACCGCTGGCACTTGCTCTTGGTCGGACAAGGGATCGAGCTGCCGTTCTGGCGGCACACCTTCGGCACGTTCCTGGTCGGACGCTTTCTCGGCACGTTCCTGCCCTCCACGATCGGCCTCGACGGCTACAAGCTCTGGGACGCGGCCTTCTTCTCGCGGCGCGGCATCGAGGCCACCGCCGCCACCGCGATCGAGAAGGTGTTCGGCGTCATCGGAATCTTCCTCACGTTCCTGGTGGCGCTGCCGTTCGGCTACCAGATCCTGGGCGAGCACGCCGGGATGGTGGTGGGCGTCACCGTACCGGTCGCGGTGGGCGCGATCACCGTGTTCCTCGCGGTGCTCTTCTACCCGCAGGTGATCCAGTTTTTCCTCGACCGCATTCCGCTGCCGGGACGCGGCAAGATCGAAGGCTTCATCTCGCGGGTGAATCGCGCCGCGGCCGCGTATCGCGACAAGAAGGGGATCCTGCTCGCGGTGCTGGGCTTGAGCTTCACGGTCCACTTCACCACCGCGGCCATGTACTACCTGACCGCCCTCGCGGTGGGCGCCAAGAACGCGCACTTCTGGGCCATCACGTTCGGCTCCACGATCCAGGTGTTCGCGACGGTGATCAGCCCGTTCACGATCGCCGGTGAGGGAGTGCGCGAGATCGTGCAGGCGCTGCTGCTCGCCGAGCAGCTCGGCGTCAGCGAGTCGATCATCTCTGCTGCGCTGGGCTTCTGGGCCGCCGAGTCGCTGACGCTCTTCGGTGTCTTCTGGTGGTGGGGCCGGCGCAGCGGCTACCGGCCGCCTTACGTGCGCGTCGACGGGGTGGAGCTGAGCGAGATCGCCTCGACCTCCGGCGGGATGTGGGGCGGCGACGCACCCTCCGCGGCAGGCTCGGAGCGCGCCGCCGCAGCGGGCGCGTCCTCCGGCGGGCCGCCGCCACCACCGCTCGGCGTGATTCTCACCGGCATCGCCGGCGGGGCGATCGGCGGTGCGCTGGTCGGGCTCGCCGAGGCCGCGTACGTGCTGCACGGCGCGACCGGCGAGACTCACGATCCCGCGCTCCTCGCGTACGCGATCTTCAGCTACGCGCTGGTGGGCGCGGGAATCGGCCTCGGCACCGGAATCGGTCTCGCGGCGATCGCTCCGTTGCTGGTGCAGGTGTCGCTGTGGCGCGCGACGGCGGGCCTCCACGCGGGCGCCGCGGTGCTGGCGCTCGGCACGGTCCTCACTCGCTTCCGGGTGTTCCGCGACTTGTTCCACGAGTCGCTCAAGGTGATGTCGCCCAAGGGCCTGGCGGTGCAGCTAGCCGTGGTGATCTGCGCAGGGGTCACCTCGCTGATCGTGGGCGGGCTGCTCGGGAAGCTTCTGGGGCGCGGCGAGGACGGGCGGCCTGGGACGCGAGCCGGTGCGCTCGCGGCCGCGCTCGTGGTCGTTTCGGGCCTGGCGCTGATGGTGATCCCGAAGCCGGGGTACCCCTCGATCTCACGCGAGATCGAGGGCGGCAAACCGGCCGAGGGCTCGCCGAATCTGATCCTGATCGTGGTCGACACGCTGCGCGCCGACGCGCTCGGCCTCTACGGCGGTGCCGACCGGGAGACACCGCACATCGATTCGCTCGCCGACGGCGCGGTGGTCTTCGAGCAGGACAACTCGCAGGCCTCGTGGACGCGGCCGGCGTTCGCGTCGATCTTCACCAGCCTCATTCCCACGACGCACACCGCTCGCGAGAAGAACAGTCTGCTGCCGCGCGAGGGCTTTCCGACCATCGCCGAGCTGCTCGCGAAGGCCGGCTACCGAACGGGCGCCATCGTCAACAACTTCAACGTCGCGGCCAAGTACGGCTTCGACCGCGGCTTCGAGCGCTTCACCTACTTGGCACCCGATTTCCTGTTCGGCGCCGGAGAGCTCTCGAGCGAGCTCAACATCTACCAGATCCTGCGCATGGTGCTCGAGAAGTACATCTCGAACCGGAAGGACGTGCGGAACTACTACCAGCCCGCCGAGACCGTGACGGCGGAGGCCGTGAAGTGGCTTGACGCGTACGGGAAGGAGCCCTTCTTCCTGGTCATTCACTACATGGATCCGCACGACCCGTTCTTCGTGCATCCGTGGAACGGCGTCGCGTACGCACGGGTGAGCGACGACAATCCCGATCCGTCGAAGGCCAAGCTCTACCACGACACCTACCAGGGCGAAGTCCGCTACCTCGACGGCGAGATCGGCAAGCTGCTCGACGCGCTGCGCGCCAAGGGTCTCACCTCGAACACCGGCCTGGTGCTCACCGGCGACCACGGCGAGGAGTTCCAGGAGCACGGGGGCTGGTGGCACGGCCAGACGCTCTATCAAGAGGCGCTGCACGTGCCGCTGATCGTGAAACCGCCCGCCGGCGCCCCGTTCCTGCCCGGACCGCGCGATACCCACGTGGTGCGCAGCATCGACGTGGCGCCCACGCTACTCGCCTGGGCGCACGTGCCCGCGCCAGCGGGCTTCCAGGGAACCGACCTCGCGATCGAGGACGGCGATCGCGTGGCCGTCGCGGACATGGACCACGAGGGCAACGTCGCGCAGTCGCTGCGCACCGGCCCGTCGAAGCTGATCGTCGCCAACGCCGACAACCCGCGTGGCCTGGGCGAGCGCGAGTTCTACGATCTGGGCGCCGATCCCGGCGAGCAGCGCGATCTGTTGCGCGGCGGCGAGGTGCCCGCGGAAGCCGAGCGCATCGGCAAGCTGCTCTCGATGAAGCTCGAGGATGCACAGAAGGGCGCAGCGCAGGCCGCGAGTGATGCCGCGACCACGCAGAGCGAAGCGCTTCGAGCTCTGGGCTACGCGCAGTGATCGAACCGCGACGCGGATAGCCGGGAACCGGGGCCGAATTCGCAGCGATGAGCCGCCCGCGCCTCGTCGTCGTCGGCTGGGACGGCGCCGACCCCGATCTGGCTTTTCGCTGGGCCGAGGCTGGCGAGCTCAAGAACCTCAAGCGACTCATGGACCGCGGGGCCTGGGGGCCGCTCGCCTCCACGACGCCTCCCGCCACGTTCCCGGCGTGGACCTCGATCTTCACCGGTCTTGGGCCGGGACGGCACGGCATCACCGACTTCACCCGCCCGGTCCCGGGTGCGCACGCGTTGCGCTTCGTCTCGGCCAACGACCGGCGCGGCGAGACGCTCTGGCAGCGGCTGGCGCGCGACGGACGGCGAGCGCTGGTGGTCGCGGTCCCCGGCACCTACCCGCCCGATCCGATCGATGGAGTGTTCGTGTCGGGCTTCGACGGCCCCGTCACGACCGGCATCGATCCGAGCTTCGTCCATCCGCGCGCCACGTGGACGAAGCATCGCTCGCGCTTCCGCCGCTTCCGCTTCGCCGACGTCCAAGAAATGCGCGTCGGTCCCGGCTGGCACGAGCGGGCCATCGCGCGGCTGCTGGTAGGGCTCGCGGAGAAGGCCAGCCTGATCCTCGATCTCGCGCGCGAGGTCGAGCCGGATCTTCTGGTCGCCGTGTTCGGCGAATCCGACACGGCTTCACACCACTTCTGGCGCTTTCACGATTCCGCGTCGCCTCGCCACGACGTGGACGGCGGCCGCCGCTTCGGCGACGCGATCTTGCGGGTCTACCGATCTCTCGACGCGTGGCTCGGCCAGATCATCGAGACCGCCGGACCAGACGCCACCGTGGCCGTGGTCTCCGATCACGGTTTCCAAGGCAGCTCGACCGTGGCGCTGCATCTCGACGCGGCGCTGGCCGAAGAGGGACTGCTCTCGTGGCGCGACGCGGCGCCCCACGCCCGCCCGCTGGTCCTCGCGCGCGAGGTTGCCGTGTCCGTGCTGCCGGCTGCGCTCCAGGAGCGGCTCTTCCGGCTCGGCGGCGCCGCGCCGGCGGCGCGCCTCGAGTCGGCGAGCCGTTACGCCTCGATCGACTGGACCCGTACCCGCGCCTTCGCCGACGAGGTCGACTACGCGCCTGGGGTTCGTATCGCGGTGCGCGGGCGAGATCGCGACGGTACCGTCGCGCCGGGTGCCGAGTACCAGCACGCCCTCGAGCAGGTGGCGGAGGCGCTGCTGCGGCTGCGCGATCCGCGCTCGGGCGAGCCGGTGGTCGCGCGCGTGGTGCCTCGCGAGCAGGTGCTGCGCGGGCCGTGCGCGCGCTTCGCGCCCGATCTGATCGTCGAGCCGGCGTCGATCGGCGGCTACCGGGTGTCGTGCCTGCGCACGCCAGCGCCAGGCGTGGCACCCGTCACGGCGATCGATCCGGCCGTTTCGTTCGGCGCCAAAGGGCGCGGCATGGATGGCGTCCATCGCACGAGCGGCGTCTGGGTGCTGGCGGGACCGTCGGTACGAGCCGCGGGGCGGATCGAGGACGCATCGGTCGTCGACGTGCTGCCGACCTTGCTCGCCGCGATCGGCGAGCCGGTCCCGCCTTCGCTCGACGGCCAGGTCCGAGGCCAAGCGCTGGCGTCGGTCGCGACCGCCGCGGCTCACGACCGAACCGCGCCGCCACCACCGGAACCGCGATGGTACGCTCGTGCGGCCGAGCAGCGCATCGAGCGCCGAATGCGCGCTCTGGGTTACCTGGAGTGAGCGCGCTCCATCGGGAACTGCCCCCCCGGGAAAACATGATGCAGGCTGCCGGAACGGGCGGAGTGAACGCTCATGGGCCCGGTAGCCTGCGCGTGGCGCTGGTTGCCGCGTGTCCCTTCGCGTGGCCGCAGGGATCGCAGGTGCTGATCGACGAGCTTGCTCACCGGCTCGGCCTCGCGGGTCACGAGGTCCACGTGGTCGCGTATCACCTGGGCCACGAGCCCCGGCCGCAGCGCGCCTACCGGCTCCACCGCGTTCCCGCGTTGCCGACCTATCGCCGCACCGCTTCGGGGCCGAGCCCGCAGAAGCCGCTGATCGACGCGCTGCTCGCGGCGAAGCTCGCGGGTGTCGTGCGCCGTCACTCGATCCAGGTGATGCACGCGCACAGCTTCGAGGCGGCACTCGCCGGCTATCTGGTGCGTGCGGCCACGCGGGTGCCGGTGGTCTACCACGGCCACACCGGGCTCGCGGACGAGCTTCCCACCTACTTCCGCTGGCGCGCCGCGCGAGCGGGCGCGCGCTGGATCGGCCGCGTGGTCGATCGCACGGTGCCGCGCCGCGCCGACGCCGCGATCGCCGTGAGCCGTGAGATGGCGGAGCTGCTGCGCGCGAGCGGAGTTCCCGTCGATCGCATCCACACGGTGCCGCCCGGCCTCGACTATCCGCGCTTCGAGCCGGAAGAGCGCCGGGAAATCGAGCATCGCTACGGCCTGCCCCCGGGACCCAAGGTGGTGTTCGCGGGAAACCTGTGCCGCTACCAGAACCTGCCGGTCCTGAGTCGCGCCTTCGCGCGGGTTCGCGAGGCGCGGCCCGAGGCGCACCTGGTGGTCGCCTCGCACGACCCGGCGGTCATGGAGCCCGGCCGCTGGGCCGAGCTGCCGCCGGGCAGCGTCACGCCGATCCGCGACGGCGAGTTCCAGCGCATGCGCGAGCTGCTCGCGGTGGGCGACGTGGCCGTGAGCTTGAGCGGCATGCGCTTCGGCTTTCCCATCAAGCTGCTCAACTACATGGCGGCGGGAAAAGCGATCCTCGCGGCCGAGCCCTCGGCGAAGGGACTCGAGCATCTCGACACCGCGTACCTGGTGCCGCCGCTCGATGCGCGCGCGGTGACCGACGGCGTGGTGCGGCTGCTCGACGACGGCCCGCTTCGTTCCCGGCTGGGCGAGCGCGCCCGCGCTCACTTCGAGAGCGAGCACCTGTGGCCCCCGCTCATCGAGCGCATGACCCGGCTCTACCATCAGCTCCTGACGCCGCTCGAAGGAGCATCCTCGCTTGCTCGCGGCGGGACTCCGTTGATAGCCTGAGAGGACATGGCACGAGTGACCCTCGATATCGACGCGGCACAGATCGAGCGCGTTCTGGACTTCGGCGCGGTGCGCGCGCGTTTCGCCAAGGCACAAGCTCGGCGCGGACCCGGCGAGATCCCCACGCTCAACGCCGCCGACCTGGGACTGCAGGCGATTCCCGTCGACGGTAGCGACGTGCCGGTGCTCGACATGAGCCAGCTCGAGATCCTCCCCTTCGACGACTGAGCGGGCCGCGGCCTTCCCGAGCGCCTGTGACCCTCGAGTCCCCTCCGACGACCGACACCGTGTTCCGAGCGGTCGCGGAACGGCCCGTGAAGGCCGCCACGCCCACGCGCGTGCTGGTGGTCGACGACGAGCGGGTGATCCTGCAGTTCCTCGAGGAGGTGCTGGTCGGCGAGGGTTACGACGTCGAGACCGCGGGCGGGGGTGCGCTCGCGATCCAGCGCATCAACGCGGTGCCGTTCGATCTGGTGCTCACCGACCTCAAGATGCCGTCGGTCGGCGGGATCGAGATCCTGCACCACATCGCGCGTCTCGATCGCAACATCATGACCATCGTCATGACCGGTTACGCGACCGTCGAGACCGCGGTGGAGGCGCTCAAGTTCGGTGCCGAGGACTACATCATCAAGCCGTTCCAGATCGACGAGATCCTGATCGCGGTGAGCCGCGCGCTGCAGAAGCGCAACCTGATCCTCGAGAACCAGCAGTACCAGAAGCAGCTCGAGGAGAAGGTGATCGAGCGCACCGACCAGCTGCGCCGCACCCACCGCGAGCTGCAGCAGGCGCACCAGAACCTGGGGCTCGCCTACGACGAGACGCTGCGCGCGATCTCGGCGCTGCTCGAGCTCAAGGACACCGAGACCGAAGGGCATTCGCAGCGGGTCACCGAGTACACCGTCGAGATCGGCCGCCGCATGGGCGTCGCCGAGGGGCAGGTCGTCGACATCTGGCGCGGCGCCTTGCTTCACGACATCGGCAAGGTCGGCATCCCCGACTCGATCCTGCTCAAGCCCGGGCCGCTCACGCCGGAAGAACGCATGGTGATGGAGACCCACTCGGTCATCGGCTACAAGGCGCTGGAAGGCATCTCGTTCCTGCGCGAGGCGAGTAAGATCGTGCTCTGCCACCAGGAGAAGTTCGACGGCACCGGCTATCCGCAGGGCCTCGAGGCGGAGGAGATCCCGATCGGAGCGCGGCTCTTCGCGGTCGCGGACACCTTCGACGCGATCACCTCGGATCGGCCGTACCGGGCCGGGCGCTCGTTCGAGGTGGCGCGGCAGGAGATCATTCGCTTCTCGGGACGCCAGTTCGATCCGCGCGTGGTCGAGGCGTTCCTGCGCATCACCGAGGAGGACTTCCGGCGCATGGGCGGGCGGTTCGCCCAGCCGGCGCTGCGGGCCGAGCGGACCGAGGCTCACCTGAGCCGCGCCCGGGCCGAGCGGTAGTCTCGGGGGGCCGGTGCGAGCCCCCGTCCCCTAAGAAGGGGGGAGTTTCCCTGCGGGGTCCGGTCGGGCCTCTTTTCATCCATCCCGAAGGGCGATACACCGGGTGCCGTCATTGGCGCGGGGGAAGGAGCAGGCATGGCCGGTCAACCACGAGTGATCTTGTGCGGCGACAACGAGCACTTCCGCGGCCCGATGGTGGATTTGGTCAAGGAATCCGGCTGGGAGCCGATCCTGGTCGGCCGCAAGGTCGACGCCCAAGCGGCGCTGCGCGGCGCCCGCGCCGAGACCACGGTGCTGGTGATCGATCCCCACGAGCCTGACGTCGACGCGCTCGGCCTGCTCAAGACGCTGCCGCCCAAGGGCGCCCCCACCCGTCCGCACGTGGTCGCGATGCGGAACGCCCAGGAGGACGCGGCCTACGTGGCCAACCTGCGTCGCCACGGCGTCGAGTGGTTCTTCGAGAGCCGCACCACGCGCACCGAGGTGCACTACGCGATCAACGCGTTCTTCCATCCGCAGAACGTCGCCGCCAACCGCCGCCAGCATCCCCGCGCCCCGGCCGAGATCACGGTCGAGTTCTGGACCGCCAAGGACGCGCCGCGCGAGGCGGTGCTCAAGGACATCAGCGAAGGCGGCGCCTTCATCGTGACCGAAGCGAACTTCATGCTCGGCACGGGCGTGAATCTCAAGGTCAAGCTGCCCGACATCAACCAGTCGATCGAAGCCCTGGGCGAGGTCGTGTACAAGGCGCCCCGCATGGAACGGAAATCCGCCATGCTTCCAGGCCTGGGCCTCAAGTTCCGGGATCTGTCTCCCGACATGCTCGAGCGCATCCGCTCCTACGTCGAACGGGTCCTCAAGCGGATGCCCGACGTCTACGGCAAGACCATGATCGGCATGGAAGAATCCGCGAACTGAAGCCGCCCGCTCGCCGCGCAACCTCCGCGTCGGGAGGTGGATCACACGCTCCGAGGAGGTCGAATTCCCGTCATGAGCTCGAAGAAGCCCAGCCACGAAGAAGACGATTATTTCGCCAAGGTCGAGGAAGAGAAGATCAAGGCGCAGGCCGATGAAGCGGCCCGGGAGCAAGCGGCGGCGCAGGCCGAGGAGCTCAGGCTCGCGCACTGGATGCGCTGCCCGAGATGCGGCAACGAGCTGATCGAGACCCGCTTCCGGACCACCCGGATCGACCAGTGCGGCTGGTGCGGAGGCGTGTTCCTCGATCGCGGCGAGTTGACCACGCTCGCGGGACACGAGGACGGCGTGCTGCGGGTTGTGCTGTCGGAGTTGCTCCACCCCCGACGCTGACCGGCACGCGGTACCTGAGCCGGCGACCGGATTCGTGGGTGCGCCGTCGCGCGCACCCCAGTCGGGTGCTCCTCGAAAGAGATTCATTCCCGCCATGAGCTACAAGGACACGCTCAATCTCCCGAGCACCACGTTTCCCATGCGCGCCAACCTTCCGGAGCGCGAGAAGGAGTGGCTCGCTCGCTGGGACCGGATCGCGCTTTACCGACGCATCCAGGAGTCGTCGAGCGCTCGGCCCAAGTTCGTGCTCCACGACGGTCCGCCCTACGCGAACGGCCACATCCACGCGGGCACGGCGCTCAACAAGATCCTCAAGGACCTGGTGGTGAAGTCGCGCGCGATGGCTGGATTCCACGCTCCCTACGTGCCGGGCTGGGACTGCCACGGGCTGCCGATCGAGCACGAGGTCGACAAGTCGCTGGGCGGGAAGCGTGCCGGGCTCTCGGCCCTCGAGATCCGCGCCCGTTGCAAGGACTACGCGACCAAGTTCATCGACATCCAGCGCACCGAGTTCCGCCGGCTGGGCGGCCTGGGCGACTGGGAAAACCCCTATCTCACGATCCACCCGAGCTACGAGGCGGCGATCATCCGCTCGCTCGCGCAGTTCGCCGAGAGCGGCGAACTGTATCGGGGTCTCAAGCCGGTCTACTGGTGCTCGCGCTGCGGCACGGCGCTGGCCGAGGCGGAGGTCGAGTACGCCGACCACCGCTCGCCCTCGGTCTACGTGCGCATGCGGCTCACCTCGCCGCCGCCCGCGGAGCTGGGCCTCGAGCCCGGCGAGCCGATCGATCTGGTGATCTGGACCACCACGCCGTGGACGCTGCCGTCGAACCGCGGCGTGGCGCTCCATCCCGACCTGCCGTACCGCGTGGTGCGCTCGAAGAGCACTGGCACGATGCTGCTGGCGGAGGGGCTCCGCGAGCGCGCGCCCGCCGCGATGAAGATCGCCGACGGCGAGCCGGCCAACTTCGTCGACGCCCACGTGCTGGAACGTGCCACCGCGCGGCGTCCCTTCGGCGACCAGGACTCACTGGTGGTGCTCGCCGATTACGTGACCCTCGAAGCCGGCACGGGCGCGGTGCACATCGCTCCCGGTCACGGCCAAGAGGACTACGAGGTCGGGCAACGCTACGGCCTGGAAGTCGCGAGCCCGCTCGACGGCGCCGGGCGCTTCACCGCCGAAGTACCGGAATACCAGGGGCTCGAAGCGGAAAAAGCCAACCCCAGGATCATCGCGGACCTGAGCGCCCGCGGTGTGCTGGTCGACGCCGGCACGTTCACCCACTCGTATCCGCACTGCTGGCGCTGCAAGAACCCGATCCTGACCCGCGCCACCTACCAGTGGTTCCTGTCGATGGAGCACCGCGGCCTGCGCAAGAAGGCGCTCGACGCGATCGACCACGCGGTGACCTGGATCCCGGGCTGGGGACGCGACCGCATCCACGGCATGATCGAGCATCGTCCCGACTGGTGCATCAGCCGCCAGCGAACCTGGGGCGTGCCCATCCCCGCGCTCTACTGCGACGGCTGCGACGAGGTGCTGGCGAGCGGCGCGGTGATGCGCCACGTGGCGGACCTCTTCGGCCGCGAAGGATCGGACGCGTGGTTCGCCCGCGAGCCGAGCGAGCTGGTTCCCCAGGGAACCAAGTGCGCCGGTTGCGGCGGCACCGCCTTCCGCAAGGAAACCGACATCCTCGACGTGTGGTTCGAGTCGGGCGTGAGCTTCGCGGCCGTGCTCGAGACGCGACCCGAGCTGGGCGGCGTTCCCGCGGAGCTCTACCTCGAGGGCAGCGACCAGCATCGCGGGTGGTTCCACTCGAGCCTGCTGGCGGGCGTCGGGACCCGCGGCCGCGCTCCGTTCCGCGCGGTGCTCACCCACGGCTTCGTGGTCGACGGCGAAGGCCGCAAGATGTCGAAGTCGCTCGGCAACGTCCTGGCGCCCGAGCAGATCATCAAGCAATACGGCGCGGACATCGTGCGGCTGTGGGTGGCGGGCGAGGACTATCGCGAGGACATCCGCATCTCGCCGGAGATCCTGAAGCACATCGCCGACGCTTACCGGCAGATCCGCAACACGTTCCGCTTCCTGCTCGGAAACCTCGCCGGTTTCGACCTGGCGCTCCACGCGGTGCCGGCCGGCGAGCTCGAGAGCTTCGACCGCTGGGCGCTCGACCGCCTCGACCGGCTGGTGAGCGACATCCGCGAGGCTTACGAGTCGTACGATTTCCACCTGGTCTTCCACCGCGTCATGCGCTTCCTGTCCCGCGACATGAGCGCGCTCTACCTCGACGTGCTCAAGGATCGGCTCTATGTGTCGGGGAGCGACTCGCGGGCGCGGCGCTCGGCGCAAACGGTGATCTTCCGGATCGCCGACTCGGTCGCCCGCTTGCTGGCGCCGATCCTGAGCTTCACCACCGACGAGGTCTGGGAGCATCTCGCCGCAAGCGGCGAGCGCCCCGACAGCATTCATCTGACGCTCTTCCCGGAACCCGATCCAGCCAACCGCGACGACGCGCTGGCCGAACGCTTCGAGCGCTTGCTCTCGATCCGTTCGGCGGCGCTGGGCGCGCTCGAGAAGGCGCGCACCGAGGGCTTGATCGGCGCGGCCCTCGAAGCGCGCGTGGTGGTGGGTCTCGGAGCCGAGGATCTGACCCGGTTCTCCGCCGACCGCGCGCTGCTGCAGGAGCTTCTGATCGTGTCGGCGCTCGAGCTGGTGCCGAGCGCCGAGGCCGGCGACGCCGACACGGACCCGGCGCTGCCTGGCGTCCGGGTGCGCGTCGAGCGCGCTCCCGGAAACAAGTGCGAGCGCTGCTGGCACGTCGAGACCACCGTCGGCCAGGACGCCACTCACCCGACGGCCTGCGCGCGCTGCGCGGGCGTCCTCGCTTCGGCCGGAGGCCACTCCGCATGAACCGCAAATGGCTGGTGCTGGGCGGCGTGTCGACGGTGGCGGCGGCGCTCGACCAGTGGAGCAAGCTCGCGGTGCACGAGAAGATTCCGCTCTCCCGGCACGTGCAGGTGGTGAACGGGCTCTTCGACCTGGTCCACGTCCGCAACCGAGGCGGCGCCTTCGGGCTCTTCGCCTCGATGAACCCGAGTGTCCGCGGGCCGGTGTTCCTGGTGCTCTCGCTCGCGGCGATCGTGCTGGTGGTCGGGATGATCCGGGGCACGCCTCCCGGGCGCTCGAGCCTGGTGGTCGCGCTGAGCCTGGTACTGGGAGGGGCGATCGGAAACTTGATCGACCGCATCCGGCTCGGGGAGGTGATCGACTTCCTCGACTTCTATCACGGCCGCTACCACTGGCCCGCGTTCAACGTCGCCGACGTGGCGATCGTGGTCGGTGTCGGTATCCTGATGATCGATCTCATCCGGCACCCGGACGATCGGACGTGGCCGCCGCAAAACGGGGACGCGACCGCGTCCCACGGCGCACCGTCCGCCGAGCAAGCTCCGACCCCTCACCCATCGGACGCGTGAAGCGCTGCTCCTAGAACGGCGGACCGAGCCGTGCGCCCCATCCTGATCCGCTTCGGCGACGGCTTCTTCCTCCACAGCTACGGAGTCTTCCTCGCGATCGGCTTCGTGGTGGGGATCTACCTCGCCATGCGCGAGGCGGAGCGGCTCGGCGAGGACGTCGACGCGGTGCTCGATCTGTGCACCTGGATCCTGGTGGCGTCGGTGGTCGGCTCGCGGATCTTCCACGTCGTGGTGTTCCACGAGCAGTTCACCTCGGGACGCCACCCGCTGCTGCGCGTGTGGGACGGACGCGCGGTGTTCGTCGCATTCACCGCCGCGATCGGGACTTTGCTGGTCCTCTTGCGCCGCAGCGTGAAGCGCGCCGCGCGACCGCTCGAGCCGCACTGGCCGATCGTGGCGCTCACGGTGCTGGTGATCGTGCTCGCGCAGCTCGGCTCGCGGGCGTCCGGAACCGCCGGGCTCGGCAACCTCGCCACGCTGGGGGCCGGCGCGGCGGCGGTGCTGGTGTTCGTGGGATTCGCTCGATGGACCGCGCTACGGCTACCGGGCGCGCCGCACACCGTGTGGGACCACCCGAGCGTGTGGCTCGCCGCCGTCGCGCTGGCGGCCGCGTTCGCCTCCGCCAACCGATGGGCCGGCGGAGAGTCGGGCGCCTCCGCCGCGGAGCTCTTCGGTTACGCGGTGCTGCTGCTGGTGGTGGGGATTCCCGTGGTCGCCCGGCGCCTGCAGCACGACGCCGCTCGCCCAAGGCTGCGCGTGGCGCTCGGCGCGGTCCTCGCCGTGAGCGTCGGCTGGATCGCGCACGTGACGTTTCACTATCCGGCCTACCGCCGCGACAACCTGATGGAGATGTTCCGGATCTGGAACGGCGGCCTCACCTACTACGGCGGATTTCTCGGCGCCGTGCTCTTCAGCCTGGCGTTCTGCTGGGCCCGCGGCTTGAGCTTCCTGCGCATCGCCGACATCACCAGCCCGTCGATCATGCTGGGCGTCGCCTTCGGCCGCCTCGGCTGCGCCGCGGCCGGCTGCTGCTACGGCAAGCAAGCGCCGGCATTTCCGCTGTCCGTCGTGATCACCGCCAAGGACAGTCTTTCGCCTCGCTTCCAGCCGCTCTACCCGACGCAGGTGATGTCGTCGCTGGGCGACGTGGCGATCTTCCTGCTGCTCGTCTGGCTCAAACCGCATCTTCCCAGACGCGGTCAGCTTTTCTACGCGATGCTGTGCGTCTATGGCGTGTTCCGGTTCGCGATCGAGTTCCTGCGCAACGATCCGCGCGGCTTCCTCAGACTGGGGCCGGTGGCGCTCGCCGAGTCCCAGGTGGTGAGCGTGCCGCTGGTGATCCTGGGAGGCGCGGCGCTGGCCTGGACGCTGCTCTCGAATCGCCCGCACCGCATCGTGACCGCGGGAGACCCCGCATGATTCCCGGTCGTGCTCGATGCATGGTGCTCGCTGCACTCGTGTGCGCCGCGGCCGCATGTCCCGCGCCGCAGCCCGGTTCGCAGGCCCGGCCACCCTCGCCCTCGACCGGCGCTCGACCGCCCGCCTCGCCCCCGGCGACCGCGCCGCTTCCATCCTCGCCCGTCGAACAGGCACCCACAGCGGATTGCCGCAGAGCACACGCGCTCGAATTGCGCGCCGAGCGATTGTCCGAGCCCACCGAGCGCGTGCACGTCCTCGAGCAGGCGGTAGCGCTCTGCGACACGGAGGCGCCGCTCTTGCGCGAGCTCGCGCAGGCCTACGAGGACGTGGGCAACCGCGACGCGGCGCGCACCGCACTCGATCGAGCTCGCGCGATCGAGCCATGATTTTTCGGGGGACTCTTCAAGCCCCCCGCCCCCAAGTCGGCTCGTTACGCTCGCCGGGCGCCTCTCGGCGCCCGCAGGGATCCACGCGAGCAGTCGGTTCGGGGATCACGGCGAGTGGAAGCGCCCCG
>CAZYWA010000156.1:0-15199 GCA_964650975.1 uncultured bacterium
GATCGGATTCTCGCGGCACGGGCATCCGGTGATGCTGGGGTCGCGCAGCGCGCAGAAGCTCGCGGGCTGGGCGAAGGAGCACCACGACTCGGCGGCCGGTACGTTCGCCGACGCCGCGAAATACGGCGAGCTGATCGTCCTCGCGGTCAAGGGAACCGTCGCGTCGGAGGCGTTGCGCGCCGCCGGGGCGGAGAATTTCTCCGGCAAGCCGGTCATCGACGCCACCAACCCGATCGCCGACGCACCGCCGCAAAACGGCGTGCTCAAATTCTTCACCAACCTCGACGAATCGCTGATGGAGCGGCTGCAGCGCGAGTTTCCGGCGGCGCGCTTCGTGAAGGCCTTCAATTCGGTGGGTAACGGCCAGATGGTGAATCCCGATTTCGAAGGCGGCAGGCCGACCATGTTCATCTGCGGCAACGACGAGGCCGCGAAGGTCACCGTGAGCGGAGTGCTCGATCAGTTCGGCTGGGAGACGGCCGACATGGGCAAGGCCGAATCGGCGCGCGCGATCGAGCCGCTCTGCATGCTGTGGTGCATCCCCGGCTTCCTGCGCAACCAGTGGTCGCACGCGTTCAAGCTGCTGGTGTGAGACCTCCGATGATCGAAACGCCCGAGATCGTGCAAACCGCGGCGCAGCCAATGGCGTTCATACCGCTCGCGGTGGCGAGCGGAGATCCCGCACGTGATGGGGCCTGGCATCCGCGAGGTGTTCGCCGCGCTTCTGGCTCAGGACGTGACCCCGAGGTCGATCGCGACCCGGCGAAGTGGCGCACCGAGCTCAACCGCCCGCTGGTGGCGTGAAGGATCGAAGGGGAGATTCATGGCGACGGTCCGCTACCTGGTGCACGACGTCGACGCCGTGCTGCCCTTCTACCGAGCGCTCGGCTTCCGGCTCACCGATCGCTGGGGCCCGCCGTTCGCGATCGTGAAGCGCAAGGGACTGGCGCTGTGGCTGAGTGGGCCGGGAACCTCCGCGTCGAAGAAACTCAAGAACGGCTCCGTGCCGCAGCCGGGAGGCTGGAACCGGCTGGTCATCGAGGTCGCCGACCTCGACGACGCCGTGGCCAAGCTCGCCGCTCACGGCGCGCGCTTCCGCGGGAAGCCCATCCAGGGCCCCGGGGGCCGCCAGGTGCTGGCCGAGGATCCATCCGGGAATCCAGTCGAGATCTTCGAAGCGAGGTCGGATGGATGATGGTGCAAAATCACCATGAATGAAGGCAGAAATGCAGCGCGCCAGAAAAAAATGTCAGCTGCTTGCAACCGCTAGATGTCAGCGCACTGTAACGTCTGGCGATAGCTACTTGTAAAGCCGGCTCGGAGCTCCGGATGAAGCCCGTTCCGCAGCGCAGCGAGCTCGAGATCGAGGCCCTGGTCGAGGCCTTCGAGTCAGCGTCGATCGCCCCCGCGGCGTTCGATCACCACGCGCACGTGACCATTGCGCTCTGGTATCTGATGCGGCTCCCGTACGACGTGGCTGTGGCGCGGATGCGCGAGCGCACCCAGCACTTCGCTGCGGCCACGCGGCATCCGCAGCTCTACAACGAAACCATCACGCTCTTCTGGATGAAGCTGCTCCGCCACGTCCTCGAGGAGGCCGATCGGAGCGCGCCCGCCACCGAGATTGTCGCCAGCGTGCTGGCGCGGTGGGGAAGCCAGGCGTTCGTGTTCAAGCACTACACGAAGGAGCGGGTGCTCTCCGAGACCGCCAAGCGGGAGTGGGTCGAGCCTGACCTGCGGCCGCTCGGGTTCGGTTGAAGGTCAACGGGCTCCGCCGATCGTTCAACCGCTACGGCGCGGTGCAGCCGCCCGGTGTTGCGGGATTGCAGTCGTCGTCGATGCCGTTCCCGGGGATCTCGGTGGCGCCCGGGTTCACGTTCGGGTTGGTGTCGTTGCAGTCGACCTCGACCGGGTACCCGTCGCCGTCGGCGTCGGTCTTGCCGTAGACGTAGGCCGCGCCGACCAGCGGCTGGCCGTTCGCGTCGGCGCCGATCACCGCCCAGTTGCCGTTGGTGGCGACGGCGCCGCCGTAGTCCTCGTCGTCGGTGTGATCGGACGGCGTGAGCTTCTCGAGCAGCGTCCAGGTGGCGCCGCTCTTGGTGAAGAGGTAGGCGGCGCCGGTGTTGGGGCCGACCTGGTCGTTGCCGACAGAGCCGACCACCAGCGTGCCGTTCCGGATCTGCAACGACGCGCCGAACCGATCTTGCGCATGGGCGTCGGCGGGCACGAGCTTCTGCGGCGCGCCGAAGGTCCCGGCGGCGGATTCGAACACGTAGACCGCGCCTGCCTTGTTGCCGAGCGTTGCGTCGCCCCAGGCGCTCACCGCGAGCGTCGTGCCGGAGAGCGACAGGTGATCGCCGAGGAACTGACCGGCCACCGCGTCGCCTGGCACGAGCTTCTGCGTTTGCAGCCACGAGCCGGTCTTCTGGAACACGTAGGCGGCGCCGGTGAAGTTGCCGTGGCTCTTGTCGCCGGGCGCGCCGACCACGATCGTGGTGCCGGAAATGCCCACCGCCATGCCGAACATCTGGCTCTGCGCCGCGTCGCCGGCCTCGAGCTTCTGGGTCTGCGTCCAGGTTCCGGCGACCAGGTCGAACACGTACGCGGCACCCGAGCCCGCGCCTTGATCCGCCTTGTGCGGCGCACCGACCACCAGCGTGGTGCCGGTCGAGCTCAACGCGATCGACGATCCGAAGTCGTCGAGCGTGCCGGGATCGTTGGGCACCAGCTTCTGCTGCAGCGCCCAGGTGGTGCCGGTCTTGGTGAACACGTAAGCCGACGCGATCTGGCTGTCCAGCGTGTCGATCTGCGGTGCGCTCGCGGCCGCGAGCGTCGAGCCTTGCAGGTCGAGCGCTCCGAACCACTCACCGGCCTGGATGCCGGCGGGCGCCACCTTCTGCGCCTGGGTCCACTTCGCGGCGTTGCGCGTGAACACGTAGAGCGAGCCGGGCCCCGGCTGCGGAAGCACGGTGCCCTTCGACACGATGATCGTGTCGCCGTCGATCGCCACCGCGAACGAGAACGTGTCGAACTGCTGCCCGTCGCTGGGCACCAGCTTCGCCCAGTGGGTGGTGGCGTGAGCGGGTGCCGCGATCCAGCACAGCGAGGCGACGGCGCCGGCGGCGAGACGCCGCCAGCAGTTCTTGGCATGACTCATGGGGAGCTCCCGGACCGGCAGAGAATGGATCGTAACAAACCGCGGCCGCATGGGTCCACGAACGGAGTACGGCCGCTTCCCGTTCTTGGTTCGAAGCTCGTCCTCGACCGGTGCGAATCGAGCGTGCAACGCGTAGAATGACGGCTCGCGAGGGCCGCCCGGCCCGCGCGAACGGGGAGGCGTTTCATGCGGCGGTCCAAGGCACGAGCTCGGTGGCGGTCACGGTTGCTGGTGTCCGTGGTCGCGGGAACGGCGATCGCGGCGGTGCTCGCGCTGGTGCTCGCGGCACCTCGAGGGGCGGCGGCCTCGTATCGCTCGCAGCGCTCGGCCACCGTGGGTGCCACGAGTGTCCCCGACTGGCGTTTCGGCTTCGAGTACTGGGAGCTGTTCTCGCCCACGGTCACGCCCGCGCAGCACGCGACGCTGCTCGACAAGCTAGCCGTGGTGACCGCGCCGCAGCCGGCGCGTGGCGGGATCAACGTGAACGAGATCGGCGGCGGCTGGGCCACGATGCAGCCCACGCCCACGTCGGCCTACGACTTCTCGCAATCCGATCTCGCCGTGCAGACCATCACCGCCAAGGGCTTCTCGGTGGTGTGGAACCTGCGGCCGACCGCTCCGTGGGCGTTCGTGGACAACGCCGACTGCGTCGACGGCCCAGGCGTCGACGATTGCGCGCCCGACGCCGCGCACGAACAGGCATGGAAGGACTACGTGAAGGCCGTCGTCGATCGCTACGACGGCGACGGCGTCAACGACATGCCCGGCCTCACCGTGCCGGTGCAGTTCTACATCATGGACCAGGAGATCGCGTTCGAGGGCACCGAAGGGACCGGCGACTACGCCGAGGCCACCGGCTCCGGCTTCTGGGACGACTCGATCGACCACCTGGTGCGCCTGCACAAGCTCACCTACGACGCGATCCACGAGGCCGATCCGTCCGGCTTCACGAAGCTGGTCGGCAGCGGCGGGCTGCTCTTCGATCTCTACTCGGATTTCCCGAACTACCCGTCGCCCAATCCCGGCCCGGGCAGCATCGTGCAGGCGCGGCTCGACGGCGCCAACCCCAAGGGCGCCATCTTCACCGACGGCTTCAACGGGCTGGTGTCGTTGCTCACCCAGCTGGGCGACGACTCGACCGGTGTCAAGTGCGACTACATCGAGTGGCACCCGCACAACGGCTGGCGCGCGATCGACCAGAGCCTGGCGCTCATCAAGCAATACGCGCCGTCGAAGCCGATCTTCATCGACGACATGTGGTCCAACATGTTCGCGCGCAAGACACCGCTGCCCGGCTGGACCGAGTTCATCGGCGGCAACTTCATCGAGGGCGACTTCCCGAACGCCACGGTGCCCGACTACGACACGCTGGCCACCGGCCTCAAGAGCAACAACGCCACGATCGTCAACTGGTACAACGCGAAGGGCTCGCGCGGCGCGGTCAAGTCGTTCGTCACGTCGCTGGGCGCGGGAGCGGAGCGGGTGTCGTTCTCGGGCTCGAACGATCCGTGCGCTTACCAGGTCCTGGCGTCGTGCCTCGACCAGCAGAGCATCTTCCTGTGGTTCGGCTACTCGCACTTGCTCGGCACCAAGGCGTTCAACTATCCGGTCAAGCCGCAGTACTACACGATGCAGCTCCTGGTGAACGAGCTGCAATCCATGACGGCGGTCACCCGTCTCGGCGTGAGCGCCAACCAGCTCACCCGCGCGTACAAGTTCGACCGGCCGAGCGGCGGCCCCGCGTACGTGGCGTGGAGCGAGGCCGGTCCGGTGCCGAGCAATCCGTCGACGCCCAACGGCGAGACGGTGACCATCCCGGTGGGCTCGCCCAACATCAAGCTCACGCACATCGTCACGGCGCCGGGCCAGACCATACCGACCACCCAGAATCTCTCGGCTCCCGGAAACCAGCTCACCATCCAGCTCGGCTTCGAGCCGGTGTTCCTCGAAGAGCTGTGAGCGCGCGTTTCGGAGGGCGGCGGTCCCTCGCCGCCGCAGCGCCACATCTAAATGGAACGCTGCGGACGCGAGGGACCGCGTCCCTCCGACTGCGATCGCCTGCGACACGGTCCTGAGGGCTGCGGTCCCTCGCAGCCGAGGCCCGCAAGTTGATTCCTAGCTGACTCGCGCGCGGACCGGTTACTCTCGAAGGAGGGGGGAGCTCCGGAGCGCCCGATGCGGCCGGATCTTCTGGAAGGTTTCCTCGAGGCTCTCGACCGTACCGCCGCCGGCCCGCGCGAACCGCTGGCCGTGCTCCGTGGCGAGATCGCCAGCGACGGGGACGCGGCGCAAGTTCTGGAGCCGCTCTACAAGCATCTCTGCGGGGAGCCGCGGGTGCTGGACGAGCTGGTCGATCAGCTAAGCGCGGCTCGCCGCGCGCATCCGTTCCGAGGGCTGGCCTACCGCGCCGACCGCGATTCGCGGGTGCGGGCCTGGGCTCTCGACCGGGCCCTGGTCGACACCCGCCCACTCGCCGCGATCCTCGACCGTTCGTTCCGCGCGTTTCGGGACGAGGCGCGAAGCCGCGTGCACGCCTTCATCGGCGCCGAGGCGCGGCTTCGACTGGAGGCCCTCGGTGGGCTCATCGCACTCCAGGACGCGGCCGAGGGCCTGGCTGTCGAGGTGATCGAGCCCGCGGTCCCACGATCTGGCGGCGGTGCGACCATTCCCGCCGTTCCGTGGCTCGGCACATGCGCGATCGCTGTTGCGCTGGCCATCGTCGCGTTCGCGACCGTGCGTGAGCCCGAGTCCGCGCTTGCGCCTGCGCTCGTGGCGGCCCTCGCCGCGGCGTCGGCTCCGTGGCTCGGCCTTCCGATGTGGATGCGACGGGCGTGGGCCCGGTATCGCGCCGCGCCCGCCCCGAGCGTCGAACCGCCGCTTGCGATCTCCGAGCAGCTCGCGGTCGCGCTCGAGTCACCGACGGCCGAGGAGGTTCGCCCGCTGCTCGCGGTGCTGCGGAGCATGCCGCGCACGAGGTCGGCGACGGTCATGGAGGCCGGGCGTGCGCTACGGCGCGCCTTCGAGGCGGCCGAGCTTCCCGAGCTCGTGACCGAGAGCCCGGCGGGAAAGAGATCCTTGCGCGCCATGACCGAAGCGGCGCACGAAGCGCACGCAATCCACCACCTGGCACGGACGTGCGGCGCCGCCGGGTCGCTACCGGTACCGCCCTCGTTCTCGGGGGCCTGGATCGACGAGGGCGAACCGAAGCCGTGGGCGCTGCCGGACGACGTGCTCGACGAGCTGGTCGCGCTGCTGACGCGACTCGAGCAGCCGGCCGGTGAAGAGGAATCGCGAGAGCTGAGCGAGCATCGCATCGCCGAGGTTCGCAGATCGCTCCGCGAGCTTCCGCCCTCCACGCGCCGCCACGTCGACGCCGCGATCTTCGAGATGCTCGCGGCGCTCTGCGGCCGCTGGTCGGGAGCGCTGGCCATGTGGTGCGAGCGGGTGACGGAGCGTCTGCAGATCGCCGCCGTCGATCCACGCACGCCGCTGCCCGACGCGCAGTTGCTGGCGCGTCTCGACGAGCTCGCGTGCCGGGTGAGGCTCGGCGAGGGCGACGTGCAGCAAGCGATTCTCGACGCAGAACAGGAGCCGGTCCCGTCGGAGCTCGGATCCTGGCTCGGAGCGACCGAGGACTCCCGTGGACACAAAGCCTTCGCCGGCTGATCTCGACGATCGCGAGCGTGCGAGCCTGCGCCAGGCGCGGATCGCGGGTCGCGTGGCGCTGGTGGTGATGGTGTGCGCGGTGGCGACGTTCGCCTATCTCGAGAGCGGCGCGCGATCCTCGGGCACCGAGACCACGGCCTCGCCGGCCGAGAGCGTTTCCCCGCCGGCGAGTGCGGTGCCGCAGGCCGCGACGGAGCCCTCGCCCGCCGCCGGCCAAACGATCGCCGCTCTTCCGGCGCCACCCCCCAGCGTCGAGCGCGCGGAGCCCGCGGAGCGGGCCGCGCCATCGCGCGCCACGGCGCCACCGACCGAGGCTGCCGCCACTCCGCCCGTGGACGCGCCGCCTGGCATGGTCCTGGTCCCTGCCGGAGAGTTCATGATGGGACACGCCGAGGCGGGGACCGACGAGCGCCCGCCGCACCCCGTCTACCTGTCGGCGTTCTGGATCGACAAGACCGAGGTGACCGTCGCGGATTACTTGCACTGCGTAGCGCACGGGCCGTGCCGCCGGCCGCTATCCAACTGCTCGTGGGCCGGAGCCGAGAATGGCGACGATCCCATCTCCTGCGTCGACTGGAGCGAGGCGCACTCGTATTGCCGCTGGTCGGGGAAGCGCCTGCCGACCGAGGCCGAGTGGGAGAAGGCCGCGCGCGGCACCGACCAGCGCGACTACCCATGGGGCAACAAGCCGCCCACCTGCAAGCTCGCCGCGTTTCACGATCAGGGCGACGATCCGTCCGCGCCGAAAGGCTGCGGGCGCAACAAGACCTGGCCCGTGGGGTCGTTCCCGGAGGGTGCCTCTCCTTACGGCGCGCTCGACATGGCCGGAAACGCCTGGGAGTGGGTGTCGGATTGGTACTCCCCTGATTCCTACGCGCGCAGCCGCGAGCAAGATCCCAAAGGGCCCGAATGGGGCGACATGCACGTGCGGCGCGGCGGCTCGTGGAAGAGCCAGCCGCAGTTCCTGAACTCGGCGGTGCGCGGCCGGATGGATCCGGCCGAGTGGAACGACATGGTCGGATTCCGCTGCGCCAAGGGCGAATGAGCGGCGCGCGGCGCCTCCCCTTATACTGAATCGAGACGTAGAGCTCGCTCGACCCCGCGTCTTCTCGCATGGGTGGCACACGCGATCGCATTCCCGCGCACCTGCGCCGCTTCGTCGCGGTCCACGATTACCGGGGCTACGACGAGCTGGATCAATCGGTCTGGCGCTTCATCCTGAGTCAGGTTCGGCAGGCGCTGCGCGACGCCGCGCATCCGGCGTACGCCGCGGGCCTCGTCCAGACCGGCATCACTCTCGAGCGCATTCCGCGCATCGAGGAGATCGACGCGCGTCTCTCGGAGTTCGGCTGGGGCGCGGTGTGCGTGGACGGTTTCATCACGCCGCGCGCCTTCCAGGAATTCCAGGCCAATCGCATCCTGCCGATCGCCGGCGAGATCCGCAGCCACGAGCACCTCGCCTACACGCCGGCGCCCGACATCGTCCACGAGGCGGCCGGCCACGCGCCGATCGTGCCCGACCCGGCCTATCGCGAGTACCTGCAGCGGATCGGCGAGGTCGGCGCGCGCGCCTTCACGCTGCCCTCCGATCTGCGCCTCTACGACGCGATTCATCTGCTCTCCCTGGTGAAGGAGGATCCCAGCGCGACCGCGCAAGAGCTGGCGCGCGCCGAGCGGCAGTTCGAGGAAGCACGCGCTGCCGCGCGCAAGGTGAGCGAGGCCGCGCTCGTCGCGCGGCTCCACTGGTGGACCGTCGAGTACGGTCTCGTTGGCACCGTCGACGATTACCGGATCTACGGCGCGGGGCTCTTGTCGTCACTGGGCGAGAGCGAGTCGTGCCGCTCATCCGAGGTGCGGAAGCTCGAGCTCGACGCAAGCTGCATCGACGTCGGCTACGACATCACGCGGCAGCAGCCGCAGCTCTTCGTCACCGAGTCCTTCGAGCGCCTGGGCGAAGTCCTCGAGCGAGTGGCGTCGCGGCTCGCGCAGCGAAGTGGCGGAGGCGCGGCGCTCGACGCGGCGCTCGCGAGCCGCGAGGTCGCCACCGTGGAGCTCGACTCGGGAATCGCGGTCACGGGCGTGGTCGAGCGCGTGCGCGGCGACCTCGACGAGCCCGCGTGGATCGAGCTCGACGGCCCCGCGTCTCTGGCGCTGCGCGGCGCGCATCTCGACGGCCACGGGCCGCGCGCTCACCGGCGTGGGCTGGCGTTCCCGATCGGTGTGCTCGAGGACGGCACGTCGCTGGCGCATCTCGACGCCGGCCAGCTCGCCGCGCGACGGCATCCGCGCTCGCGGCGCGACGAGATCGAGCTCCGGTTTCGTTCCGGAGTGCGGGTCCGGGGGCGTCTCGTCGACGTGGTGCGCGGTGAAGCGGGCAAGTCGCTCGCGATCACGCTGCTGGGAGGCAGCGCCCGCCGCGGCGGCGTGTCGTTGCCGGTGCCGCGAGGGAAACCGTGGACCATTCCGCTCGGCGAGCGCGTGACCGCGGCTTTCGCGGGACCCGCCGATCCCGCGTTCTGGCCCGCCACGCAATTCCCGTCGCGCCGGGTCCCCGCGCGGCGCCTCCGTCCGGCGGCGCAGCGGCGCTTGCTCGCGCTGCACCGCGAGGCCGCGGCGCTCGCGGCCGACGCGGATCGCGAGGGTGCGCTGCCCGGCTTCGCGCGGGTCGCGAAGGCGCTCGAGGGATCCTTCGCCGACGAATGGTTGCTGCGATGGAATCTGCTCGGCTGGGTGCGCGAGGCGGGACCCCCCGGTGCACAGCTCGCTGCCGATCTCGCTCGCGAGCTCCAGGCGATCGACGAGCACGGCGTGGGCGCCGCGGCCGAGCGTCCACCGATCCGGCGTGCGCTGGGCACGATCGAGAACGCGCCGGAGCCGGCGCCGAGCGTCGCCGCGTCACGCAAGCTCGAGCTGGTGTCGAGCGCCGGCGTCCGCGGGCCGCGGCCGGGCGCCATCCCGAACCCGATGGGGACCGATGGCTTCGAGTTCATCGAGTACGCGACCACCGATCCGCCCGGCCTCGACCGGCTGTTCCGTTCGATGGGCATGGCGGCGGTCGCGCGCCATCGCTCGAAGGACGTCACTCTCTATCGACAGGGCGACGTGCACTTCATCCTCGACGCCGAGCCGTCGAGCTTCGCGCAGGCGTTCGCGCAGGTGCACGGACCGTCGATCTGCGCGATCGCGTTTCGCGTCAAGGACGCGCGCGCCGCGTTCGAGCGCGCGGTGGCGCTGGGTGCCACGCCGGTGCGCGGGCGGGTGGGGCCGATGGAGCTCAATCTGCCGGCGATTCGTGGCATCGGCGGCAGTCTCATCTACCTGATCGACCGCTACGGCGATCGCACCATCTACGACGTCGACTTCGTGCAAACCGGCGACGCGCCTCCAGCGGAGGTGGGCCTCACCTCGGTCGACCATCTGACCCACAACGTGCACAAGGGCCGCATGAACAAGTGGGCCGAGTTCTACGAGCGGCTCTTCGGCTTCCGCGAGATTCGGTACTTCGACATCCGCGGCCAGCAAACCGGTCTCTTGAGCCGCGCTCTGGTGAGCCCTTGCGGCAAGATCCGAATCCCCATCAACGAGCCCACCGAGCGCGGCTCCCAAATCCAGGAATATCTCGCGGCGTACCACGGCGAGGGCATCCAGCACGTGGCGCTCGCGACCGGCGACATCTTCGCCACCGTCGAGGCGATGCGCGCTCGCGGTCTCAAGTTCCTCGCGACGCCCGGCACCTATTTCGATGCCATCGACCAGCGCCTGCCCGGTCACGGGCTCGACGTCGAGGAGCTGCGGCGTCTCGCGATCCTCGTGGACGGCACGACCTCGGGCGCCAAGCGGCTCCTGCTGCAGATCTTCACCGAGACCGTGATCGGTCCGATCTTCTTCGAGATCATCGAGCGGCGCGGCGACGACGGATTCGGCGAGGGGAATTTCCGGGCGTTGTTCGAGGCGATGGAACGGGATCAGATCCAGAGGGGCGTGCTGTAGTGCCTCTTGGGCCACCACGGATGTTTTCACGGGGGGCTGTTCCAGCCCCCCGCCCCGCAAAAAGCGCGGTCTTTGCGGGGCCCCACCCCCGAGCCGGCTCGCGTGGCTCGCCGGCTCGCCTTCGGCGAGCGTGCCAATCGCTACAGAGTCCGGTGTGGGTCATCGCATGAAGACTGGCTTTCCGCTGCCGCGCGTCGAAGGGGTCGCGTCGCGGCAGGCGCATGCGGATCTGCCCGCCGGCAGCTTCGAGCGGGAGCTGGGGCGCGACGGGTTCTACGGCGCCGCGACGCACATGATCCATGCGCACCCGCCGACCGGCTGGGTGAGCTGGGAAGGGCCGCTCAAGCCGCGTGCGTTCGACCTCGCGGGTCTGGGTCGGCCCGCTCGCTCGCCGTGGGATGCGCCAGAGCTGCTCGCCAATGCGGCGCTGCGCATGCGCTGGTGGGCCACCGACGGCGCCATGGAGACGCTGGTCAGGAACGCCGACGGCGACGAGCTGTTGTTCGTGCACGAAGGCTCGGCCGAGCTCTTCTGCGACTACGGCCATCTCACGCTTCGCGACGGGGACTATCTGATCCTGCCGCGCGGCACGCTGTGGCGGATCGAGCCGGCGGGTGCGGCGCGCATCCTGCTGGTCGAGGCCACCGGCGATGCCTACGCGTTGCCCGAGCGCGGGCTCGTCGGTCAGCACGCGATCTTCGATCCAGGTGTCCTCGACGTGCCGTCGATCGACGACGCGTTTCGCGCCCAGCAAGGCGAGCGCGAGTGGCGCGTCGCGATCAAGCGGCGTGGCGCGCTCAGCACGGTCACGTTTCCGTTCAACCCGCTCGACGCCGTCGGCTGGCACGGAAACCACGCCCCGGTGCGCCTCAACTGGCGCGACATCCGCCCGGTGGTGAGCGCACGCGTGCATCTGCCGCCGTCGGCGCATACCACCTTCGTCACCAACCGGTTCGTGGTCTGCACCTTCGCGCCGCGCCCCATCGAGTCCGATCCGGGCGCGCTCAAGGTGCCGTTCTTCCACAACAACGACGACTACGACGAGGTGATCTTCTACCACCGCGGAAACTTCGTCAGCCGCGATCACATCCATCCGGGGATGGTGACCTTCCATCCCGCCGGCTTCACCCACGGACCGCATCCGTCGGCCTTTGCCGCGGGCGCGCGCGCCGCACGCACCGAAACCGACGAGGTGGCGGTGATGATCGACGCCCGCGACGCCCTCGACGTCGCGAGCTTGCCCGAAGGCGTCGAGTGGCCCGGCTACGTCGACTCGTGGAAGACGGCACCGGGCGCGCGATGATTCGTCGCGGCGCCGGAGCTCGGTGCGGTGCGAGCGCTGCGGACGCGAAGGATCGCATCCCTCCGGCCGCTCGCGTCGATCCGCGCGCGTTCCGGAGGGCTGCGGTCCCTCGCAGCCGCGGCGATCGGTCGCGATGAAGCTCGCCACCCTCGCCGACGGCGGCCGCGACGGGACGCTGGTGGTGGTGTCGCGCGATCTCACTCTCGCCGCGGCGCCGCTCGAGGTCTCGCCCACGTTGCAGCACGCCCTCGACGACTGGGACGCGATCGCGCCGGTCCTCGAGCGGATCGCGGAGAAGCTCGACGCCGGCCACGCTCGGGACGCGTTTCACCTCGACCCGCGCTTGCTCGCGGCACCGCTGCCGCGCGCTTACCAGTGGGCCGACGCGAGTGCCTTCCTCCACCACGTCGAGCTGGTGCGGAAAGCGCGCGGTGCCGAGCTGCCGCCGGAGCTGCGCACCGATCCGCTGCTCTATCAGGGTGGCTCCGACGCGATGCTCGGTCCGCGCGCGCCCATCGAGGTCGCCGATCTCGAGTGGGGCCCTGACTTCGAAGCGGAGGTGGCGGTGATCACCGGCGACGTGCCGATGGGCGCCTCGCCGGACCAAGCCGGTTCGTGCATCCGCCTGCTGGCGCTGGTCAACGACGTGTCGCTCCGGAACCTGATTCCGCGCGAGCTGGCCAAGGGCTTTGGTTTCTTCCAGAGCAAGCCGTCGAGCGCCTTTTCGCCGGTGGCGGTGACGCCCGACGAGCTCGGCTCCGCCTGGGACGGGCGGCGCGTTCACTTGCCGCTGATCACGCACCTGAACGGCACGCTCTTCGGCAACCCCGACGCCGGCGCGGAGATGACCTTCGACTTTCCGACGCTGATCGCGCACGCCGCGCGCACCCGGCGGCTGGGCGCCGGCACGATCCTGGGATCGGGGACGGTCTCGAGCCGCGACCGGAGCCGCGGCTCGAGCTGCATTGCCGAGCGCCGCGTGCTCGAGACCCTCGACGGCGGCGGCGCTGCGACGCCGTTCCTGCGCTACGGTGACGTGGTGCGGATCGAGATGCTGAGCGCCGACGGCCGCTCGATCTTCGGCGCCATCGAGCAGACCGTCGTGCGGCCGGATTCCTGAACATCGGGAGAGATCGCCTCATGAAGCTCTACGGCTACTGGCGCTCGTCCGCCGCCTATCGCGTGCGCATCGCGCTTCATCACAAGGGCATCGCGTTCGAGACGGTTCCCGTGAATCTCGCGAAGGGCGAGCAGAAGGGCGCCTCGTACCGGGACGTGAACCCGCAGGCGTTGATTCCCACGCTGGTCGACGGCGATCGCGTGCTTCACCAGTCGCTGGCGATTCTCGAGTACCTCGAGGAAACGCATCCGAGCCCCGCGCTCTTGCCCAAGGGGCCGGGCGAGCGCGCCCGGGTTCGCGCGCGCGCCGATCTGGTGGCGTGCGACATCCATCCGCTGCAGAACACCCGGGTGCTCGCGTATCTGGGCGAGGTGCTCGGCGCCAGCGACGAGCAGAAGTCGGCCTGGTTCGCTCGCTGGATCGGCGACGGTCTTGCCGCGTTCGAGAAGCTGGTCGCCGCGCATCCCGAGACCGGCCGCTTCTCTCACGGCGACTCGCTCACGCTGGCCGACGTGCTGCTGGTCCCGCAGCTGGGAAACGCCCGCCGCTGGAAGGTGCCGCTCGACGCGATGCCCACGCTGCAACGCATCGAGGCAGCGTGCCTGGAGCTCGACTCGTTTCGCCGCGCCCACCCCAGCCAGCAGCCCGACCACGTCGAAGGCGCGTGACCCGCCGATCTCGCCCGAAGCCGGTGAATCAATCCACCGTCTCGAACGATTCGGACGCGAGGGACCGCGTCCCTCCGAACGATCGGACGGTTGTGGGAGGGCTGCGGTCCCTCGCAGCCGAAGCGGCCGACCGTGTCGGTCGACGAGCGCGAAATGGATTCACACACTCTCACTCCTCGATCGAACCGAGGAACTCGACGATCCGTGAGGCGACCGCGCCGGGATCGTGCCACGCCATCCAGTGCTCGCCGCCAGGCACCACCGCGAACCGCCCATCCCGCAGCGACGTGCACAGCCGCTCGGCCTGAGCCGGCGGGAAGTGGCGATCGCGCTCCCCCCAGAGCGCCAGCACGGGACGACGGATCGCCGGATAGAGCGACGCGAGCCGCGGAATGAAGGCCTGGTAGCCCGCGCACATCCGCGCGATCGTGTCGCGCACCGCCGGGCGCCGGAACGATCGCCAGATCTCGGCGCGGAGCTCGGGCGCGAGCCGCGTGCCGGGAGGCAGAAAGGTGCGCTCGGCGCGCGTCAGGACCAGACGCGGCAAGTACCGGAGAATGAGCCTGTTCCAGCCGTCGCGGCGCAGCACGCGGATTTCCCGCGAGGTCGCCTCGTCGCCGAGCACCAGCGAGTTCATCACCACCACCGCGGCCACGCGCCCAGGCATCTCCGCCGCGCATGCGAGCGCCGGTTGTCCGCCCATGTCGAGCCCCACGATCACCGCTCGCTCGATCCGCCACGCGTCGAGCAGCAGGCCGAGCCGTCGGCCGAGATGCTGCGGAGTGAGGCCGCCCGGCCACGGATCGCTCTCGCCGAGGCCGGGCCAATCGAGGGCGACGACTTCGTGGCCGGCGGCCGCGAGCAACGGGGCCAGCTCGCACCAGATCTGCAGGTTCTCGGGGTAGCCGTGCAGCAGCACGATGGGCGGGCCCGCGCCGTGCGCGCCGAGCCGCGCGACGCGCAGCTGGTGCCCGCCGATGCGCTCGCGGGTGGTCTCGAGCAGCGTCACGCGAGATCCCGCTCGACCGCCCGCGCCGCGAGAATTCCCGAGGTCATTCGCGTCGCATGGGTGGATCGAGGAGCTCGCGCATCCGCACGTGCCGGTGGACCGGAGCCCAGCGTGCCGGCGGGCCGGACGAGCCTGCTGGGACTGGAAGCTAGCTCGGGACTACGACCGGAGAGACCGGAGACGGTGCCGGCTCTGGCCCCGGCTTCCACGCGGGGTGCCCGAGGACGTAGTGCAGGCGATCGGACCACGAGCCCGCGTCGCGTGCGTCGCGGATCATCGCCGACCA
>CAZYWA010000157.1:0-15016 GCA_964650975.1 uncultured bacterium
GCGATCTTCCGGCAACGGCCCGCCGAGAAGCCCCATTGAGAACGCATGATGCCGAGCGATGAAGAGCAGATCCGCGAGCTCGTCGCCACCTGGCTGCGGGCCAGCAAGGCGGGCGACACCGAGACCGTGCTGAGCCTCGTCACCGACGACGTGGTGTTCCTGATCCCCGGGCGTCCACCGATGCGGAGGGACGAGTTCGCCCAGGCGATGAGGGCACAGTCGGGATCGAGTGGCATCAAGATCGACGGCACGAGCGAGATCGAGGAGGTCCAGGTGACTGGCGATTGGGCGTTCCTGTGGAGCCGGCTGCGGGTGGTCGCCACGCCCGTCGACGGCTCCGCGCCCGTCGAGCGCGCCGGCCACACGCTCACGATCCTCCGCAAGGAGAACGGCCGGTGGCTCGTGGCTCGCGACGCGAACCTCCTGGCACCCGTGGCGCGGCCGTCCGCATGACACCCGGCCACGATCTCGTGCTCGAGCGCGCCGACCTCACCTCGCAGGCGGCGCGAGACCTGATCCACGCCCTCAATGCCGAGCTGAGCGAGGCCTACGCCGAGCCAGGCGCGAATCATTTCAGCCTGGAGGCGGCCGACGTCGCGCCGGGCCAGGGTGCGTTCCTGGTGGTGCGTCGAGAAGGCCGGCCGGTGGGTTGTGGCGCGGTCCGGCTTCTCGACCCGTCGACCGCCGAGCTCAAGCGGATGTACGTCGAGCCCGCGCTTCGCGGCGGCGGGATCGGCGGATACCTGGTCGAGGCGCTGGAAGGCGAAGCCCGGCGCCTGGGCGCCACGCGTCTGGTCCTCGAAACCGGAACCCGGCAAGCGGCGGCGCTGGCGCTCTACAGACGCTGCGGCTTCGAGCCGATCCCGCTCTTCGGCGAGTACTGCCTGTCCCCGGTCACCAGCATCTGCCTGGGCAAGCCGCTCGGCTCGTAGAGACCCGGACGGAAAGGGGCGGATAACGCCGGGGGTCGAATTGGCCCACGGGCGCCAAAGCTGCGCCGATCCGCGCCATCCATGGTGCGCCCGGCGGCCCGGAAGCGGATCGCCGGGTGGGGTCTCATCGAACGCCCCGCCCTGCAGAAACGCTGGATTCCAGGGAGTTTCACGCAGCCCGTCCGTCACCGACGGGCCTCGCTCCGCATTCGGCAGCGAGTTTGCAATGGCATGGGGACAACGCCACACCAAAACCGGCGGGGGACACCATGCGAACCACAACACGACCATCATCGAGCCGCCCGGCAACCCACCACGTAGTCGGCCGCGGCGTCGTGAACGCCCACCGCGCGACCGGCGCGACCCGCCCCACCGTGGACCGGCGTGCATCGGCCCGCCGTCAGACCTCGATCCCCGTCGAGGTTGCGGTCCCGTCGGAGCTGCGGCTTCGCGCGGCGACGCTCAGCAACATCTCGAGCGGCGGCCTCTCGTTCCTCACCACCCGGCCGATCGCTCCTGGAACCGTCGTGTCGATCCGCATCCGCCACAGCGACCTCGACGCCTTGTTCGTCGCGCGAGTCGCGTGGTGCCAGCTCTCCGACCGTGGCTACGACGCGGGCGTTCGCTTCTTCGGCACGGCCGATGCGCCGCTGGCCGAACAGCTCGAGCAGCTCTTCCACGAAACGCTCTCGCTTCACCCCGTGGCCCACGCGTGAAGTGAGCCCCGACCCCGCATCGATCCGGCTCCCTGCCGACGGGCTCGCCCCACGACACGTTCCTGCCCCACCCTGAACTACGCGAGCGGCTCGAGCGGACCCTTCGAGTGCCCGCCGTGCTGGTCATGGACGTCGCGCGGCACTTCGACCTCCAGTTGCTGACGTCGGTGCGCGCGGTCTTCAGGCCGGCCGGGCCGACCGGCCCCGAAGCCGCTCGATCGATCGCGTGGCCGTCGTGACGACGATCGAATCCTCGTCGTCCGTCATGGCCTCGAGCGCCTCGAGCGCCCCGGGCAGCTGCGCGTTCCCGAGCGCGACCGCGACGTTCCGCATGAGCCCCGCCCGCTTGGTCCGCTTCACCGGGCTTCCCCGGTAACGGTCCGCGAATTCCGCGGCGTCGAGTCGCGCGAGCCCGGCGAGATCCGGCGCCAGCGCGCCGGCGCGAGGTTCCGCAGCAGCGAGCGTCGCCGTGCGCGGCGAGCGGCGGTTCCACGGGCAAACGTCCTGGCAGAGATCGCACCCGAAGACGTGCGTCCCCATCGCCGGCTCGAGCGCGGGATCGATCTCACCGCGGTGCTCGATCGTGAGGTACGAGATGCAGCGGCGCGCGTCGAGCACGTAGGGCTCGGGAAAAGCGCTGGTGGGACAGACGTCGAGGCAAGCGCGGCAGGTTCCGCAGCGATCGACGCCCGCGTCGTCGGGCGCGATCTCGACGGTGAGCAGGATCACGCCCAGAAACACGAAGCTGCCGAGACCTGGCGAGATGAGGCACGCGTTCTTGCCGATCCAGCCCAGACCGGCGCGCTCGGCGAGCGCCTTTTCCTGCACGGGGCCGGTATCGACGTAAACCTTCCCGGCGACGTGGTCACCGGCGCGCTCGTCGATGGCGCGCGCCAGCTCTCGCAGCCGGCGCGTGAGCCAATCGTGATAGTCGTCGCCCCACGCGTAGCGCGAGATCCAGCCGGTCGACTCCGGATGGGCGCGCTCCAGCGTGCGCGGCGCCTCGGTGTCGTAGAGCGCGGCCGCGACCAGCGCGGTGCGCGCTCCCGCGAGCGAGCGGCGCGGATCGCCGCGGCGCTCCGGATCGCGCGCGAGCCACTCCATCGAGCCGTGATAGCCCCGGCTCAGCCATTCGCGAAGGCGGTCGGCCTCGCGCCCCGGCTCGATCGAGCAAAATCCTACCCGGTCGATCCCCAGCCGCTCGGCCTCGGTGCGGATCCAGGCGGCGAGATCGCTCCGGTTGGTTTCGTTCATCATGCTCGCCCGCGCCCACCGGTGCAGTAGAGTCGCACCGATGCTACCTCGGTCCTGCTGGTCGTTGGCCAGGCTCGGTCCGCCGATCGTGGCGGGAGCCCTGGCACTCCTCGCCGGTTGTGGCGGGAAGGGACCGTCTGCCGCCGCGATGCGCGAGGCGCTGATCGTGGTCTCGCCGCATCCCGACGACGAATCGATCTTCGGCGCCGCCACGATCCATCGGCTGGCCGCGGATCCGGCTCGATTCGTCCGTGCCGTGTACGTCTCGGGCGGCGACAAGTCGAGCGTGCCCGGCGATTGCAACGGGATCCCGGAGGCCGAGAAGACCGAACGGATCGTCGAGCTGCGCGAGGGCGAGACGCGGGCGGCGTGGAAGGTGATGGCTCCCGACCGCGACGTGCCGATCGATTTCGAGCGCGGCCCGGATCAGGGCCTGGTGAGCGCGACGAGGCTGGTCGACGGCGTCCGCGACGACACGCTTTCTCTCGCCGGCGAGGTGGCGGTCGCCGGTGCGGTGGCCGCGGCCACGAACCTCCCCGCCGGCGTCGACCGCGCATGGATCCTCACGACGTCTCGCTACGACGGCCATCCCGATCACCGCACGGCCTACTTCGCGGCGCGCGAGGCCGCGGAGGTGCTCCGCGAGCGCGGCGTCGACGTGCGACTGTGGAGCTGGATCGTCCACGACGAGTTCGTGCTCACCTTCATTCCAGCGTGCTGCGGAGGCGACTTTCACTGGCCCGCGCCCGGCGAGACGGACGACTACCAGGCGCTGGTGGACGTGCCGAGCCGGCCCCGTCCGCCGCACTGGGATCTCTCCCAGGATGCGTCGGAGCCAGCCGGAATCCGCCGCGAGGCGCTCACCCAGCATGTGAGCCAAGTGGTCGGTAATCCGGCGCTCTGCATGCCGGTTTACATCCCCGGTTTCTACGATCGCTGGATGGAAAAGACCGAGGAGCCGTTCTACGAGGAGCGGTTGTGAGTTTCCCGGCGGCTCGCCACGCTCGCCGGGCGCCTCTCGGCGCCGGCACGGGATCCGGGCGAGCAGCCGGTCCCGGGTCGAGGGCACTCTGGGGTCTGGTTCACGGTTCTTCACAATTTCTCGCCGAACGAAGCAGCGCTCGGTTACGTCTCAAGGGTCTGCGCCCCCCGAATGGGCGAACGGAGGAGTCATGCCCACGATCCCGTCGAATCTCCGCCCGCTGTTCCGGGCCATCACCCGAGCCGGCCTCGGCGCGCTGGCGGCGTCGGCCGTCCTCGTCGCGTCCGCTTGCGGCGGCAAGCCCGACTCGGTGTCGGCGACGCTGGCACCCAACCAATCGACGCAGGTCGAGCTTCACGTCTCGGACGTTCAGGGGAACTCCATCCTCTCGTGCACGTCGCAGACCATCGACTCGAGCGACGTCGACACCCAGACCGCGCTGCAGAACCTGTCGATCACGGTGACGTCGTTCGGGCTCACCGGCACCGACACCTGCACCGTGCAAGCGACGGTGATGGCCGAGCCCGCGGCGGTACCGGGCACCTACCGGATCCGCATGGACGTGGGCTACACGTACCTCGACCCGGCCGGGACCGGCGACGTGATCACCGGCGGCGTCGCCGGCACCATCAAGGTCACGGTGACCTGACCGGGACGGCGCCGCAGGGCGCCCAGAGAGCGCACAAAAAGTCGAGAATTTACAGGGATCTGACCGCGGCATTAGAATGCCGCCGCCCGTACGGGAGGATTCGTACTTCGTCGGGATGATCCCTTGCTTTGGCGAAGCCTCCGCGGTGCCGCGATCGTGCTCGCGGCGGTGGCGATCGCCGGCCCGGTCGGCGCCGCGCCCGCGCCGACCACGCCCGACGTCCAGCCGATCTTCGAGGCGTTCACCAAGCTCAAGCGCAGCTCGGAGCCCGCGGTGATCGGCATCCGGGCGCGATCCGGATTCGCCGCCGACGTCTCGAAGCAGGTGGGTCACGTCCGCGACGGCTCGGGCGCCGCGGAAACCGCCTGGAACGTGGTCCGGACGTCAGTATCGGTGCCGCTCATGCTGGTGAAGTCGCTGCTGCAGGCGGCGCTCGATCCGCTGAGCAACGCGCCGCCCGCGGCGAACCTGGGATCCGGCTTCATCGTCGACGACCAAGGACACGTACTCACCGTGCTGGAGACCATCCGCGGCTTCGACTCGCTCGAGGGCTCGCTCGACGACGGACGCGTGGTGCCGCTCAAGCTGCTCGGCACCGATCCCGACATCGACGTGGCGCTGCTCGGCCTGCCGCGCGACGTGGCGCGCGACCGCCGGCTGCGCAAGGTCGAGCTCGGCGACTCCGACACCGCGACACCCGGCCACTGGGTGATGGCGATGGGTTGCCCGGTCGGCAATGACCGCACAGCCACCGTGGGGCTGGTGACCGGTGTCGGGCGCGATCTCGAGATCGGCCCTTTCGACGAATACCTCGAGACCGACTCGGCGGTGGTGCCCGGCTCGAGCGGCGGACCACTCTTCGACGACCGGGGCACGGTGGTCGGCATCAACTCGGTGTCGGCAGCGAAGGGCGAAAACGTGGGCTTCGCGATCCCGATCAACGCGGCCAAGGCGGCGATCGCCGATCTCCAGGAGGGTCACGCGCCGCTGCGCGGCTCGCTCGGCGCAACGCTGCTCCCGGTCCGCGGCGGGCGCAAGGCCGAGTACGCTCTGCAGGTGACATCCGGCGCACTGGTGACCGGCGTCGACCCGGACGGCCCGGCGGCTCACGCCGGGATCATGCCCGGCGACGTGATCGTGGCGGTCGGCGGACGTATCACGCCGAAGCCCCGTGACGTGACGGTGGAACTGCGCGACGTGAGCGCCGGGCACGCGGTGGTCCTCACCATCGACCGCCGGGGAGCACGTCTCGACCTGCCGGTGACGCTCGCGGCACCGCCGACGGAGGGCGCGCCGTGAGAAACAATCCCGTGCGAACCGCGCGCCGGCTGGTGGTCCCGGCATCGAGCACCGAGACGCGCGTGCGCAGCGCGCTGGCGCGCGAGGCCAACGCCATCGTGCTGGTGGGCGTGGCGGTGTTCCTCGGCCTGGCCCTCGTCACGTTCGACGTCAACGATCCGATGCTGTTCGAGCGCACCCTGCCGGTTCCGCACTCCGCTGGAAACGTGACCGGTCGCGCGGGAGCGACACTCGCGTTCGCGCTCCGCTGGGCGCTCGGCGACGTGGGTTACCTGGTGCCCGCGGCGTTCCTGGGCGCGGGCCTGCTGCTCATGATCCGCGGCTACGTGCGCGCGCCCACGCGCCGGCTCCTGGCGCTGCCGCCGCTCATCGCGGGGCTCGCCGGGATCTTCGATCGCGTCACCTTCGGGCACGTGGGGATCCTGGGGGGCGGCGGGCGATTGGGGCGCGCGGTGGGCGGCTCGTTGCAATCGCTCTTCAATCCGGTGGGCACGTATCTGCTGCTGGGTACGGTCTCGCTCGTTTCGTTCGTGATCCTCACCCGGCTCTCGGTGCGAAAACTGAGCATCCAGACGGCGCGCGCCGGCGGCTGGCTGGGGCTCGCCCTGGGCCGGCGGGTGGCGAGCGCGCGCCAGCGGGCACGGGAGGAGCGTGCCGTCGGGCTCGACGACTCGGCCCGCACTCCGCCGCTCATCGAGCGCGGGTCGCCGGAGGACGGACCGGCCGCGATGCGCGACGCGCTCTCCACCGCCGAGTACGCGCTGGGCGGCCCTTCGCTCGACCTGCTGGGCGCCACGGACCTCGACATGGACCGTGACACCGGCGGCGCCGCGGGCGGAAACGGGGCCGCGACGAGGAAGAAGCGTGCCGTGAAGAAGGCCACGGCGATCATCGAAACGCCGCCGGAAACCAGCTTCGAAGACGAACCCCTCGACATTCCGGAGCCGGAGGCGACGCCACTGCCGGAGCGGGTGGCGGCGGCCGCGCCTCCGCCGGTGCCCGTGGCCGCGGTCGCCTCGACCGCGCCACCTGCGGCGCCCGCAACTCGCGCGACCGTGCCAGCACCTTCGGCGGCGCAGCCGGCGTCACCACCGCCCGCGTTCAAGGCGACCGCACCGGCGGCAGCGGACGAGCCCGCGGCGCCACTCGCCGCCGTTTCCACTCCTCCTCCGGTCATCCGTGCGGAGCAGCCGCCGTCGGAGATCATCGCTCCGCCCACGGAGGCCTTCGACGCGGCCGCGCCACCCGCGAAGCCCGTGCAGCAGCGCTTTCCGTTCATCGGCTCCGACAAGCCGTGGAAGACGCCCGAGCTCAAGCTGCTCGAGATGCCCGAGAAGAAGAACACCGAGATCGATCGCGAGTTCCTGGTCGCGAACGCCGATCTGCTCGAAAAGCGCCTCGCAGAGTACGGAGTCACTGGCAAGGTGAAGGCGGTGCTCCCCGGCCCCGTCATCACCCGCTACGAGCTCGAGCCCGCGCCAGGCGTCAAGGTGAGCCGCATCCTGGCGCTCTCCGACGATCTGTCACTGGCGATGAAGGCGACCAGCATCCGCATCCTGGCGCCCGTGCCGGGAAAGGCCGTGGTGGGAATCGAGATTCCCAATGCCTCACCGGAAACGGTCTACCTGCGCGAGATCATCGCCGCCGACCCGTTCCAGCTCCACAAAGGCAAGCTGCCGATGGCGCTCGGCAAGGACATCTCGGGAAACACCATCGTCGCCGATCTCGCCCGCATGCCGCACTTGCTGATCGCCGGCGCCACCGGCAGCGGCAAGAGTGTCTCGCTCAACAGCATGATCTGCTCGCTGCTCTACCGCGTCACTCCCGACGACGTGAAGATGATCATGATCGACCCCAAGATGCTGGAATTGAGCCCGTACGAGGGCATTCCGCATCTCATGCTGCCGGTCGTGACCGACATGCGAAAGGCGTCGCTGGCGCTGCGCTGGGCGGTCGAGGAGATGGAGAAGCGCTACAAGAACCTGGCGCGCGCCGAAGTGCGCAACATCGACAGCTACAACCAGGTGATCGCCGAGGAGCTCAAGCGCATCGACGAGACGCCGGGGCTGCGCGAGAAGCTGATCGAGGAAGGCGAGGAAATTCCGGAGAAGCTCCGCTACATCGTGATCGTGATCGACGAGCTCGCCGACATGATGATGGTGGCGTCGAAGGAGGTCGAGGACTCGATCTGCCGGCTGGCGCAGATGGCGCGCGCCGCGGGCATCCACCTGGTGGTCGCGACGCAGCGGCCCAGCGTCGACGTGCTCACCGGCATCATCAAGGCCAACTTCCCGGCGCGCATCAGCTTCAAGGTGTCGTCGCGACCCGACTCGCGCACCATCCTCGATTCGATCGGCGCCGAGCGGCTGCTCGGGAACGGCGACATGCTGATGCTCGCGCCGGGCACCTCCAAGGTCACGCGCATCCACGGCTGCTACGTGAGCGACGGCGAGATCCAGCGGGTGATCGCCCACTGGAAGAAGCAGGGCAAGCCCAAGTACGACAAATCGATCCTCGAGGTGCCGGTCGAGGACGAGGACGGCGCGGACGGACAGAACGATTACGACGAGAAGTACGACGACGCGCTGGCCTTCGTGTCACAGCTCGGTCATGCGTCGATCTCGCTGGTCCAGCGGCGGTTCCGCATCGGCTACAATCGCGCGGCGCGTATCATCGAGAAGATGGAGCGCGAAGGTGTGCTCGGCCCGTCCGACGGTGCCAAGCCGCGGCAAGTACTGGTCAACCGGATCTGATCGCTCGATGCGCCAACCAACATCGGCACCGGGAAGCGTCGCGAGCGTGCTGCTCGTGGGTGGGCTGGCGTTTTCCCAGCTCGCGGCCGTGCCTCCCGCGAGAGCTTGCTCCCCAGGACGAGTCATCCAGGTCGCGGCCGCGGACACTCCGGCAGTCGCTCCGTCCGCCACTGCCCCGGCCGCCGAGAAGGCGGAAACCTCGGCCAACGCCAAGAAGATCCTCGCCAAGGTGCAGGCGCGCTACGCCAAGATGCAGGCTTTCCACGCGCGCTTCCACCAGGAGATGTCCTCCTCGACGCTCGGCCAGAGCATGCCTGGCGACGGCGAATGCTGGTTCGCGAAGCCGGGCAAGATGCGGTGGTCCTACGACAAGCCCGAAAAACAGCTGCTCATCTCGGACGGCGCGCACATCTGGTTCTACCAGTCGGAGCGCGAGCAGGTGCAGACCAGCGCGATCGATCCCGAGATCGCGAAGCAGATCCCCACCGGCTTCCTGAATGGCACCAGCAGCCTCACCGAGGGTTACGTGGCCGAGCTGCCCAAGCTCGACCTGCCACCCAAGGAGGGCATCGCGGTGGACCTCACGCCGCAGCACGCCGCGCCGTTCCAGAAGCTGCGGGTGATCGTGGAGCCGAGCACCAACCTGGTGACCGACATCACGATCTTCGATCCGTTCGGCAACGTGAACCGGCTGAGCTTCACCGAGATCCAGCCGGTCGAGATGCCGAAACCCGATTTCTTCGAGTTCAAGCCGCCGGAAGGCGTGCGTGTGATCGAGGCACCCACGGCGCCCGGCGTTCCGGCTCCCTGACCGTTCCGATTCGATCGCTCGCGCGCGAGGGACCGCGCGCGCTCCAGCCGTTCCGCTAGCGGACGATCGCCGCGACCTCGACGGCGATGCCGCCGACGGCCTAGGTCACGTACACGCGACGGCCGTCGAGGCTCGGCTCGATCGAGCGGATGCGGCGGCCCACCTGGACGTGACCGCGAACCGCCAGCGAATCGGGATCGACCGCCAGTAGCTCGCCGCTCACGTAGTTGCTCACCCACAGGATCCGGTTGCGCGCGTCCCAGGTGAGGTCGCGCACGCCGTAACCCACGTGCGCCTCCGCCTCGAGGGCGCCGGTACGCCCGTCGACGCGGTAGACCCGGCCGGTGTCGAGGTACGAGACGAACGCCTTGCCGCGCTCCGGATCTCCGGTGAGCCGGTGGAAGTGGCAGCCGAACGGGAACGGCGGCACCAGCCCGCGTCGCAGGCCGATCTGCGAAAGTGGTTCGCCTCCCTGGGCTCCGTAGAGGTCGAATCGCCCGCAGCTCGCCAGGTAGATGCGGCCGAGCGACTCGTCGGCGAAGAATCCGTTGGGCAAGCATTCCTGGAGCTCGACGTCGACCCCGCCGGTGTCGAGCGCGATCCGCCGCACGTCGCCGGTCGAGTCGTCGATCGCGTAGAGGTGCTTCGCATCCGGCGAGAGCTGCAGCAGCGTCGGACCGCCGATCTCCACGCGCGGCACCGGCGCCAGCATCGAGAGGGTGGCGAGATCGATGCGATCGATCTCGCCACCGCTGTAGTTGCCGACGTAGCCGATGCCCTGCTGGCAGTCGGTCACCAGGTTGTAGCCGGTGTGGATCGCGAGCGTGCCGCTCACCTTTCCCCCTGGCGCAATCCGCACGATGCCGTGGGCAATCTCGCGCGAGCCGTAGATGATCCGGTCGGGATCGCAGGCCTCCATCAGGAA
Source organism: uncultured bacterium (assembly GCA_964650975.1). Lineage (GTDB taxonomy): Bacteria > JADJOY01 > JADJOY01 > JADJOY01 > JADJOY01 > CAZYWA01. The sequence goes on from CAZYWA010000157.1 coordinate 10,322, forward strand.
GCGATTGTCCGACCAGGCACCGCCGCTGCCGTTGCGGTAGAGCACGCTGACACCGGGCTGGGCCGCGACCCGCGCGGCGTCGCCGGTCGACGGAAACAGCAGAAACTCGCCCCACCAGGCCCAGAGGCCGAGCACCACCAGGCCGGCGGCGGGGCCGATCACGCCGAGCTCGCGGCAACCGGCGCGTCCGGCCAGGAGCGCCGGCCCGGCGCCGAGCAGCACCAGACCGGCGGCGACCGCGAGCCGAGGAGGGAATTCGACTGCCTGCGGAGGATCGAGGGTCAAGTAGAGAGCGAGCACCACCGACGCCGCGAGCAGCACCTCGAAGCGCCGCTCTCGAGCGACGCCCAGAGCCGCAAGCAACCCCGCGGCGAACACCACGAAGAACGTGGTCTCGGCGCCGTTCAGAAACGGCGCCCAGCGCACCAGCGCGAAGAGGAAGGTCGCGAACCCCACGACGTAGAGGCCCGCGAGCGCTCGCGCCACGAGCGGATGGCGCTCCGCGAGCCTAAGCCGCGCGCTTCGCATGACCGGCAACGCCACGACGTAGAGCGCCGACGCCGGGAACGTGTGCAGGCCCCACCACAGCGACACCGCCACGTCGCGGCGCAGCGCGTGAGCGATCGTGGAGAGCGCGAGCGGCCGTTGCGGCAACCGGCCGCGCAGCACGGCGGCGGTTCCCGTGGCGAGTACCTGAATGCCCGCCGACGCAACGGCCATTCCGAAGACCGAGCCCAACCCGAGCCCAAGCTCGAGCGTCAGCCAGCCGTGCGACGCGAGCGATGTCCCCAGCCGCTGCCCCCACGGCCTCCCGACCATGAGTGCCACGACCAGCGAAAACCCGAGCCCGGCGAGCCACACCAGGGCCGCCGTCGCGCGACGCACGACCGAGAAGACAGCGCTGGTGCTCACGCCGTCGGTCGTAGCGCGGGGACTCGTCCCCCGCAAGGCTTTCCGGGGATCGTTTCGGACCGCTCAGAGCGGGTGGGGCCCCGCCCGAATTCACTTCGGGCGGGGCGGGGGCTTGGAAAGCCCCGGCGGCAACTCAGTGAGCCGCGAATGCGGCCTTCCTCAATCCAGGTAGAGGTGGTTGGTCAGGATCCAGGGCCACTCGACGAGATACTGCGCCGGCGTCGGTCCCAGGTACGGCGTCAGGTGGTTCGGCACGACCCACACCTCGGCTCGATAGGCCCCGGTGGCCGTGGGCTGGAAATCGAGCGGCGCGTCGGTGCTGGTCGCGACGATCTCGTCGGTGCCACCCGGCAGCACGTGCTTGAGCTTGATCGTGACCACGTCCGCGGGCCCGCCGGCCGGAGCCGTCGGGTGGAGCGTGGGAAGCGGCACGTGGATCGTCGTGTCACCGGCCACCAACGCGGTGGTCTCGCCCATGCCGATCGTGGTGCTGCCGGAGGTCGCGTAGAAGTCGTAGCCGACCGGCGAGCCGAGCCCCTCGACCACCACGAAATTGCGCTCGTGGCGGGCCGCGTCTTTCTCCTCGTCGAGCGTCATCGCGTGAACGAGGAGATGGTTCGAGATCCACTTGTTGATGCGCCGGTGGCTGTCCATGCGCTCGCCGTCGGGCGCCGTGAGGGCCAGCACGTTCTCGTGCGAGTCGTTGCCGACGGTGCCGGTGGTGTGCAGCCCCGCGTCGATGAGCGTGTCCCACTTCTGGAAGTAGATCGGCGTGAGCGTGAAGTAGGACATGAACGACAGATCGGGCACCGGTCCCGCGGTGGGATTCAGGATGTACGGGAGCAGCGCGAGCCCGCCGTCGTAGGGCGGCAGGCCGAGGTACTGCTGGCGGATGTCGGGATCGAGGTTCGCGTGGATGTTGTAGATCTCGATCGAGTCCATGCCCAGCGACAGCAAGTAATTGGTGTCCTTGCTCTCGGTATGGGCGATGCCGGCCACGGCGCTCGACACCGACTTGAGAAGCGCGACCGTGCTCGCGCTGTTGTCGTTGTAGAGCTGATCGCGAGTCGGCTGATCCGGCGCCAGATGCTGCACCATGCCGTACGGCATGAGCTCGTCCTCGAAGCCGACGGTCATCTGCGGCGTCGCACCGGTGTCGCACGACACGTGGTTTACGACCGGACCGTACGGACCGTCCTCCAGCACGTCACCGGTGCGCGGCAGGAGCAGATCCGGGAACTCGTACTCGTCCATGTGCGCCGGATGATCGGTGAGGTTCGCGAAGTCGAGGTGCAGCTCGCACTCCGCGTAGCGCAGGTCCTGGTAGCACTGCTCGTTCACCACGCCGCCCGGCAGGCCGTTGTTGTCGCAGGCGTCGTGGGAGTACGGCGAATGCAGATGGATGATGGAGCGCGCGATGGTCCAGCCGTGCGGCGAGCCGAGCTCGCTCGAGGGCGGGAGATCCTTCGGATAGGTGCGCGAGTCACAGGCCGCCGCGAGCAACAGCAGGCTCACCAGTGACCAACTCGAGGAACGCCGAGCCATGGTCTCACCTCATGCCGGTGCGCGCGCGGCGAACCGGATTTGTCAGGGACACGTTCACGGTAGCACAGGGCCCGCGGACGGCGCACGCGCGCGGGGGGGGGGACGATCCCCGATTCGGGCCACGCGCCGGGCACCGGCGCGCTCCACCGGGCCACTCGTGACTTGGAGCCCGCCGGTCTCCGGCGGGCGGCGCTCCGTAACGGCTCGAGCCACCGCGCTACCCAGCGTCGATGTCGACGGTCGTGGTTTGGCTCGCGGGGATCGTGAGCGGATCGAAGGTCGCGACCGTGGTGCCGTAGCGATTGGCGGTCGCGGTGGGCGCCGCGGGCGCGCCGTTCACCGTGGCTGCCTGGAACGTTCCATCCACCGGCACCGTGAGACCGAGCTGGAACGACGTCGCGGCGTCGGTCGTGATGACGATTTCTCGGCCAGCCGTTCCGCGGCGGCTCACGCTCAAGTCGAAGCGGCCCCCGCCATACGAAAGACCGTGCCAGGTGTCGTGATCCCACTCGGGTGGAAGGTGAGGGGCCAGCCGCACCTTGGCGGCCAGGACATCGAGGTCGTAGCCGGTCAGGTGCGTGAGCAGCGCATTCCCGATGATTCCCGACTCCCAGCTTCGATAACGTGCCGACACGTCGCTCACGAATCCGATCGGCTCGCGGATCACCTGCAAATGGGAGTAGTCGTCCACGATCAACGCTTCCTCGGTGAAGCCGGCAGGCGTCACGATGTCGCGCCAGCGGCGGAACGCCTCGTCGGCCACCGGGTGAAACATCTTGTCGAGGTTCACCAGCCAGTAGCCATGGCTCATCCCGGTCTGAATGCCGAGCTTCACGCGCGTGAACAGCAGCCTGTAAGCGGCCGGCAACCTCGACACGATCGTGCCGTTGGGCTGTCCGAGGGTCGCCAGCAAGTACTCGAAGTTCGCGACCGCCTTGGGATCTCCGGATCGAGCAGATCGAGCCAGAGCGGCATGGTGCTCACGTCCTCGTAGGGACGCGGATCCGGCACGCGCGTGGCGGTCGACGCCTCGATCGCGTAGTGGCCGGGGGACGGAATCCAGAACACCTCGTCGAGGCAGCGCGAGACGTCGGTCGCGAGTTGCGTCAAGCGCGCGGCGTCGTCGGCCCGGCCGAGACGCGTCGCGAGGTCCGACAGGTAGCGCGACGCCCGGATCATCGCGAACGACGAGTAGGCCGAGAGCGTCGATTCGTCCGGCTCGGATAGCGCGTTCTGGCCGAAGCTCGCCTGCTTGGTGTCCTCGAAGGTTTCGTCGCCCGAGTAGTACTGAAGGCAGCCGTCCACGAACTGCTGTTGGAAGAGCGCGTGGTAGAGCAGATCGAAACGATCCGCGCCGCGCGAGCCGTCACCGGTCGCTCGCTCGTAGGCCTCGTACTCGAGCACCAGGAAGCTCGGGCTCTCGGCGCGAGTGCGGTACGTGAACTGCGGCAGCGAGCGCCAGTCGGGAGGCGGCAGCAGATCGGCGAGATCGCTGTCGGCCGGCAGCGCGTTCGAGATGTCGCCGTTCGGGACGGCGACGCCGTACGCGTAGTCGAGCATGTCGCGGAAATCCGCCGCGAGGCCGATCCGCGGATAGAAGATCGCCGGACCGTGGTCGTCGCGCAGCCAGGTGTAGGCGTACTCGCTCATCTCGCTCAACGCGCCGGTCGCGGCCTGGTTCACCTTGATCGAGAGCACCAGCGCGTCGAAGAGATCGTCGAACGCCGGATCGGGCGTTCCCCCGACGCGGCGGAACGGAACCAGTCGCGCCACCAGGCGAGGGTGGCGTCGAGCAGCGCGTCGACGCCGTCGCTGGCGAGTGCGTCCAGGATTGGCTGTGGGCTCGCGCCACCGATCACGAACACGTTCGCGATCGGGATCACCCGCTCCTCTCCAGGGCGCAGCTCTCCGATCGGGAAGGTGATTCCTTTCTCGCCGCTGGGTGTGACCGTGGGCCCCGTGGACGCGTGGATCGCGCGCACCAAGACGCGCCGGTCGCCGGTGTCGCTCTCGGCCAGACCGGCGCCGTCGTAGCGTGAGAGGAGTCCATCGACCTCGAGCCCCACGTCCGCGATCGTCCGCTGCGAACGGTTGTGCACGATCCACACGCTCACCAGCGCCTGGTCCGCGCCGGGCGAGACGGCGCCGCGCGGCGCCAACGCCACCAGGTTCCAGTCGAGCTCGCCGTCGCCGGCGGCGACGATCGCGACCGGCGCGCGCCGCACGTAGGAGAGCGAC